>NZ_CP107985.1:309750-619500 GCF_036108815.1 Streptomyces sp. NBC_00353 | reverse complement strand
CGTACCAGCCGTCGACGGCGGCCTCGGCCTGGAGCACGTCCTCATCGAAGTGCCAGGACAGGGCGGGCCGTCCGGTTTTGTCCGTGGTGATCGCGGTGCGCAGGCAGCCGGAGACCCGGCGGGTCTTGGTGATCACGCCGATGCGTGCGGCGATCTTCTCGGCGGTGTTGTAGTAGCGGCCGCCGGCGGAACGCTGGAGCTTGACGAGGTCCTCGCGGGCCTTGGCCAGGCGTCTTTCACGCGCTCGCCGCTGGCCCTTGGCGTTGCCGGTGGAGTGCACCAGGATCCGGCGCACCTCGAGCGGGGGATCGCTCTTGCGGGGTCCGGCCAGTAGGTGGGTGTCTTTCAGGACCCGATAGGTCTAGCGCTGTCCGGCGGGGGTGTCCTCGTCGCGGGCCGGGGTGTAGTCCACGACGGTGGCCGCCTCAAGGTCGAGGGCGGCGCAGACCGCATCGTCGACCTTGGAAGCGGGGGCCGGTGCGATGAAATCGGTCCCGGCCTTGATGAGGGCGGTGACGTTGCCGTAGGAGATCAGCTTGGAGTCGGCGATCAGCAAGAACTCCTTCGGCCCGGCCATTGCGCGCAGACTGTTCATCGTGCCGGTGTGGGAGATCTCCGCGGCTCCGCCGTCGATGACGCGGGACAGCAGCGGGATGCCGCCGTCGGCGGTGACCACACATTCCATGAGCGGGCGCACCGTCCGCAGCCGCGGGGACCGGGAAGACTTCGTCACACCCGGTCAACACGACCACCCCCGGACCGGACACGGCCAGGCAGCAACTCCATCCGAACCAGCCACCCGCGAAGTACGGAGCTAGTAGATGACCCGGTGGTCCGCGGCAGGGCGCCAGGCCCGCGAACCGCGGAGGTTGCGCGTGATGTTCAGGCGCTTGAGCCAGCGATCGCTGCCGTCGTAGCGGGCCCGGAAGGAGTTACGGCCGTGTACCGCCCGAAAATTGTCGATGAAAGCGCAGTCGCCCGGCTCCAGGGCGACGCCCTTCATCTTGGATTCGATCTCGTCGCACAGCCCGGTATAAGCCGTCAGCGAGCGTTCGGTCCAGCCCGCGGTTTTCATGTGGTACGGGTCGAGGACCATATAGGGATTGGCCCGGTCACCGAAAAGGATGGGCCGCTTGACGGGATTCGCGTTCCACGCCTCGATGGTCTTGAAGCTGTCCTCGCGCAGCCGCCGGATCGTGGGATCGCCCGTTGATGTCGAATGCACGGGCAGGTGGGAGTTGTCGGGCATCTGAGTGAAGGCGGGTTCGAAGAGCGCGTCGACGTCGAGTCCGGACCAGTCGAGATCGCCCGCGTCGCAGACCGTCGTCTCGACGGCATCGGGGTTCTTCAGGCACATCAGGGCGACGTAGTCGCCGCGGCAGGGGTGGAACGCGTCCTCGGTGTGCCAGGACAGGTGCTGGAGGCTGTTCGAGCCGAGCTCGTAGTGTTCGTGGCCCTTGATGGGCAGGACATCGTGCATGATCCGGCCGTCCTGCTGGGTCGCCCAGCCGAACACGTCGCCCAGCACCGAGGCGCACAGCAGGAAGAAGACCTCGTAGCGCAGTGTGGGCGAGCCGACGTGGCTGCCACGCCAGTGCCCCGGCGTCGGCCCGATCTCCTCCTCGTCCACCTCGAAACCGGAGACCAGGCAGAGTGCTGCCGGCTCGCGCAACCGGTGGTCCTCGAGGAACTCCAGAAGACGCGCGGGCAACCGCCGGGCGAGCAGCGGAGCCTGGCGCAGGAGATCCGGGTCCTCGATGGTGGTGCACCGGGCAGCGATGTCGCTGAGCAGCGGGGCAACTGCTGTACGGTCGTGCGCCGTCAGCGTGAGCTTGTTCATCGCCCTTCCTTCTTCCGCGGCCGTTCGCGGCGAGTTCATGAACACGCAGAGCAGGAACGAGCGTATGAGCACACAAGGCGACGGTGGAGGTGCCCAATACAAGGGACAAGTAATCGGCGCCCTCCCAAAATAGTGTCTCCAGCGTTGATCCCGATTCGGAATCCGTGATATCGGCAGACGAGGGAATCCGTGACCGCGAACCTGACCTTGATGGAAGTCGACGCTCTGACCGACCCCGATGGTCGCCTCAATCTGACGGACGGGCATGCGCGTCTGGCGTTAACGCCAGAGCAGGCGGCCATCGTCGCCCGCATCCCGGAGATGTTCGCGATCGCCACCCGTCGCGCCTTTCCGTCCATCGAGGAAGCGGCGCACATCGCCTTCCTCGGTGCGATCGGACAGCGCTCGGCACCGATCGGGACCGGTCGCATCCTGAGCTGCTACTCCTCGACCCTCGCCACGGACATCGTGGCGCGGGCGCTGCCGGCGGGAGCGACGGTCGCCGTCCTGCATCCGACGTTCGACAACATCGCCGACCTCTTCCAGACCCGAGGTCTGAAACTGGTCCCGCTGCAGGAAGAGGCGCTGCTCAACCAGGACTGGCCGGGATCGCCCGTGAGCGCCGTCGTCATCACCATGCCGAACAATCCGACGGGTCTGGTCACTCCGGAGGGCCATCTGCGCTCGCTGGCCGAGCACGCCGCGCGGCACGGCCAGACGGTGATCGTCGATGCCAGCTTCCGCGGCCAGGTGCGCGATGCGCAGTACGACACCTACGCCGTCCTCGATGCCGCAGGCGCGGACTGGATCATCATCGAGGACACCGGCAAGTTGTGGCCGATGCACGAGTTGAAGCTCGGGATGCTCGCCTACAACGAACGCACCACACTCCCGATCAGGCGTGCCTTCTCCGAATCGATGCTGGCCGCGTCACCGGTGGTGCTGCAGCTGGTCGAGGCACTGGCAGAGGACTGGGCCGACGGCGGATACGAGCGCGCCCGCGCTCTCGTCGAGCGGAACCGCAGCGCGGTGCGCGAGGCGATCGAGGCCGTCGGCACCGGGCTCGCCGACCCCGACTCCCAGATCAGTGTGGCGCGCGTCGCGCTGCCGGAGGGCGGCCCCGACTCCTCGCAGCTCTACCACGACCTGATGGTGCGCGGGGCACACGTGTTGCCCTGTGCCCCCTTCTACTGGGCCGATCCCGCGAGCGGCCTGCGCAGCATACGTATGTCGCTTGCGCGGCCGTACGAGGTCGTCCACACCGCAGCCGCGGCTCTGGCCGACGCCTACTCGTCCCGGAGGTGAGCGGTGACCGCCGCGACGATGGACTTCGAGATATGCCCCACGCGCCGGCCCCTGCCCGCTGCTGAACGGGACGCGGTGCTGGAGGAGCCGGGGTTCGGGCAGACGTTCACGGATCACATGGTGACGTTGCGCTGGTCCGCCGAGCGCGGTTGGTACGACGGACGCCTGGAACCCTACGGGGCGTTCACGCTGGAGCCGGCGACCTCGGTCTTCCACTACGGGCAGGCGCTGTTCGAGGGGATGAAGGCATACCGGCATCCCGGCGGGGCGGTCGCGCTGTTCCGTCCGGAAGCGAACGCGGCACGGTTCAACGCGTCGGCGCGGCGCATGGCGATGCCCGAACTGCCGCCGGAGATCTTCGTCAGGGCCGTCGAACTGCTGGTGTCCCACGATCGCGACTGGGTGCCGGAAGGGGCCGGCAGGAGCCTCTACCTGCGCCCCTTCATGATCGCGACAGATCCCTCGCTGGGTTTCACCCACCCGTCGCGGACCTTCCTGTTCTGCGTGGTCGCCTCGCCCGCCACCGCGTACTTCGGGGGAGGGCCGCCCAAGCCGCTGGCGGTCTGGCTGTCGACGAACTTCACGCGCGCAGTCCGCGGCGGAACGGGCTACGCCAAGACGGGCGGCAACTACGCGGGCGCCTTCGCCGCCGGTCTGGAGGCAACGGCCCACGGGTGCGACCAGGTGGTCTGGCTGGATGCCATGGAACACCGCTGGGCCGAGGAGATGGGGGGAATGAACCTGTTCTTCGTCCATACACATCGCGACGGACCACCGCGGTTGACGACCCCGCCTCTGACGGGCACGTTGCTGCCGGGCATCACGCGGGACTCGCTCCTCACCCTGGCGCCGAAACTGGGCTATGACGCGGCCGAGAGCCCGATCTCCATCGATCAATGGCGCGAGGAATGCGCGTCCCGTGAGCTCACCGAGGTGTTCGCCTGCGGAACGGCCGCGGTGATCGCACCCGTCGGCACCGTGAAGTCGGAGAGCGGGCAATGGACGGTCGCCGACGGCGAGCCGGGTCCGGTCACACTTCGGCTGCGCCGGGAGTTGCTGGGGATCCAGCACGGTTCGGCGCCCGACCCGGAGGGCTGGGTCCATCATGTCCGCTGAACTCAGGGCCCGTGCGCACGAGCCGCGCTGCATCCACGAGATGGTCGGCGAGCAGGCCCGCCGCACACCGGACGCGATTGCCGTCAGCCACGGGGATCTGCGACTCACGTACGGCGAACTCGACATGCGCTCGGCGGCACTGGCGCGGCGCCTGCGGAGCGCCGGGGTGGTGCGTGGCGACACCGTCGTGGTGCTGCTCGACCGGTCGATCGACCTGATCGTGGCACTGACGGCCGTGCTGCGGGCCGGCGCGGCCTATCTCTATCTGGACCCGGCCGAGCCCCCCGGTCAGCGGGAGCGGATCCTGGCCGACACCCGCGCCGGACACGCCATCGTCAACAGCGATTCCGGCCACCAGATCGACCTGCCGGTCGTGGTGAACATCGACGACGTCGAGCCCGAGGCATCCCCGTCCGTACCGGCCGTCGAGGACGGCGGAACTCCCGTGGACAGCCCGGCGTACGTCTGCTACACGTCGGGATCCACCGGCGACCCCAAGGGCGTGGTCGTCTCGCATCGGGCGGTCTTCCGGCTCGTCGACGACCCGTCGTGGATCGATGTCCGCGACAATGACGTGTTCTTCCAGCTCACCCGCGTCGGTTTCGATGTGTCCACCTTCGAGATCTGGATGCCCCTCGTACGAGGGCTGAGGCTGGCCCTGGGGCCACCGCTGCACGCCAACCTCGATCTCGCCGACCTGGCCGGAACCATGCGCGCCGAGGGCGTCACCGTGCTGTGGCTGACGGCGGGTCTGTTCCACAAGATGGTGATGCACCACCTGGAGGGCCTGGCCGGGATCCGGCATCTGCTCGCCGGCGGAGACGTCCTGTCCCCGGCCCATGTCAGCCGGGTGATGACCGCCTACCCCGACCTGGTCTTCACCAATGGCTACGGACCGACCGAGAACACCACCTTCAGCACCTGCTGGACCACACGCGATCCGGGTTCGGCGCCCACGGTGCCGATCGGCGTTCCGATCGACGGCAGTTCCGCCGTGGTCCGCGGTGACGACCTGCGGCCCGTGGCCGACGGGGAGATCGGCGAACTGTGGGTGGGCGGCAGCGGGGTGGCGAACGGGTACCTGCACCGCGGGGCGGAGACCGCGGTGCGCTTCGTCGCCGATCTCGACCCGGAAGCGGCACCGGGCAGCCGGATGTACCGCACCGGCGACCTGGCGCGGTGGCAGGCCGACGGCACCCTCGAGTTCCTCGGCCGGGTGGACCGGCAGCTGAAGATACGCGGCTACCGCGTGGAGCCGAGCATGGTGGAGTCGGAGATCCTGCGCCTCCCCGGTGTCGCGCAGGCCGCGGTGGTGCCCCGGACCTACGGGGCGAGCGACACGCGTCTGATCGCGTACGTGGCGGCCGGGGGCCGCGACCCGTCGACCTGGGCTGCGTTCAGTGCCTCATTGCGGGAGCGGTTGCAGGCGGTACTGCCGGCTCATCTGGTCCCGTGGGCGATCGTCGTGCACCCCGAGCTGGCGCTCAACCCGAACGGGAAGGTGGACCGGTCGGCGCTGCCGTCGGCAAAGATCCCGCGGAATGTGTGGAATGAGTACGTCGCGCCCAGAGACTCCGTCGAGGCGCGGTTGGCGGAGGTCTGGAGCGAGGCGCTGGACATCGAGCAGGTCGGGGTCGAGGACAACTTCTTCGACCTGGGCGGACATTCCCTGCTGGCCGCCGAGTTGCTGGCCGCTCTGCCGGCGGAGTTCGACTCGACACTGCCCGCACGCACGCTGTATTTGCGACCGACGATCGCCGAACTTGCGAAAGAGCTCCGCGGCAGCGCGGGGGAGTCGAACCCTGAGAGGACCACGGATGCATCGGCTCAGTAGGAACGAGGTCGACTCGTCCGCCGGCCCGGCCACGGGCTGTCCCGTCGGTGCGGCCGCCGCCGGTCTGGCGCACTCCGCGGCCTTCACCGAGCTGGGTTTCCGTGGAGTCTGGGCGCGGATGCGCGAGGAGGACCACCTGGAGTGGACCCAAGTGGATGACCACAACGGCTTCTGGTCGGTCGTGACGTACGCCGATGTGGAGAGGGTGCTGCGTGACGCTGCCGCCTTCACCTCCGAGCGCGGCACGATGATCAATATTCTCGGGGTCGAGGACCCGGCGGGCGGGCGGCAGATCGCCGCGACGGATCCGCCGCGTCACACCGTCATGCGGGCGCGCCTGCAGAAGGCGCTCGCCATCAAGTCCATCGAGAAGCAGCAGAGCATGATCAGCCGCCTGGTCGACGAGGCGCTGGCACCGCTGGCCGCCGACGGCGGCTTCGACTTCGCGGAGGCGATGCTGGCCCTGCCGGTGGCCATCGGCGGCGAGTCCATGGGGCTGCCGCGTGCGGACTGGCCGCGGCTGGGCGAGCTCCTGGTCGCCTCGATCGCCGCCGACGATCCTGCGTACCAGAACGAGGCGGGCACCCAGGCGACACTGGACGCCGCCCATCGTGAACTGTTCGCGTACTTCCAGGACATCTACCGCGAGCGGCGCCACAACCTCGGAGACGACCTCATCAGCGTGCTGATCACCACCGAGGTGGATGGACGCACCATGACCCCCGGTGAGGTCATGTCCAACTGCTACAGCGTGCTGCTCGGAGCGGTCGTCACGACGCCGCACGCCCCCAACTACATGATGACCGAGGGCCTCGCCGACGGAACCCTCAGCCGGTGGGCCGAGGACCTCACCGCCACCCCGACGGCCGTGGAGGAAGCGTTGCGACTGGGCTCACCCGTCAGCCACTTCATGCGGTACGCGGTCGACGACGTGGTGATTCGCGGGACGCGCATACGGGCGGGCGAAGCAGTGGTCAGCTGGCTCGGCGCGGCGAACAGGGACAGTGCGGTGTTCCCGGATCCGGAGCACTTCGACATCCGCCGGCGCCCGAACAAGCATCTGGCCTTCGGAATCGGCCCCCACTACTGCGTGGGGCACACCGTCGCGCGGGTCACGCTGCGCACCCTGTTCAACGAGCTGCTGACGCGGTTCACGGCGTTCGAGCCTGCTGGGGAGCCACAGCGACTGCGCTCCAACTTCGTCTCCGGTTACCGGAAGCTGCCGATCACCGCGTCGCCTGCCCACGCAGGCTGAGTCCGAACGTCGGAAGGGTTCCCCATGTCCTTGTCCCGACCTCCCCTCCGCAAGCGCTGGCTGACCCGTGAACCGTCGCGGACCGCGCGCGCACGGGTCTTCCTCATTCCCTATTCGGGTTGCGGCGCGAGCATGTACCGGCAGTGGCCCGCGGAGCGGGACGGTGTGGAGTTCCTGCCGGTCGAGCTTCCAGGGCACGAGTCGCGGTTCGCCGAGCCCAACTTCACCTCCTACGATGAGCTCGCCGAGCAGATGGTCGAGGGGCTGGCGCCCTACCTCGATGTGCCCTTCGGCTTCTTCGGCCACTGCGGTTCGGCGCTGGCGGCGTACGAGACCTCGGTGCAGCTCGTCACGAGGGACGTGGCGACTCCGGCGGCGCTGTTCGTCTCGTCCGAGGTGGCCCCGCAGGACGGCCCCGCCGGAAGGTTCCTCGAGATGGACGACCACGAGCTGGGCGCCGAGCTGGAGAAGCTGATCCGCGAACTGGGCGGCACGCCGTCCGCCGAACTGATCGAGCTGTACCTCGAGGTACTGCGCGCCGATGTGGAGACCAACAAGCGCTACGTCGTGCCCGAACCCCTCCGGCTGCCGTGCCCGATCGTGGCCATCGGCTGGACCGGGGACGAGGAGATCCCGTACTCCACCATGGGTGGCTGGCCGATATGCGGGGAGACGAAGTCGGTGCTGCTCGAGGGCAGTCACCATCGGTTCATCGAGGCGCCGTCCGACCTGCTCGACCTGATGGGCGCCGCACTCGGGGTCGCGTCATGAGCGGCACCGCGCGTACGTCGACGGAGCGGGAACGGCTCTGGCTGAAGCGGTTCGCCGCGCCCCTGCCCGCCGGGGCGACCAAACTCCTCTGCTTCCACTACGCCGGGGGGAGTGCGGGGATCTTCCGCCATTGGCCCGCGCTGCTTCCGTCGGTGGAGGTCATCGGCGTTCAGCTTCCCGGGCGCGCGGATCGGTTTCTCGAAGAACGCCATGCCCGGATGGATCCGCTGGTGGAGGAGCTGATCGACGTGCTGGCGCCGTCTCCGGAGCAGCCGTTCGCCTGCTACGGATCCAGCATGGGCGCTCGCGTGGCGTGGGCGCTGGCGCATGCCCTGCGCGATCGTGAACTGCCGGGGCCCCGTGCCCTGTTCGTGTCCGCGAGCGGCGGGCCGGCTCTCGACGACGGGAACTGGCTCTGGGAGGACCGCGACGACGGGCTGGAGGGCTATGTGCGGGAGATGGGTGGAACCCCGCCGTCCGTGCTGGCGGAAGCGAGTCTGCTGGCCGCTCTGCTGCCGGTCCTGGAGGCGGACTTGACGGTGCTGAGTACGCATGACTTCCACCCGGAAGTGCTGCTCGACATACCGATTCACGCCTTCGCCGGGGAGCACGACCCGGAGTCGGGGCCGGATCGCATGCAGGCGTGGCGGGACGAGACGACGGCGGCCTTCTCGATGGAGGTTCTGCCGTGCGGACACTTCTTCGACTCCGCATCCGAGGCAAAGGTGATCGACTCCATCGGCAGAACGCTCGACGGACCGCCGGCGCACACATGGCCCTCGGTTCCCCCGGAGGGAACGGGGTCACGGTCGATCAACGAAGGAGTGGCGACATGAGCGACTTGGAATCGCGGATCGCCGCACTGCCGCCGGAGCAGCGGGCCGTGCTCGAGGCTCGGCTGGCCGACCGTGCGGCCGCTCGCGGGGAGAGCGCAGGGGGCCGGATCGTGCCACGCGACCGCTCCGTCCCCACCCCGCTGGGTGTCTCTCAGCACCGGGAGTGGGCGGTCGGACAGATCCGGTCGGTCAACAACATCACCGGCGCCCTGAGGTTGGAAGGCAGCCTCGATCTGATCCTGCTGAGCAGTGTTCTCACCGACATCATCGAGCGCCACGAGGTGCTGCGGACGACGATCGACCTAGCCGGGAACGGGACACCGGTTCAGGCCGTCCAGGCGGTGACGCCGGTGCCGACGCCCGTGGTGGACCTGACACACATGGCGCCGGCCCGGCAGATCGACGAGGTCACGCGGCTCGCTCGACGTGACATGACCCGTCCTTTCGACCCTGCCGATCCGCAGCGCCTGCGGGTGACGCTGCTCAGGCTGGAGGCGGAGGTGTATGTCGCACTGTTCGCGGCCGACCATGCGGCCTCGGACGCCTGGTCGCTGGCGATCATCGTCGAGGAGCTGGCTGCGATGTTCCGCAGCCGCCTCGGCGACGTCCCAGCGGACCTTCCTCCGCTCGACATCCAGTTCGGGGACTTCGCGGCGTGGCAGCGCGAGGAGCGCGACGAGGAGCGGGAGGAGCTCGAAGTCCAGCACTGGCACAAGCAGTTGAAGGGGATGTCTGCCGAGCCGGCGCTGCCGGCCGACCGTCCCGGTCCGGCGCGCCCGACGTACGCGGGCGGCGTGTATGACACGCACCTGCCGCAGGAGCTGGCGGCCGACGTCCAGCGGTTCGGCGAGCAGGAGGGCGCCTCGCTGTTCGGCGTGCTGCTCGCCGCGTGCTCGGTACTGCTCAACCGCTATTCGGGTGAGGACGACGTCGTCGTCGGCTCGCTCGTGTCGGGACGTACCCGCGGGGAGACCCAGCGGCTCATCGGCAGCTTCGCCAATCCGCTGCCGCTGCGGGTGCGGATGCACGACGGCCTGACGCTACGTCAAGTCGTACGTGAGGCACACGCGACGCTGGCGAGCGCGCTCGACCACCAGGATCTCCCCTTCGAGCGGGTAGCCGAGGGCCTCGATCTCGGTCGTGAGTCGACCCGCACCTCGTTCAGCCGGGTCTGGATCAACGTACTCACCGTGCCCGACATGACATTGGACCTGCCGGGACTGCGCATCACACCCGTGTCGATAGCCCCGGCCAAGACCTCGGTCGACCTCACCCTCAACGTCACGCCCAACGCCGGGACGCTGCAGATCCAGTGGCACTTCATGTCCGAACTCTTCGACTCCGCGACGGTCGCGCTGCTGGCCGAGCAGTTCCAGCGGGTGCTCCACCACCTCGTCACCGCACCTGACACACCCGTCTGGGCTGTCGAGCTCAGGGCCGGCGCCGCGGAGAGCGAACCGACGGTTTCGTCCGACGTGAGCGGATTCATCGAGCAGTTCCAGCGCAGGGTGCGGCTTGCCCCCTACGCCCCGGCGGTCATCTGGGACGGAGTCGCGACCAGTTACACCGAGCTCAACCGCCGTGCGAACCGGCTCGCCCACCGGCTGCGGGCCGCAGGAGTTCGGCGGGACGCGCGCGTCGGCGTCCTGGTCGACCGTTCGCCGGCACTGGCCGTGGCGATCCTGGCCGTACTCAAGGCGCACGGGGCGTACGTGCCCATCGACCCGACATACCCGCCGGAACGCATGGCGTTCCAGCTCGCCGACGCCGACGTTCGGGTACTGGTCACCGAGGAGCCGCTGGCGGACAGGCCAGGGGCTGGCGAGTGGACCACCGTCCTCATGGACGGGGGCTACGCACCGGTGGGCGACGAGGGCGACCTCGACCTGCCGGATCCGGCATCGGCGGCGTACGTCGTCTACACGTCGGGATCGACCGGCCGTCCCAAGGGCGCCGTGATCGAACACCGGTCGCTCGCGGTGTTCGCGCGCGACGTGGTGGATCGGCTCGGCCTGGGCAGCGGCGACCGGTTCCTGCAGTTCGCCTCCCCGGGCTTCGACGTCCTTGCCGAAGAGCTGTTCCCGACCTGGCTCGCTGGCGGCGCCGTGGTGATGCCGACGAAACACCTGATCAGCGGGGAGGACGACCTTGCCGCGCTGATCGAGCGGGAGCACCTGACGGTCATGGAGCTGCCGACGGCCTACTGGCACGAGTGGACGCGCGAGATCGACCGGCTCGGCCTGCAGCTCCCGAGACACTTGCGCCTGGTGATCATCGGGGGTGAGCGGGTCCTGCCCGAGCGCCTCGCCATGTGGCGGCGCACCGGCGTGCCACTCGCCCACGTGTACGGCCTCACCGAGACGACGGTCAGCTCCACCTTCTTCAGGCTCGACCCGGACGACCCGGAGACGGAGTGGCCGAACCTGCCGATCGGCACACCGCTCCCGTCGGCCGACCTGCGCATCCTCGATCGGCGGATGCGGCCGGTCCCGGACGGCGGCGTGGGCGAACTCTATATCGGTGGTGTCAGCCTTGCCCGCGGCTACCTGGGGCGCCCGGGCCTCACCGCACAGCGCTTCGTCGCGGACCCGGCCCGGCCGGGCGAGCGGGTCTACCGCACGGGCGACCTGGTGCGCCGCCGCACGGACGGCAACCTCGAATTCCACTCCCGGGTGGACACGCAGGTCAAGATCCGCGGCTTCCGCGTCGAGCCCACCGAGGTCGAATCGGCCCTCACTGACCATCCCGGGGTCGCAGAGGCCGTGGTGACGGCCCATGAGCCTGCCCCGGGAGACCGCCGGCTGCTTGCCCATGTGGTGCCGTCGGCCGGCATGGCCGGTGTCGCCGCCGGGCTGCGGGACTTTCTCCTCGAACGGCTTCCCTCCTACCTCGTCCCCTCGGCGTTCGTCGAGATAGAGGAGCTGCCGCTCAACGCGAACGGCAAGATCGACCGCGCGCGCCTGCCCGCCCCGAGCCGCGAGGACGCGGTGAGCGCAGCAGGCTTCCGCGCAGCGGAGTCGGCGACGGAACAGGCGCTGGCCGGGATCGTCGCCGGTGTCGTGGGCATCGCACAGATCGGTGTCGACGACAACTTCTTCGAGGTCGGCGGAGACTCGATCCTCGCCATCCAGGTGGTTGCCCAGGCGCAGCAGGCGGGACTGCGGCTGACCCCGTACGACCTCTTCGCGAACCCGTCGGTCGCCCAGCTCGCCGTGGTCGTCGAGGCCGGCCGCACCGTCGACGCCGAGCAGGCGGACGTCACGGGCCCCGCACCCCTTGCACCGACCCAGCACGCGTTCTGTACGGCTGAGTTGGCACAGCCCGCACAGTGGAACCTCTCGGTGCTGCTGGACCTGGCGGTCGAGGTCGATCCGGAGGTGCTGCGCGCGGCCGCCGAAGCGGTGCTCGGGCACCATGACGGGCTGCGTCAGCGGCTGCTGCTCGCGGGGGCCCGGACCCGGTCGCGCATCGCCCCGCGCGGTGACGAGACTCCGTTCGCGTACTACGACCTCTCCTCCGACCGGGACCCGGATCTGCGGACCGCCGAGGTCTGTGCGGAGTTGCAGCGCAGCCTCGATCCCGCGGTCGGGCCGATGATCAGGGTCGCGCTGCTGCGACCCGGTCAGGGGCGCGCGGACCAGCTGGCCGTGGTGGTCCACCGGCTGGTGGCCGACACGGCGTCCATGCGGATCCTCCTCGAGGACCTGGAGACCGCGGTGGTGCAGTTGTCGGCCGGTGAGCCGCTGCGGTTCCTGCCGAAGACCACGTCATGGCAGTCCTGGGCACGCAGGCTCGCCTCCTATGCGTCATCGGAGTCCGTACAGGGCCAACGCCCGTACTGGTGCGAGGTGGTGACCGGAGATCCCGGGGAGAAGCAGCGCAGACGGCTGTCTGAGGACCACCCGGATCAGCGCGGTCCCGACACCGAAGCCGGCTCCCGGACCGCCACCGCGCGCCTCGATCCGGCCGCGACCGCGACCCTGCTCGCGGCGCCCGATCGGCTGGCCTGCACAGTCGAGGAACTGCTGCTCGCGGCGCTGGCCCGCACACTCGAGGAGTGGACCGGCGCCGAGCGCCACCTCGTCGATGTCGTCCGCCACGACCGGGCGCAGCTGTTCGACGACGTCGACGTGACGCGCACCATCGGCTGGTTCAGCCCCGCACACCCGCTGCTCCTGCATGCTGCCGGAGAGGAAACGCTCCGCACCGTCAAGGAGACGCTGCGCGCCGTGCCCGCGGGCGGAACCGGCTGGCAGCTGCTGCGCCAGGGGCGCGAGCCGCTGCAGGCGGCGCCGGTCGAAATCTCGTTCGCCTACACGGGCAAGGCCGTGGAACCTGCGTCCGGTACCTTCGCCGTTGCCGCGGAGACCATCGGCGGCGATCGCAGCCCCTCCGAGCTGCGGCCCTATCCGCTCGAGGTGCGCGCCGGCGTGCGTAACGGTGAACTCGCCGTCGCCTGGGAGTACGGCGAGCTGCGGCACGACGCCGCGACCATGGAGCGCCTGTGCCTGCGCCACGCCGCTCACCTCCGCTCGCTGATTGGCGCGGTGGACCCGGAAGGCGCGACGGCGGACTTCCCGCTCGCACGCGTCGACCGGGCCCAGCTCGACGGCCTGCTGGGCAGGCTCGCCGAGAGGCAGGCCGAGTGAGCGCGGAGCAAGTGGAGGACGTCTACGAGCTGTCACCGCTGCAGCAGGGCATGCTGCTGCACTGCCTCTATGACGGAGACTCCGACACGTACCTGGCGCAGCACAGTTTCGCCGTCGACGGGCCGCTCGATGCACAGGCGCTGGAGACCGCCTGGCAGCAGACCGTGCGCGCGCACCCGGCCCTGCGCACTTCCTTCCATTGGGAGGGCATGGACACGCCCCTGCAGGTCGTGCACCGCCAGGTGCCCGTTGAGCTGCGCCGCCACGACTGGTCCGGTCTGGACACGGCCCTGCAGGACGAGAAGGCGGAGCAGCTGCTCGCGGCTGAGCGGGCGGCAGGGTTCGACCCCGCGCAGGCACCCCTGCTCCGCCTTGACCTGGTGTGCCTGGGCGCCGAGCGGCACCTCGTGGTGTGGACCCACCACATGCTGCCGGTCGACGGCTGGTCGGTGCCGCTGGTCATCGGGGAGGTCGTCGGCCGCTACCTCAGCCTCACCACAGGGGCGCCGCCGCCGGCGCCCGCTCCGCCCTACCGCGACTACATCGCATGGCTCCATCAGCAGGACCTGGACGCGGCACGGGAGTTCTGGACCGAGACCCTCGGCGACGCCGGCGCATTCGACAGGCTGGGTCCTCTGCAGCCGAGTGCGCCGGACGGTCCGCCCTCGGTCATCGACGAGCACAACCTCGTGCTGGGCGAGGAGCTGAGCGCTGCGCTGCGCCGGACCGCCGCTCGACACGGTGTCACGCCGGGCACGCTGATGCTGGCGGCCTGGGCTCTCGTGGTGGAGTGCTTCAGCGGAGGATCCGACGTACGGTTCGGGGTTGCCTGCTCGGGCCGGCCCGCGCTGCTGCCGCAGGTGGAGCGGATGGTCGGCAGCTTCGTCAACAGCCTCCCGCTGCAGCTGACGGTCCCCATGGACCGTGATGTGGGGGAGTGGCTGCGAGAGGTCCAGGCGCTGCACGCGGCGGCGCGCCGCTTCGAGTTCAGTCCGCTCGCCCAGATCAAGTCCTGGACGGGGGTGACGGCGACCGAGCCGCTGTTCGACAGCCTGCTGGTCCTGGAGAACTACCCCGTTGACTTCGGCGACAGCACCGACGCACAGCAGCTGTCGCTGCGCGGGCTGACGGATTTCGAGAAGACCAGCGAGCCCTTGACCGTCTTCGTCACCGCGGCATCCACCTTGCGTGCGCTGTATCACCGCGACCGTATCGGCTCCCGCGACGTGGAGGAGATCCTCGGCGCGTTCCGGACGGCCCTGACGGGGCTGACGCGAGAGGCGAGGATCGGCGCTGTCGCCTCCGGCCTCGCGCGACACGGGCAGGCAGACCCAGCGGCGTCCGGGAGCTTCGCCCGCTACGGCGACGGCGGGACGTGCCTGCCCGCACTGGTGCAGCGGTGGGTGGAGCAGACGCCTGACGCGCCCGCGGTGGTGGCGGAGGAGGGCGTGCTCAGCTACGCCGAGCTGTGGGACCGGTCATGCGCCGTGGCCGCGGCGCTGACCGACGCAGGGGTACGTCACGGATCGACGGTCGGGGTCTGTCTCGAACGCTCTCGCGACCTCGTGGTCGCGGTCCTCGGCGCACAGTTGGCGGGCGCGGCGTACCTGCCGCTGGAGCCGTCGCTTCCCGAGGCACGCTTGTCGTTCATGGTCGCCGACGCCGGGGCCGGGGTGGTGATCGCACAGCCTGACCTGGCGACGCTCGCACGCCGCCTCGGCGCGACTCGGGTCGTCAGCCCCCTGCGGCCGCAGGAGCCTGGCACGAGCCGGACACCGGTGCCGGTGCAGGGCTCTGACCTGGCGTACGTCATCTACACATCCGGATCCACCGGACGTCCGAAGGGCGTTGCGGTCACGCATGAAGCGATCCTCAACCGACTGCTGTGGGCGCAGGACACCTTCGGTCTGACACCGGATGACCGTGTGCTGCAGAAGACTCCCTTCGGCTTCGACGTCTCGGTGTGGGAGCTGTTCTGGCCCCTGACCACCGGTGCGGTCATGGTGCTGGCCCGCCCCGGAGGGCACCAGGACGCCGCCTACCTGGCCAGGATCCTTGCCGACGAACGAGTGACGACAGCCCACTTCGTGCCGTCGATGCTGGAACTGTTCGTCGACGACCCCGGCGCCGTTGAGCTGCCGGACCTGCGCCGGGTGCTCTGCAGCGGTGAGGCCCTGCCTCACGGCCTCACCCGCCGGTTCGCACAGACCCTGCCGCAGGTGGAGCTGCACAACCTGTACGGGCCGACCGAGGCCGCGGTGGATGTGACGTGGTGGGACTGTGCCGGAACAGCCCCTCCGGGTGTGGTCCCCATCGGCCGGCCGGTGGCGAACGTGCGGGCCCATGTCCTGGACGGTCGGCTCGCGGAGGCGCCGCGGTCGGTGCCGGGAGAGCTGTATCTGGGGGGAGTCCAGCTCGCGACCGGTTACGTGGGACGGCCCGGACTCACCGCGGCCACGTTCGTCGCGCATCCGCTGGCGGGCTCCGGCGAACGGCTGTACCGCACGGGCGACAAGGTAAGGAGGCTGGCCGACGGCTCCCTGGAGTTCCTCGGCCGCATCGACCACCAGGTGAAGATCAACGGCTATCGGATCGAACTCGGCGAGGTGGAGCACACCCTGGCCGAGCACCGCGCCGTGCGCGAGAGTGCGGTCACGGTGCATGCGCGCGGTGAGCACCGCGAGCTCGCGGCGTACGTGACCGCCGTCGACGGCGAGGCCGACCGTGCGGAGCTGTCTGCGCGGCTGAGGGAGCACCTCGCCGACCGGCTGCCGCGCTTCATGGTGCCGGCGACGGTGACCGTCCTCGATGCGATGCCGTTGAACCGCAACGGAAAGCTCGACCGCTCGAAGCTGCCCGATCCGCGCCGAGAGGTGCAGCTGTCGGGCGGTCGCCCGTGGAGCGGACCGGAGACCGCGGGCGAGAAGGCGGTTGCCGCCGCCTTCGAGTCCGTGCTCGGGGTGCAGTCGATCGAGCGTGACAGCGACTTCTTCCAGCTCGGCGGGACATCCTTCGACGCGGTCCGCGCGATCCGTCAGATCGACGGGGCGACGGTCCCGCTGATCACCACGCACCCGACCGTGCGAGGGCTGGCCGCTGCGCTGGAGTCGCCGGCCTCCGCCTCGAGCATGCTCCTGAGCCTGGCGCCGCCGCGGACGCAGCCCGGAACGAACCTGGTGTGCGTGCCGTTCGGCGGCGGCAGCGCCATCGCCTACCGTGCCCTCGCCGGCCAACTGTCCTCTGATGTCTCGCTCCAGGCGGTGACGCTGCCGGGACACGAGCCGGGAAGCGATCCCCAGTTGCGCTCCGTGGACGCCATCGCCGGTGAGTGCGCCGCGGCCGTGCTGGCGCTGCCGCCCGGCCCGGTCGCGGTCTACGGGCACTGCGTGGGAGTGGCGCTGGCCGTCGAGGTCGTCCGCCAGGTCGAAGCCGCGGGACGACCGGTCGAGCGGCTGTTCCTGGGGGCCTCGTACCCGTTCTACGAGCCACGCCGCATCGGCCGTGCAATGCAGCGGGTGCTGGCGGCGCTGGTGCAGCGCGGGTGGCTCCGGGTCGGTGCGCGGACAGTGGGGACGACCCGGGGGAGCATGCCCGATGCCGACGAGGCGGAGGTGCGCTACCTGCGATCCATCGGCGGGTTCGGCACAGAGGTCGACGACGAGACCATCGCGTTCGTGATGCGTGCCTTCCGCCACGATGTGACCGAGGGCGGCCGCTACTTCGCCGACGTGTGGACGCGCGGGACCGAGCCATGGCTGAGCGAGCCCGCAGAACCACCCACTCCGCTCTCGACACCGATCACGTTCATCGCGGGCACCGCCGACCCGATGACCGCCGGATACGGTCGCGGAGTCCGGCTGTGGGACCGGTTCAGCAGCAGCGTCGACCTCGCTGTGATTCCAGCGGGGAGCCACTACTTCCTCCAGGACCAGGCCGAGGCGCTGGCCGGCGTGATCGAGAAGTCGCTGGACGCTCACTGCGGCCGCTGCGGGGCGGGGACTAAAGCCGGCTGAACCGGCCGGCCGCCCGCAGCGGACGCGGTCAGTGGGCCCGTGCGGTGCGCCAGGTGACCTCGCACGGGAGAGCGGCGAAGCCACGCTGGTGAGGGGTGTGGACGCGGCGAGCGCGGTCGACATCGATCTCGTACGCGGACGCGACAGCGCCGATCTCCTCCAGCGCGACACGCATCTCGAGTTTGGCGAGCACCGAGCCCAGGCAGTGATGCGGCCCGTGCCCGAAGCTGATCATTTTGCTGGTGTCGCGATCCAGGTCGAAGCGCTCCGGGTCGGGGAAGACCCGGGGGTCGCGGTTGGCGCACGCGGGCAGGACGGCGATACGGGCACCCGCGCGCAGCCGGACACCGTGGAGAACGGTGTCCTCGGTGAGGCGGCGGGCAACCATCTGGCTCGCCGAGTCGTAGCGCAGCGTCTCGTTCGCCCACTTGTCGGCTCGTCCGTTCAGCCCGGCCTGCTGTATCTCACGCTCGAGATGCCCGTGGTACCAGGCGTTGCCGATGGTCTTGCCGGTGGACTCGTTGCCCGCGCCGACCATGACGAACAGGAAACCGACGATCTCCGAATCGGTCAGGCGTCGTCCGTCGACCTCTGCCACGATCAGCGTCGAGGTCAGGTCCTGGCCGGGGCTTTTGCGCAGGTCGGTGACGAGTCCGACGAAGTACTGGGCCATGCGCAGGGCTGCTGCCGTGGCCGTCGGTCCGCGCTGGTCTGACATGTCTTCACGTACGTTGAGCGCGTCCGTGTCCGCGCGGATCAGGTCCCAGTCCCACTCGGGGATGCCGAGCATCTCGCACAGGACGTCGTTGGGCAGGGCGGCGGCGTAGTCGGTGGCGAAGTCGAAGCGCTGCTGACCGCGCAGGGCCTCGAGCCGCTCGCGGGTGATCTCGCGGATCCGCTCCTCCATCGCGGCTACGTGACGCGGGGTGAACGCACTGGAGATCAGCGCACGGTAGACGCCGTGGTCGGGTGGGTCCATGGCGAGGAAGAAGCTGGTCTTCGCGGCGTGCGGACCCCACAGTTCCGGCTCCAGCGAGATGCCGAACCGGTTGGAGAACCGCTGCGGCCTGCGCAGCGCGTCCACGACGTCGGCGTGGCGGGACAGGGCCCAGAAGTCCCGTTCCTCGTTGCGGTACACGGGAGCGTGCTCCCGCATCCAGGCGTAGAACGGATACGGATCCTCGTGGATCCGGAAATCGAAGGGGTCGTAGCCGTTCGGGAACGCAGAGGCGGGGGCGTCCGATGCGCCGTCGGCGACCGGGGCGTGGTCCATGCCGGGTTCCTCCTGGTCGGTGGTGGTCGAGGACGGGCGACCTCAAGAGCGGGCGACCGGCTCACGGTCCGAGGGGGAGCCCGCGGCGTCCGTCCGCGGCTTCGGTGCCGCGTCCGCGGCTGCCGGTGCGGTCAGCGGTACGTCGTCGCGCAGCGCGCACAGATCGCGTGAGAGGTAGCCGAGCCGCGCGACGATCAGGACGGCCACCCCGAGCAGCAGGATGAGGAAGGCCGAGCCGCGACCGGTACCGACGCCGATCACCTTGCCGACCGTGTCGGCCAGGGCACCGTCCGGACGCAGCAACGGTTCGAAGATCCGCTCGGAAACGGGACCGGCGAGCATGTAGCCCGCGAACAGCACCGTGTTGGTGATCATGTTGAAGGTGGCGAAGGCGCGGCCTTGCATCCCGGGCTCCACCTCGGTCTGCAGAACACTCCGGCTGGTGCCGTCGATGATCATCGTGGAGAACTGGAAGCCGAAGGCCGCGATGGCGACCAGGACGATGTTCGGACGCAGGGCACCCAGACAGAGGAAGAAACCGAGCGGCACGGCCAGCCCCGCGATGCCGTGGATCCGCTTCGGCGGCCCACCCCACGCGGCCATGGTGGCACCGCCGAGGAACATGCCGACCCCACCCGCCGACAGCACTGCACCGAGCGCCGTCACCGAAGCCATCCCGATCACCAGCGGCGTGAAGAGAACGTCGACGAAGCCGACCGCCAGATTCAGAGCGGCATAGAAGCAGAGCAGCGGGACCAGACCACGCCTGGTGGTGAGGTGGCGCCAGCCCTCGCGGATCTCCCCGAAAATGCCGGCCGGCCTGTGCTCCGGCGCAGCGGGCCGGGGAATGCGGATCCGCAGAAGAATGGCGATGTTCAGCAAGAACGTCAGACAGTCGATGGTGAGGATCCCGGGCAGACCGATCGCGACGATGAGCAGCCCGCCGAGAGCCGGAGCCACGGTCTGACTCACCGCGGTCGCCGTCATCACCATCCCGTTGGCGCGCCCCAGTTGATTGCGCGGGGCGAGCTGCGTCACGCTCGCATTCAAGGCAGGCACCAGGAACGCCCCCAGCGCCGAGCGGACGGTGATGGTGATGAAGATGTGCCACGGCTGAAGAACACCCAGGCCGGACAGCACGGCCAGGGACAGGCTCGTGCACACCCCCACCATGTCGCTGGCGAGCATCACCGTGCGCCGGTTCCAGCGGTCGACCAGCGCTCCGGCGAAAGGAGAGAGCGCGATCGCGGGCAGCAGCGACAGGATGAACCCGATGGCGAACTGGATCGTCGAGCCGGTCTCCAGATAGATCCAGACGGTGAGCGCGAACGCGGTCAGCGCCGTGCCCGTCATGCTGGCGATGTAGCCCCCGCAGAGCACCGTGAACCTTCGCACCGGTCGACCGTCCGATCCCTGCCTGGTTGGCGAGGTAGAGGGCTTGTCTGGACACGTACTCACGCCCATGGTCCGCGAGGTCCCGGCCGGAGTGCATCCCCCGAATTCGGGGACACAGCTCAGCGCAGTACGGCTGCCAGCAGATCGCCGCCCAGCGCCGCCAGATCGGGCAGGTTGAGGGTGTAACGGACGTAGCGCCCCTGGTGCCGGGTCGTGAGCAGGCCCGCGCGGTGCAGCACTGCGAGGTGGCGGGAGACTTCGGGGGGTGTGAGTTCCCAGGCGTGGGCCAGCTCACCGGTGCGGGTCCCAAGATCGATAAGCTACGGGTCATGGAGTCCGGGAGCGGGCCCTCGTCTGAGGAGTTGACGCTCCTGCTCGCGGCGAAGGACGCCACGATCATCGCGCAGGCCACCCTGATCGAGCAGTTGGCCGCGCGGGTGGAGGAGTTGGAGCGGCGGCTCGGCAAGGACTCCTCGAACTCGTCCAGGCCGCCGTCGTCGGACCCGGCGTTCGCCAAGCCCGCACCGAAGCGGTCCTCCCGCACGTTGTCCGGGAAGCGCCGGGGCAAGCAGAACGGGGCGCCGGGGACCACGCTGCGACTGGTCGAGGATCCCGACGAAATCGTGCGGCGCGAGCCCGCCGCCTGCTGCGGCTGTGGCGCCGACCTCGCGCACGCCCTCGTCTTCGACGAGCGACGGCATCAGGTGTTTGACGTGCCGCCCCGCCGCCGCGCCCGCACGTGACCGAGTACCGGATCGCAGCGAAGACCTGCGCGCGCTGCGGTAGCACCACCGTGGGCGACATTCCCGCGTGGGCGCGCGGCCGGGCCCAGTTACGGGCCGCGGCTCGCCACTCGCGCCGCGTGGCTGGTATGCGCGAATCCGAGTTGGACGAGGACGAGATCGAGCAAGCCGTGCAGCTTGCCGAGAGCATGACCATCGACGACATCTCGGGGTTCCGCGACGTGTATCGCGACGCCCTGGAAGAGCTCATCGAGGCAAAGAGTGAAGGCAAGGAACCGGCCCAGCCGACCGAGGGGGAGGCGCCGCAGCCCAGTCAGGTCCTCGACCTGATGGCGGCTCTGAATGCGTCCGTACAGAGGGCCCGCGAGTCCCGCGGTGAGACGGGCGAGCACGCCACGGTCCACGAGATGAAGTCCCGCAAGAGGGCGGCCGCGAAGAAGACGGCGAAGAAGGCGCCAGCCAAGAAGGCCGCAGCGAAGAAGACCACGGCGAAGAAGACTTCCAGCCGGAAGCCGCGCAGCGCCTGACTATCCGAGGACCTCGAGCTCGGTGTCTGGCCGGCAGTGGATGCACGCCCGGATCCCGTCGGCGAGCGCGGCGAGTGCCTGCTCGCGGGTGAGGGCGCGGCGCCGCTTCCCTGCTGCGTAGCACCCGCCGACGTGGACCTCGATCGGTCGGGAGCCGACACCGATGCCCAGCTCGATGATCCAGTCCGGGGTCGGTGGACGAGCTTCCTCGCCCCGCTGTTTCTCTCGCTCCTGCTGCTCGGCCGCGGCAATGGCTTCGTCGAGCCGGGCCACCCACATGGCATGCCAGGTCCGCAGGGTACGAAGGCGAAGCAGGTCGGGTGGCAGATCGTACATATGTTCCAGTTTGCGCTCCCTGGCCGGACCGGACCGACTCTCGATTTCGCCCCACCAGCAGGTGAAGCTCACTAACCTCGCCGCATGGCCTTCTTCGTCGACCCTCAGATCAACGCAACGCACGCGGCTCAGGAGTTTGTTCAGCGCTGGGCGGAGGCCGCTCTCCGGCAGGCCGCCCGCACACGCGAGGTGCGGAAGAGGACAGCGGAGGACGAGTGGGCCTATGAACGGGACGAGGACCCGAGCCTCGACCGCTCACCACCCTGCCCGGCCTTGCCGCCTCGCACGTCCTCGACGGCTGCGGCCACTTCATCCAGCAAGAACGCCCAAGGGACCAACCCACTCCTGACAGGCTGGCTCGCCTCCCTCCCCACCTGACGCACGGTCCGGCGCACCGATGACGGCGCTTCCAGGCCTGCGAAAGAAGCTGTGCGCGTGCAAGTGGGGAGAGAGGGGGCAATTGTGGCGAAAGAGTCTGGTCGGGTGGCTGCGGCGGCTCGATCCCAATCGGTCCGGGACCGGGCTGGCCGGTCGGTGCACCCGGCCTGACCGGACCGACGGGCTGAGCCCCTTGCCGGGGATGAAAAAAAGATTGATCCGAATTCTTCTGCCGCCCACCCGCCGAAGAGTCAGCGATGACCCTATTCCGAATGGCAGGAACTCTTACGGACGAGCATTATTTGAACCCGCCCAAGGGATGGGTATGGACGGTCAGGGCGATCCGTCAATCCCCTCTTTGAATTTGGCCAGAAGATGAGATAAGTACTGACGGTTCGTCATTTCCGGCCTGAAGGGAGGAGAAGCCGACCCCGCGGGGTCAACTTCCCGAGAGAAATCTCAGGACTGCGCTGCGGGTGCCGATAAATCATCCGTGCAGGTGGCAGCCTTGAGCGCCGATTTCTGGGCGGCACCCGCTGTTCGTCCCTCGATCTTCACGGGACAGGTGCCGGGCGGCATCATGATCTGTCGTGCTGCTGCGCCTGACCTACCTCGCCGTGACCAACACCTGCGCGCTCCTGCGCCTGTTGCCGATGAGCGATCGGGACAAAGACATCGAGATCCTCGCGCTGCGGCACCAACTGCTGGTCCTGCACGCCAGCTCGGCCAGCCCAGGTTCACCGACACCGACCGCGCGGTCCTCGATCACCACCTCGTACGACCGAGCCGTAGACAACTGGATCGGCTTGGCCCCGCTGCGAAGGTGGACGATGAACGCCTCGCCATCGGCGGGAGTCCACTGCCACGGGTACAACCCCGTGAACTCCTCGAACCGTTGGATCAGACGCAGCCGGGGCTGGATCGTCGAAGCCTGGAGAAACCGCGCGGACTGCTGCCGAGCCCATCCCTCCTTCATTGCAGAGGAAACCGCTGGCTCCGGGTTCAGAAGGACAACGTTCGGGGCCAGGGCAAGACGCACCGAGCCCGGTGCCTCAGCGACCATGCCCGCCGTTGTATCAAACGCATCATTGTTGCGTCTATACCGAGCGGCGCTGGTCAGTTGAGTAAGGGAGCTCCGGGCGTTTCCCGCATCAGGGTCTCTGATCAGCCAGGACGTTCATGGCGAGGCCCTACGAACTGTTGCAACCAATGCAATTCATCCTGTTTCGGATTTTCATCCACCCGCGGCGCCCGGCCGGATAGCTGGCGCTGCCGCGTTTCGCGATGATCCCCTCG
The DNA here is from genome assembly GCF_036108815.1 of Streptomyces sp. NBC_00353. Lineage (NCBI taxonomy): Bacteria > Bacillati > Actinomycetota > Actinomycetes > Kitasatosporales > Streptomycetaceae > Streptomyces > Streptomyces sp. NBC_00353. The sequence continues at coordinate 595,933 of NZ_CP107985.1, read as the reverse complement.
ATGCCCTGATCCTGGAGTGCCTCGTACCAGTGCATGGCCACAGCGCGGTCGTCAGTGGCGGGGGTGGGCTGGATCGGTGGCCCCACATCGGCGAGCAGGTCCAGCAGCAAGGTGCAGCGCTCAACGGAGGGGCGGCTCCGGCAGTCCCCGATCGCTGGGTCGGGGTGGTGTAGGACGTCCCAGCAGGAAGCGCGCGAGTTCGCGGATTCCTGTTGGCCTCAACCGCTGAACATGCACGTTGGTCGCCGTTTGAGCCGGGGACCGCGACCGGTTCGTCGACACCCGCGGTGTTTTCAGCTTTGCTGGGCTCGGTGGCGTACTGTGCCGGCGGCTGTCCACGGTGTGACGAGTGCGGCGGTCAGGGACATGGCGGCCAGGCGGGATGATCGGTCTCGGCGGCGCGGAGTCCCGCCTGCCGCTGCTGATCAGCCTTTTCGGGTTCGCCGCGCTCTCTGCCGTCATCCTGAACAAACGGCTGAGCCCGCCCCAACGACGCGGACGCCGCGCTTGGCCACTGCGTGGCCGCCCGGCCTGCGGCTGCTGACCTGCGGTGCTGGCGTTGCTAAAGCCGTTCGAAGGCGAGCCGGTCGTTCTCCCACACGACATAACACCGTCCAGTGCCGTCGCGTCCGGCAGCTGGATGCTCCCGGATTCGATCTCCGGGAACGAAGCCGCCAGGCTCGTGCCCCGCCGTGAGTGCAGCACTACCCGGCCCACGTCGACGGAGACCAGGGCCCGCCACCCGTCCCACTTCGGCTCACCGCCCCGGCAGCAGCGCAGGGTCGGACACAGGGGAGGCGAGCATCGGTTCTAGCAGTGCCCACGGCACAGCCCATGCCTTCCACCCAGCCCGCCCGTCGGCAAACCGAGTGCGCGTACGCACCCGACTACCGGCCCGACCACGGCAGGTCAGCGCACTACAACACCTCGCCGGGGGCTGTGTGCTGAGCTCCTGGCGCACGTCCAGGCAGCGCAGCCGGACACCGGGCTGCCCGGATCCCGTGTCGTACGGTCTGATGTCGCGGCCGCCCACCGTCCGCAACGGATCTCACCGAACCTGGCGGTGCCGCCGGTACGACGGCCGAAAGATCTGAACCAATACCGGGAATCAGGCCGCGACGAGCTCCTGCTCGCGGTCCGGCGTCTTGACCTTGGGCTTCTTGTTCGGCAGCGAGAGCCGGAAGACCTTGCGCCACGCGGAGAACACCTGCTTGGGCAGCGGCCCGGTGACGTACTCCAGCTCGTACTTCTCGAACAGCGCGCGCACCTTCACCGCGACCTCGGCGTACCGGTTGCTCGGCAGGTCCGGGAACAGGTGGTGCTCGATCTGGTGCGACAGGTTGCCGGTCATGAAGTGCAAGGCCCTGCTGCCGCTGATGTTCGCCGAGCCCATCATCTGGCGCAGGTACCACTGGCCGCGCGTCTCGCCCTTGATCGACCGGCGCTCGAAGACCTGCACGCCCTCGGGGAAGTGCCCGCACATGATCACCGAGTGGGACCAGATGTTGCGGACCAGGTTCGCGGTGAACGTGGCGGCGAGCGTGGTGAGGAACGATGGGCCCGACAGCAGCGGGTGGATCACGTAGTCCTTGAGCACCTGCTTGCGGATCTTGCGGCCCACGGCCTTGGCCCGCGCGCGGAACTCCGGGTTCTTGCGGCGGCGCTTGTGCAGGTTCTTGCCGAGCTCGAGGTCGTACGCTGCGATGCCGTACTCGAAGAAGCAGGCGTTGATGAAGTTCCACAGCGGCTGGCCGAGGTGGAGCGGCTGCCACTTCTGGTCTTCGTCGACGCGCATGATGCCGTAGCCGAGGTCGTTGTCTTTGCCGATCACGTTGGTGTACGTGTGGTGCAGCTCGTTGTGCGAGTGCTTCCACTGCTCGGACGGCGAGACGTGATCCCACTCCCAGGTGGTGGAGTGAATCTTCGGGTCTCGCATCCAGTCCCACTGGCCGTGCAGGACGTTGTGGCCGATCTCCATGTTGTCCATGATCTTCGCCACGGACAGACCGGCGGTGCCGAGCAGCCACGCGGGCGGGAAGATCGAGAACAGCAGCACGCCCCTGCTGACCAGCTCGAGCTTGCGCTGCGCCGAGATGACCTTGCGGATGTAGGCGGCGTCTTTCTCGCCGCGGCTGGCGATCACCTCGTCGCGGATCGCGTCCAGCTCGCGGCCGAGCTCCTCGATCTGCTCCGCGGTCAGGTGGGCGGTGGGGTCGATGGCGGTCAAGGTGCTCCTACCGTTCGATGTCGCAGGGGCCCGCCGCGGCGGACACGCAGGTCTGGATGAGGACGCCCGGCTCGGCCTCGGTGATCTCGCCGGTGCGCAGGTCGCGGACGGCGCCCGCCTTGAGCGGCGTGACGCAGCCGAAGCAGATGCCCATGCGGCACCCGGAGGGCATGAGCACGCCGGCCTCCTCGCCGATGTCCAGCAACGGCGTGGCGCCGTCCGCGTCGACGGTCTTGCCGGTGGCGCTGAACGTGACCTCGCCACCGTCGCCGGCGACGGCGATGCTGGGGCGGAAGCGTTCGGTGTGCAGGCGCTCTTGTACGCCGTGCTCGGTCCAGTGCTCTTCGGCGGCGTCGAGCAGGCCCGCGGGCCCGCAGGCCCAGGTCTCGCGCTCGGCCCAGTCGGGCACGAGTTCGTTGAGACGGGCGATGTCGAGCATGCCGTCTGTGTCGGTGTGCACCTCGGTGAGCCGCAGCTTCTTGTCCGCGACCAGGTCGTGCAGTTCGTTGCGGAAGATCACGTCTTGCGGCTGTGGCGCGCAGTGGACCATGACGACGTCGTCGAACTCGATGTCGCGCAGCATGCCCATCACGGGCGTGATGCCGCTGCCGGCCGTCAGGTAGAGCACCTTGGCGGGCTTGGCCTGCGGCAGCACGAAGTCCCCGTTCGGCTGGTCGAGCTGGATCAGCGTGCCCGGTTTTGCCCTGCGGACCAGGTGGTTGCTGACCTTGCCGTCCGGGATCGCCTTCACGGTGATCGTGACGCGGCCGTCCTGGCGGTTTGTCGGCGAGGTGAGGGAGTAGGCGCGCCACAGGCGCACCCCGTCGACGTCGACCCCGATCCGCACGTACTGACCGGCCGTGTGGCCGCGCCAGCCCCGTCCCGGCCTGATCACGATGGTCGCGGCGTCACCCGTCTCGGGGTGCACGGCCTCGATGCGCCCACGCAGGTCAGCGCCCGCACGCAGCGGGCTGACCAGGTCGAGGTAGTCCGACGGCAGCAGCGGCGTCGTGACCATCTCCAGCAGTTTCCACGCCCTGCTGCGGAGGGCTGTACTCGTCATGACCACAGCTTGCTGCGCCTCAAGGCGTAAAGTCCTGACCGCAGGACGTAAATCTGGTCGGCTGAATTGTTCGCAGGGAACAAAAACGTGAGCCATGCAATCCGGAGGACCAGCGAACTGGCCCTGGATGAGACGACGGTCACCGCACTTCGGGCCGCGCTGAAGACCACCGCCGACGAGGTCGTCCAGGCGATCATCGACAAGGTCCCTCCCTACGCCAACGCCCTTTCGGGCCGCATGGGCGCCACCATCCGCCGAGCCGTCCGCACCGCCCTGGGGCACTACCTGGACCTCGCGAGCGGGAACGCCACAGGCGGCGACGCCGGTGACGCAGCCTACGAGCTGGGCCGCGGCGAGGTGCGCGACGGCCGTTCGATGGACGCCCTGCTCAGCGCCTACCGCGTCGGCGCCCGCGTGGCCTGGCGATGCCTGGCAGCGGGTGCCGTACCCGCAGGTCTGCCCGCCGCCGAGGTCGCCAAGTTCGCCGAGCTGACCTTCGCCTACATCGACGAGCTCTCCGCCGCGAGCGCCGCAGGCCACGCCGACGAACTGGCCGCCCGGGGCCGGGCCCACGAGCGCCACCTGGAACACCTGGCCCGCGACCTCCTCGCCGGCGCGAGCCCGGACGTGCTGCTGGCCTCTGCTCAGCAGGCCGGGTGGCAGCCTCCGGTTTCACTGACCTCGGTCCTGCTGCCCGCCGCCCAGGCCCGGCCTGCCTACCGCGCGCTCGACCCGAGCACCCTCGTCCTCGACGATCTGCCGGACGCCACCGGTGTGCTGCTCGTCCCCGATGCCGACCGATCACATCTCTTGCGGCAGCTGACCGACCGCACCGCCGTGGTCGGCCCGGCCCGGCCATGGACTCGTGCGTCCGCCTCGTACGCACGAGCCGTACGCGCGCGCTCCCTCTCCTCTGATATTCGCGACACCGAGGACCACCTGCCCGAGCTGGTGCTGAGCGCTGACGCGGACGCGTTCGCAGACCTGCGTGCCCGAGCCCTCGCACCGTTGCGGACCTTGCCTGTCGCGACCGCACGGCGGCTGGAGGAGACGTTGCGGGCGTGGCTGCTGCACCAGGGCAGGCGGGACGAGGTGGCGGCGGCGTTGTTCGTCCATCCCCAGACAGTCCGGTACCGGATGTCGCAGCTGCGGGAGCTATTTCCGGATCTCGCATCGCCACAGCGGGTCCTTGAACTGACGCTGGCGGTCGGTCTTCGGGTCAGCTGACGCGCCCTTCGACCGTCCACGCCCGCGTCTGCGAGCAGTCCAGGAATCGTGCCTCGTTCTCGGTGCCATCAGCTGGCTCATGCGGCCCGGGGAAGAGAGGTATTAGCCAGCTGAGACCGGGGGTTGATGTGAAGATCAGACAAGGCCTCGGGAAGCCCGTCGGGGGCGCTGTCTCTGAGAAGCGCGGTGACGGATACGGCTCGACTGGATCCGGTGGACGATGCGCACCGGCCCGCTCGTCGACGCGCTCATCGAGCATCTGGTCGATGAGCTGGGCCGCTACGCCCTGGAAAACGGCTTTCATGTCGTCGTGGAGGGCGCTGTCCTGGCACGAGCTGACCCACAGGCGCGCGGCGGGCTGCAGCTGGGTGACAGGCGGGGCGGCCAGGCCGGGTCACCAGGGGCGGGGGCCGGGCCGCTCGCGCCGGGGACCACCGTGGTTCTGCGACGGCCCCGTGGCTCCCTTCCGACAGTCAACCGGACGACCGATTGGGCCGGCCTGGCACACCGCGCGAGGGATAATGGGGGTGGAATGACGGATTGTGAGGTCAGGAGCTTCCATGACGAAGCGGGTTCACCGACCCCGTGAGGACGCGGAGTTCAATTTCATCCTCGGGATGAGCGGAGTTCCGGTCCTCGCATACTTCACCGGGACATGGCCCAAGGCAATCGAGCCCTGCCGGGTGATGGACCTCGTCGTGGGTGGCATCGCCGACGAATACACGGGCCGCCTGACGGCCGTCCGCGCCGACATCACGCGTTGTCCGGCCGCAACCGAGCGATACGGGATCACCGGAGCCCCGTCCTACGTCCTGCTGAAGGAGGGAGAGGCTGTGGCGCACGGCACGGGGCCTATGACCATCGCCGAGGTACGGAAGTTCCTGGACGGCCACCTCTGAGCGGCCGCTGCGGCACGTGGCCGCGACGCCCGTCACGTCTCGTCTATGGGAGCTGCGCCGCCTGAGATACCTTGGGGCTGAGACACCCCCACAGGTCACATAACCCCGTCCAGGACGGTGCCCGGGCGCAGCTCCATGCCAGCCACGGCAAGGTCCATCCACTGCGGGGTGACGACCCGCCCAGACCGGGCATACAAGATCACCGTGTCGTCGGTGCGGCGCAGCGCCGCGCGGTGCCCGTCGAACTTCGGCTCGAACCACCAACCCAGCCCGTCAGGCAGGGTCGGGACAGCCTGCGCCAGCGCCACCTTGATCGGAAACTCCACACGTCCAGCCTGTGACAGCTCTCCGCTCACAGCACGCCCAGTTCGGTGTCGGGCCGACAGTGGATGCAGGCTCGGATCCCTTCATTGAGGGCGGCTACAGCCTGCTCGCGGGTGATCGGTCGCTGCCGCTTTCTGGCTGCGTAGCACCCGCCGACGTGCACCTCGATGGGGCGCTGGCCGACGCCGATGCCGAACTCCATGATCCAGTCCGGGGTCGGCGGCCGTCGCTCCTCGCCCTGCCGCTTCTCCCGTTCCCGCTGCTCGGCTGCCGCGATGGCTTCGTTGATGCGCACCACCCACATGGCGTGCCAGGTCCGCAGGGTGCGGAGGCGAAGCAGGTCGGGAGGGAGAGCAGGGGGCGCAGCAGGCCGCCGAAGCCCTGGGTGGCCGGTTCACGTGGACCCTGATCCACGCCGAGGCGTGCAGTCGCTGGCGTCCGACTCGTACGCCGACTTCCTGCGCCGCTCACAGGAGGAGCAGCGCATGGCGGCCGCGTTCTACCGGGCCGTACGCGAGGCCGCGCGCCGTGAGGTGCCGCTGCTCGCGGCAGGGAACACCACGGCGCTGCAGGCCGCCAGGTCGCTGGCCGACCGGCTGGCCGCCGAGCACCAACTGCAGTACGTGATCTACCGCAACGGGGCACGGGTGCCGGTGCAGGCCTGGGCGGAGTCGGCGACCCTCGCCAAGTCGGCAGTGGCCTACAACTCAGGGACCCTGAACAGGGCGCGGGAGGCCGGCGTGCAGAACATGGAGGTCTTCGACGGCATCGGGTGCGGCTGGACCAGCCACAAGGGCCCCGACAAGGCCACAGGCACGCTGCGCACCGTGGAGGACGCCGCGGCGTGGCCGATCGCCCACCCGCGGTGCGGGCGGGCGTTCGGGCCCAGGCCGGACGCCACACGGGCAGGATGACGACGCGCAGTACGTCGGGCCGTGGCGCGACCTCGACAACTGACCCCCGGAACGACCACGGGCCCCGGCCGTGATGGTCGGGCCCCGTCGTCGGCGCAGGCGTTATGCGGCTGGCTGGTGGTCGTGCCACGGGGCCGGGCCGGTCCGCGACGCCCAGCCGGCAAGTTCCTGCTCGCCGTACAGGAGGATCCTCTGCGCGGCCGCGTAGCCGACGGCCTGCCGGGTGAAGGTGCTCGTCGTGACCATGACCGGGATGTGGGCGCGGTGCACGGAGTAGCAGGTACCGCCGAACCGCTGCATATCCGGGGAGCCGACCTTGTTGGTGGGCCCGTAGCGTTTGCACTGGATGACGATCCGCCGGCCGTCCGGGGCCGTCGCTGTGACGTCGGCTCCGAGGTCTCCGGCGCCGCCGCTCACCAGAACGTCCGTGCAACCGTCCCGCTGGCACAGGTACGCGATGGCGTGCTCGAACTCCTTGGGCCCGAGGACGTGGTACCGGGCGATCTCACGTGACTGCACCTCGCGCAACTGCGCCAGGCGGGCCGCCTCGAGCCGGCGCTGCTCGGCCTTGCGGGTGCGGCGCACTACGTAGACCACGCCGCCGGCGACCGCGGCCAGGAGCAGCGGGATACCGACGGCCGGGACGTGCGCGACGACCTGGATGAGCACGGCGAGCGGGACGCCCACGCCCCATATGGCGACGAAGACGGCGAACGAGCAGGACGAACCGCGTCTGGTGCGGCGTGGTGGCATCGATGTCCCCCCGGGGGATTCACTTGTGGCGGAAGCGTAGTCGTACTGCGGTGAAATGGTGGACAGTCGGGGATCGGCCCCCGGGATGACGACGGCCCCGACCGGGCGCCTCGCGCTCTGCCACCTGACTCTGCTGCTGCATGCTGGAGTTGAGGCAGCGGTCAAGCTCGGCTGACATGCTGGGGGTCGATCACAGGGCGCGAGAGGGGCAGCATCATGCAGTGGCAGATCTACGGTGAACGGCCGATCTACGAGAACCCGTGGGTCAGCCTCTGGCTGACGGATGTGCAGCAGCCGGACGGCCGCCGCTGGGAGCACCACGTTGTCAAGCTTCGGCACCTGGCCGTCGCCGTCGTAGTTGACGACCAAAAGCGGGTGCTGATGATGTGGCGGCACCGGTTCATCACCGACACGTGGGCATGGGAACTTCCCATGGGCCTGATCGAGGACGGGGCCGGGGAGACACCGGAGCAGGCCGCGATCCGCGAGGTGGAAGAGGAGACTGGCTGGCAGGTCAAGGCCGTGGAGCCACTGATCTACGGGCAGCCAGCGAACGGCATCACCGACTCCGAGCACTACGTCTTCCGCGCCGAGGCAGGCATTTACGGGGGCCCGCCGACAGAGGTCAATGAGACCGACCGGATCGAGTGGATCCCGATGACGGAGATCCGGGGCATGATCGACCGGCGTGAGATCGTCTCCAGCGGCTCCCTGATCGGCCTGCTGTACTTCCTGCTGGACGAGGCGAACAGGGCCTAGGAGAACGCCTCACGCATCTTCGCCTCGAAGGCGATCACCGGGGCTTCCTGAGCGTGCGCGGCCAGGTGGGTGTGGAACTCCCGCACGTGACCGACGATGCGCGGGGAGTCCACGTTTGTCGCCAGGTCCAGGGCCAGCGAGGCAGTGGAACACGCCTGGTCTAAGGCGCCGTTGCGCAGCTGTGTGGAGGCCAGCCAGAAGGCGTGAAAGGCGCGCCCGCGCTGCTGGTCGCGGTGTTCGCGGCGCAGGCCCTCGGCGATCAACGGCTCGGCCTGCCGGTGCTCGCCGAGCTGCGCGAGAGCGATGCCGGTGTCCACGATCAGCTTGGTCTCGTCGAAGTACCGCACCCACTGTGGGGCGCTGGCGTGGTCGGCCCGTTCGAAGTGCGCGCGTGCTTTGTCGATGGATCGGTGGCAGTCGTTGCCGGCGTGCAGCGTGGCGTGGGCGAACGCCTCCCGCATGTGCAGCATGGCCATCACCAGGTCCGGGCTGTCGGTGCCGCGGGCGGCGTCCTGCGCCGCGCACGCCAGCGCGGCGGCGTCATTGGCATCGCCCTCGTAGGTGGCCTGCAGGCTCATGCAGGAAAGGACGTTGGCGATGAACTGTCGGTCGCCGACGCTTTGGGCCATCGTCAGCGCCTGGGTGAAGTAGGTGCGGGCCGTGCTGAACTGGCGTGCGTCGAAGTACGCCCATCCGGCGAGCCGGGCAAGCTCGGCGGCGAGCGTGAGCAGGCCGTGCCGTAGTGGGCTCTCACGGGTGTTATCGATCAGCTGTTGGGTGTGGCGCAGCTGGCCGACGACTGCGGGGCGCAGAGCGGCGGGGCCGTGCTGGTCGTCGCGGCGCCAGTAGTCCTGGATCGATGACTGGATGGCGGCGAGGGTCGAGCGGGTCACTTGAGCGGCGTCGACCAGGTTCAGGATGCTGTCCAGATCGGCGACCGGGGTGGCCGGTGGTGGGGGCGCCGGTTGGGGCTCGGTGAGGGTGGCTTGCGCCGGGATCTCCCAGGGGCGGTGCGCGAGGCCGAGCATAGCGCCGGGGATGCGCAGCCCGTCTGCCACGCGTTCGATTACGTCGATGTGTGCGAGTTTGCGTCGCCCGGCCGCGATCTCCCCGACACGGCTTGGGGTCATGCCGCATAAGGCGGCGATGCGCGACGGGTAGATCCCGGCGCGGCGCCGCACAAGGGTGAAGATCGTGGCGAAGTCCCGTGTCCGGCAGGCCCGGATCATCTCGGGATCGGTGAGAAGCGCGGGTGGCAGCTCTCGTGGCCCTTCCGCCGCCGGCATCGGCGCCTCCTCGCCCGAGTCGCGCACAGTGAGAGGAATCTGACGCCCCGCAAGCTTACCCACGTTGGGTAATCACGTGGGCCTTCACGCAGATCCAACTGCGGCGGGACGCTCTCGACACACACCGCTTCGGCGGTGTGACCTCTTGGAAACCTCGACGGGGGCGACGCCCCCACGTAGGGGGAGCACTGTGCCCGCAATCACCATGCATGACGAGCCCACGGGCGACGGGTTGACCACGCTGACGTGGGATCTGTGGCTGACGCCGTTCCCGAAGACGGTGAGTGAGGCCCGCCGGCAGCTCCGTTCGGCCCTGACCGGCTGGCAGGTGCCCGAGGAGGCGGTGGACACCGCCGTCCTGATCACCAGCGAGCTGGTCACCAACGCCATCCGGCACTGCGACAACCAGCACCTGGTGCACCTGCAGGTCACTGACGACGGTGCGGAGCTATTGCTGGAGGTGTCCGACCCGAGCCGCAACCCGCCCCGGCCGGTGGTCCCGCCGACTCACGCGGAGAGCGGCCGGGGGCTGTTCCTGGTCCGTGCGGCCGCCTCCGACTTCGGGGCCCGGCACCGTGACCCGGTCGGCAAGACCGTGTGGGCGACCATTCCCCGGACGCCCACCCCATGAGCGCCGGTCCGGTGGTGCGCCCCCCGTCGCGCCGCCGGGCCGGTTTTGGCCTGTACCCGTTGACGTCGAATGTGAGCCGTGCCGTGAACCCCGAAGCTGAGATGCCGTTCCGTGTGACCTTCGATCAGGAGCGCGGGCAGCTCGTGTTGATGATGACGTTCGGTGTGCAGCCGAGGCAGCGGGTCACCAGCGATCTGATCCCCAGCGCGGAGGCGGCGGCGGTCCAGATCGCGTTGAACCGGCACGAGGCGCGGATGCGGGCGCACCTGGCGGACGCGATCGCGGAGGCGACCACGCGGTTCCTGGGGGCGGACCCGCAGCGGCTGGAGGCTGCGGTGGCCGCGCTGTCGGACCCGACGTCGGCGGTGCCGATCGGTTCGATCCTCCGGGTGGCCGGGGCGCCGGCGGACCCGCGCACGGTGGGCCCATCAGGGCTCTGACCTGCAGTTTTGTCCGGAAAAATCTTATACCCAACCCCGAATGCAGCTCAAATAAGGCTTGAGGAAGAGGGGAACCGCCCCTCTTCCTTCCAGCACCCGTCCGGCCGCGTCGCCTCCCCGACGCGGCCGGACGGGTTCACCGGCAAAGGAGGGGACATGCAGCACGCTCTGATCGCCAGCCCGTTCATGGACGGGCACCTGTTACTGCGCCCCGGCCAGCACAACGGGCTGCGCCTGGGCGCCGCCCGCTTCAAGGAGCTGGCCGACGCCCACCCGAACACCCCGGTCCCGCAGTGGACCGCCGACGCCGTCCGCCAGGCGTGGGGCCTGGACCTGGCAGACCGCAGAATCGGCCAGGCGATCCTGGTCCGCAAGGCGTCGCCGTACGGGTACGTCCGCGCGTCCTACGAGATCAACCTCGGCTGCCACTACGACTGCGAGTTCTGCTACCTCGGCGAGAAGCGGTTCGAGGGCATGAGCTGGGAGCAGCAGAAGCAGCTCCTCGGCATCATGGCCGACGCCGGCGTGGTGTACCTGCAGATCACCGGCGGAGAGCCGCTGATCGACCGGCGGTTCCCGCAGGTGTACGCCTACGCCTACGACCTCGGCATGATGATGCAGGTCTCCACCAACGGGTCCCGCCTGCACTCCGAGATGATCCAGGACCTGTTCCGGGGACGTCCCCCGTACCGGCTCACGATCAGCGTGTACGGGGCCACCGAGGCGACCTACGACGCCATCACCCGCTGCCGCGGCAGCTTCAAGCGGTTCATGCGCGGCCTGGACGCCGCCCGCGAGGCCGGGATGCCGATGCGGATGAACGTGGTGGTGGCCAAGGAGAACCAGCACGAGGTCGCCGAGATGGAGGCGCTGGCCGAGAAGTACGGGCCGCACAACGTCTACGGCAACATGTCGCCGACCATCGGCGGCGACGGCTCGGTGCTCGCCACCCAGTCCATCCGGTACGAGAAGGCCCGCCGGGTCTTCAAGGGCTGCAACGCGGGCCACACCCTCTTCCACGTCGACCCATTCGGGCAGGCGTCGATCTGCAAGATCGGCCGTGATCCGCAGATCGACCTCATGACCGAAGGCGTGGAGGGTCTGCGACGCCTTGGCGGCATCGCGGACTCGCTCATGCTGCGCACCGGAGGCTGCTCCGGCTGCGCCCTGTCCGGCACCTGCCGGACCTGCAGGCCCTTGGCCAAGCTCTACCAGGAGGCCAAGGCACCACTCGTCAGCTACTGCCAGCACACAGAGAGGGACAACACATGACCATCACGATGGTTGAGATCGGCAAGCGGCCGCCCGAGACGACGGCCGACGCGGACACGGAGAGCCTGCCGCCGCTGGGGGCGGAGCTCCCCGGCACCGTCGGTGACGACGAGGTGATCATCGTGGGCGACCTGGACGGGTTCCTGGAGGCCACGATGTGCAACTGCAGCGCCAGCGACGACAACCCGTACTGGGAGTCCCGCGCGGTCGCCCGGTGGTAGTTTCCGACCGGGACAGCCCCGCCCGATTCGCCCGAGATAGGAACGGCGCCACACATGTCCATGTCGCGCATCGACTGGGAGCACCTACCCGAGCAGGTCCACCACGCTGTGGAAGCCCATACCGGGCCGTTCCTCAAAGCCGAGACCGTCTCGGGCGGAAAGAACTCCCAGATCGCCGCGTGCGTGTTCACGGCCGAGCAGCGCCTGTTCGTCAAAGGCATGCCGTCCGATCACCCGCAGCACCCGTCGCAGCAGCGCGAGGCTGCGATCAACCCGTACGTGGCCCCCCGCCTGACGCCCACGATCCTGTGGCGCGTCCAGGACGGCGGGTGGGACCTCCTCGGGTTCGAGTACGTCAGCGGTCGTCACGCCGACTACGCTCCCGGCTCGCCCGACCTGCCGCGCGTCCTGCGGCTGGCGGGCGAGCTGGCACAGGTCGACACCCCGCCGGCGCAGGTGGTCCGCACCGTCGAGCAACGCTGGTCGGCGCACGCCGACCCCGGCGCAGCCGAACGCTGGCGCAGCGGACAGGCCCTGCTGCACACCGACTTCGCGTCACACAACGTCCTGCTCGGCGAGACGCGGGAGTGGCTGATCGACTGGGCGTGGCCCACGGCCGGCCCGGCCTGGGTCGACCCGGTCGTCCTGATTCTTCGGCTGATGGAGGCCGGGCATACCGCGGCGCAGGCCGACGCGGAATGCAGGGTTCTGCCGGCCTGGCAGAGCGCCGACCGTGAGGACGTGGCGTCGTTCTCGGCCGCGAACGTGCGGCTGTGGAAGAGCATCGCCGAGCACGACCCCGAACCGTGGAAGCAACACATGACCCGCCTGGCGGGGGAGTGGTGCGACTACTGGGCGGGCCTGAGCTGAACCACAGACGCCCGCACCGATGCGGGCGTACCTTACGGAGGGGAGAAGAGGCAATGAAGGGGATAGGCATGCGGCTGGTGTTCGACAACGACGAGAAGTCGCCCATCCTGGAGCAGGCCGCAGAGGCCGACGAGGCGGGCAAGACGCTGCTGGCGGCGTCGCTGCGCGGCATCGCCGAGAACGGCATCGACCTGTCCAGCGACTGGGGGACCAAGCGCATCGAGCTGTTCGCCGCTCACGGCATCGACGTGACCGGGACCGGCGGCGATGCCCGTGTCGCCTAAACACACCCCCGGCAGACGCGCACAGGTCACGTTCACCCCGGAGTGCGAACCCGGCTTGGCGAAGTTGACGGTGTCGGACCTGGTGCGCCTGGACCGGGCCATCGTCACGATCTCACTGGACCCGAAGATCGGGCCCGAGCGGCCCACCCGCGAGGGGCATGTGCCGCTGCGGGAGTACACCGAAGGCACGACCCGCGTGGTCTACCACGTCACGGTCCTCGGGGCCCTCGTTATCTCAGGTTCACGTGGCTCCGTTGCAGGTCAGGGGTTTGCTGTTGCGTGAGGGACGTTAGTGACGGTCCTGCTTCAAATAGGGTGACGGTGTGCCTCAGAGTCCTGACCAGTCGTTTCTTCCGTCCCGTCATCAGCTCGGCAGCCTTCGTGACTTCCTCCATGGAAGGACGTACTCGGCTGCCTCCGTCACTGTCCGGCTCGACGGGGCACCGCCTCATGCTGCGGGATCGCCCCTGGACGACGTGAGCAAGGTCTCGGGTGCCCTGTATGCGGTCATCAACGTTCTCAGCAGGCGGGTGCTGGACGCGGTGTATTCCGGGGAGTCGGACGCCGAGGCGCGCGAAGCGTGGGTTGAACTCCTGTTGATCGCCCAGAACTGGCGGAACTCACTTGATTTGCCAGCAGACTTGAAAACCCTGGTGGACGAGGCCATTCCACTCTGATCTGCCCAGGCATCGGGGGGACCGTCATTAACCGAACAGGTCAGATTAGGGCTCTTGGTGTCCAACTGCGCGGAGTCTGGCAGCGGCTTCCGCAGGGGTGTCGTAGTAGCCGGGGCGGGCCAGGAGGACCGAGCTGAAGTAGTAGCCCTGCTCTTCGTCGGGTGCATCGTCAGCCTCGAAGGGGCGCCAGAAGCTGAGGAGGAGGTCAGGTGCGACGAAAGAGGCCGGGTCGTCCTCGGCCTTGGTGATCGTCGTGAGCCCTCGCATCCGGGTGACCACCTCGGCAGCGGGCAGGCCGAAGACGTCGACACCGCGGAATCGGACGGTGTCCTGGCCGTCGACGGGTCGGCCCAGCTCGATCGCTTCGAGCTCGCCGCGCGAGCAGTGAATGCTGACCATCAGACCGCTGGGACGGAAGACGAACCTGCCGGACTGGTCCGATTCCGAGATTGCTGACGGGTCGCGGAACGAGGCGAGTGCCTGGTCAGCTGCCTCGCGCGGCATGCCGATGACCAAGGCACCGAGACCGATGGGCGGTATGAGTTCGAATTCCATGCGCGAATGATTCCAGAGGCCCTGAGCGGCGAGGCCCAGGGTTCCGGCGGGGGTGTCACTGGTGTGACCTAGAGTCCTGGCCGTGACGACTCTCATGATCGATGCAGGGCCAGTTGACCCCGCTGCTCAGGTGACCCGAAGTGGCGGGGTGCCTCTGGCTCCGTCCGGCACTGCGTGGCCGTGCTGCGCGGAGTGCAGCAGGCCGATGCAGTTCCTCGCCCAGGTGGTCTTGGATGACCTCGCGGGCGAGGTTGAGGGGCGTGGAGTCCTCGCCTTGTTCGCCTGCCAGAACGATCCGGGGATGTGCGGTGACTGGGAGCCAGATTCCGGTGGAAACCGAGCATTCCTCTTCCCCGCTGAAGATCTTGTCCCGCTGCCCCAGCCAGCTGACGCTGACGAGACACTGCTTCAGCTCGGCTCCGTTCGAACGGTCAGCCTGGTGCAGGTGGGCGAGCCTGACTACGACCTAGCCGGAGAGGAGTGGGCGACGAGAAGCGGTCGCCCGGCTTCGTCGGTGCTCGGTCAGCTCGGCGGGACTCCCGCCTGGGTCCAGAACGACGAGACCCCTGTCTGTCCCTCGTGTGCTTCCCGAATGTCTCTGATCGTCCAGCTTGAGGAAGGTCCGGATCACAGCACTGCCATGAACTTCGGTGGCTGCGGCGGCGCCTATGCGTTCGCCTGCGAGCCGTGCGGATGTGCGAAGTTCCTGTGGCAGTGCTGAGCCGGCTGCAGGTACTTGGACGGGTGATCAGTTGTGCTCGCGCATCATGCGCCTGAGGCTGGTCCTGGCTCCGGCGAGATCGTCTTCCAGCGCTCGGACTCGGTCGGTGAGAGATCTGTTCTCGCCCTGAGCTTCGCGAGCCTCGGCGGCCAGGCGGTGGTTCTCCTGGGTGAGCTCGTCGAGGCGCTCGCGCAGATCGTGGCCGCCGAGGTGGTCTAGCTCGCGGCCGAGCTGGAGCCGCATGCCCTCGCGAAGGCCGCGGACTTCTTCGCGGAGCCGGCGGACCTCCTCGCGGGCCAGTAGGAGGTCGGTGCGGGTGCTGGAGGGGCTGACGGTCCGGCCGGAGTCCAGGTCCCGGGACGATGCCTTCTCCTGCTGCTTGCGGGCCTGTTCGATGTGCTCGCGGACGCCGGGTGCGTAGGCGAGCCAGGTGGACACCTCGGCCCGTTTGGCGACGGTGGCGAACGTGACGGGCTCGCCCTCCCGAAGCATCGTGTCGACGGTGCTCAGGACGCGTCCGCGCTTGACGAGGCTGTCGCGTTGCCGGGCAGCCCTCAGAACGTCTGCAGGGGCCGTTGAGGGGCTGTCAGTGGGCATCGTCGTCCTTCGCGGGGCGGATCACCGTCAGGGGCAGGAGCTTGTGCTCCTGGGTCGCGCGGACCTTGCGCAGGACCGCGCTGGCGTCCTCGACTTCCGACCGCTCCTCATCGGTCATGTTGCCGAGTTGCTCACGCATGTTGTCCAGGATTCCGGTGAAGGCGCTGATCTGGTCGGTGAGGTTGCGGACCACGAAGTCGTCCGTGTCCATGGCCTCGGCGGTCTCGCGATCGGCGCGGAGCGCGTTGAGGTGTTCCTCGATCGCGAGCAGGTAGGACGGGTCGGGCCGGTAGAAACCGCAGCCGGCGCACTGGAACCGCAGGGGGGCAGCTCTTGCCGCCGGCCTTGATGTTGGACGGCTCGGTGCAGTTGCCGAACGGGACCGCGACCGAGCGGGCTTCGTAGGCCAGGTCAGTGGCGAAGGGCGCCGGGCGGCCGGCGCGGTCCACCGCGTGCAGGCGCATGGTCTGGACGGCTTCGCGTTTCCGCTTCATCGAGACGTCGTAGTAGCCCATGGTGGTGACGATGGATCGGTGGTCCATCAGCTCTTTCAGGACGTCGACGGGGATTCCGGCGTTGGCGTGCCGTTGCGCGTAGGAGTGGCGGAACGCGTAGGGGAAGATCAGTGCGCGGTCGAACGGGAGGCGGTTCCCGGAGTGGTTGAGCTGGTCGCTGACGAGTTCGGGGATGGCTTTGACCCACTCGCGCAGGTAGGTGCCCAGGTAGCCGGGCTCCATGTGCCGGACGCCGCTGCGGTGGGTGATCGCGGGGAACAGGTAGTCCTTGCTGGTGGCCAGCACCGGGATCAGGTCGCGGCGGGCCTGCCAGCGGCGGATCGCCTCCGCTGTCTCGCCGGTGACGGGCAGTTTGCGGCCGTAGCGGCGTTTCTTGTGGTTGTCCCAGATGAGCACGTCGCCGTCGTCGGTGACTTCCAGACAGTCCCGTCGCAGGCTGGTGACCTCGACCGGTCGACGGCCGGTGTCCCGCAGGACGGTGTAGGCGGTGGTGAGCATCAAGTGGATGTCCTCGGCGGCGAGGTCGCCGTAGGTGACGCCCGCACCGATGTCGGCCAAGTTGGCGTCGAGCTGGGCGATGACGGGTTCGGGGATGGCCTGGCCGGCCGCGTCCTCGGTGGTCTCGTCGGGCGGGACCGTCATCGAGGGGTGGCGCATGAAGCTGGCGGGCAGCTCGGGCAGCAGGTCGGCGGTGCGGCCGAAGTCCAGGATCGAGTTGAAGATGCTGAAGAAGGTGCTCCGGCCGTGGCGGTTCAGCAGTTCGCCGTCGGCGCGGCGAAGGTTGCACATCGCCGTGAAAACGGCCTGCATGTCGACGTAGCGCAGGTCGGCCAGGGTCTGGCCGCCGCCGGGCCGCGCGTGCAAGGCGTCGGAGGCGATCAGGCAGGCCCGCAACATGCGCACGAAGTCGCTGTTCTCGGGTGTCATGACCTCGACCCAGCGCTTCAAGAGCTCGCGGAGCCAGGTCTGGCGGATCGCGGTGAGGTCGACGGTCGCGCTCTGCTCGCGCCGGCCGGTGCGGGTGCGGGACCGCAGCCCCACGGTGGCCAGGTCCCAGATATCCGCTTGGGTGGGGGCGACGCCGCGGAACTCCAGCGTGGCAGCGCGAACGGCCCGGAGGATCTCGCGGAAGTGGGCGACGCAGTTGTTGCCGCGCTTGTGCTTCTCGGCGGCCGTGGCGGTGGCGTCGAGGGTGAGCATGCTGGTGTTTCCGGCCAGGCCGCGGATCATGTGTCGGACCGCGGTGGGTTCGATCACGCCGCCGCGCTCGGTTCGTTTCTGCAGGCCGTAGCGGACCTCCCAGCGGACCGTCTCGTCCAGGCTGAGCAGGGAGAACTGGTTCGTGCGCTGGAACGGCGCGGCTGATTCGATTCACCCGGCCTGTCCGAATGCCGTGTTCCCGGCCCGCCGGTCGCGTTCCCATAGCTGTCGGTGCGAGGCGCAGAGCAGGGCGACGCTCCGCTGCATGGTGCATCCGCGAACAGCGCAGGTGGGACGGGCTTCGAGGGGCTCGGCCCCGGAGGTGACGATCCATTCGGTCATCTCCGTCTCTGGCCCGGCGGTCCGCCGCCATCGGCTGTAGTGCGTGCGGCAGAGTGCTTGGCTGTAGATCGGGCGAGCGCAGTGCTGGCCGTCCCGTTCCACTGTGCAGGGGTCGCGCTCGTCCCCCAGAGTGTGCGGATGCGGACCGGGCGCTGGTAGGTCTGGATGAACTCGTCGCGCGGCAGGCCGCTGGCGCCGTGGGCGACGACGCAGTGCCGGCAGAGCACCGTCCCGGCAGTGACCAGGGTCCAGCAGCTGTGGGTGGTGAACTGGGTGGAGCCGGTAAGCGGGTTGCTGGCGTCGCCGTTAAAGAACCAGGCCCCCGCGTCCCACTCGTCGGCCCGCCAGGCGGGGTCCGTGTGCTCTGCCAGCCAGCGGCGCCAGTTGGTCAGGTCGACCGCAGGAATGGCGGGGAAGTCCTCGACAACCGGATAAGCGGCCCGGTGGGCCCTCTGAGCTGCCATCAGCCCCTCACCCCCACGAGTTCGACGGCCGCCCGCAGGTCCTCGCCGATCGGGTGGAGGTAGGGGGCAAGCGAGGACGGCGAGACGTGCCCCAGTAGTTCCCGGACCACGTCGACGGGCACTCCTGCGCGAATCCAGGCGGTGGCGGCTCCGTGGCGGGCCATGTGGGGGCGGGCGGCCGGCCGTGCGCCCTAGGCGGTCGAACAGCTCCTTCGCCGAGGAGTACTTCATCGGGTGTCCCAGCGGGGCTTGGAAGAGGTTCACGAACACCATGTCGCAGCTTGCCGCCTCGGGGACGGCATCGCGTTCGTACTGGTACTCGGTGTAGTGGGCGACCACGTTAGGGACCACCGGGACGACGCGTGAGTAGCGCGACTTGGCCAGGGCCCCGTTGGCGTTGTCACTGCGGCGGCGGACGTGCATGTGGGGTCCGGGCTGGCTGCAGCCCAGGGCCTGGGAGTCGGCCAGGAAGTGCATGTCCTCCCGGCGCAGGCCCAGTGCCTCACCGATGCGGATGCCCGTGCAGCCCAGCAGTGCGATCAAGAACTTGTCCCGCGCGTGGGACGCCAGGCTGACAAGGGTCTCGATGTCCTGCGGTCGCAGGCTCTCCACCGGCTCCTCGCCAACCGCAAACTTGATCATCTTTGCTTTGACCTGTCGGTTCTGACCGTTCTCTCCCGTCTCGAAGCCGGGCGGGAGCCAGCGCAGGTACTTCGGGGTCGACATCCGTTCGACCAGGACCGGGTCGATCCACTCCTCCCGGGCGGCGAAGCGGAAGAACTCGCAGACCGCGGTCATCACCGCGTTCGCGGTCTTCTGGGAGCGGAAGCTCGGCGTGATCGAAGAAGCGCCTCGCGCAGGCAGTGGGACGTCAACCAGCCAGCGCAGGAACCGGGCCAGGTCCAGCATCCCGGTCCGGCGCCAGTCGAGTCCTTCGGCGTCGCACCAGGTCAGGTAGAGCGCGACGCGGGTCGCATAGACGCGCTCGGTGTTGACCGAACGCCCGAGTGCTCGAAGGCTCGCCAGGAAGAGGCAGCCCTCCTGGTGGAGGCGGTACTGCGAGTCCACCACTGCCCATGCGCGCTGGCCGGTCGGCGAGGCGGCTCGTTCTGCATGAAAGATCATGATCGGACGCTACGATCCGTGCCTCGCGACCTGCGGATATTACTCCGTCACGCGTCAGGGTGATCTTCATACTCACATAGCTGATGCCAAATCAGGACCCGAGATAGCGATCGTCATCGTCGCGTATTTCGAGGTCTGACCGGTCCCCCGCCGGACGAAACAGGCCCCCTGCCGTGTGTGCGGCAGGGGGCCTGTCTCGTCCGGGTGAGTTTCAGACAGCGCGGCCGACTCGGAAGCGGAGCGACACGATCGCGGCGGCGGCGGCGAGCTTGGGCTCCTCCGGCTGCAGGCAGAGCAGGTAGTAGAGGGCTGCCGCCACAACGAGGTCGGACGCGTGGGGACGCGTCCACTTGACGCTGATGCCGCGCCAGCTCTGTGGTTCCATGGGTGTGGTCCTTCCCTTGTCGAACGCCGAGATTGGGGCTTGGACGTCATATTGATCAGAAACTCATGGGGTTCTCGTTCAGGACGTAGCGGACGTGCGGGCCACCTCAGCCGCCGTGGGTGCGCGCCCCCATCACCTGGAGCACCGCCGACCGGATGCCGGGTGCCGCTTGTTGTG
This sequence comes from Streptomyces sp. NBC_00353, assembly GCF_036108815.1. NCBI lineage: Bacteria > Bacillati > Actinomycetota > Actinomycetes > Kitasatosporales > Streptomycetaceae > Streptomyces > Streptomyces sp. NBC_00353. The sequence goes on along the minus strand of NZ_CP107985.1, from coordinate 576,005 downwards.
CCACGTCTGACATGGTGGCGTGTGTGATGATCTCATCGGCGGCAGCCGGCGGCATGGCCCTGGTCGAACTAGGAATGGCACTGACGCCAGGCCCGAACATGGTGTACCTGGTGTCTCGGAGCGTCAGCCAGGGCCGCGTGGCTGGGCTTGTCTCGCTGGTCGGGACTGCGGCGGGCTTCCTCGTGTACATGACTTTGGCCAACGTGGGGTTGGCGGTGGTCTTCGTTGCCGTCCCGTGGCTGTACATCGGTTTTAAAGCTGTCGGTGCGGCCTACCTCGCATTCCTGGCCTGGCAGGCGCTCAGGCAAGGAGGCCGCGGGTTGTTCGAGCCACGCAGCCTCCAGCGCGACTCGCACTGGAGGCTGCTGCGGATGGGGCTGATCACCAACCTGCTCAACCCGAAGGTCGCCATCCTGTACCTCGCGCTCATCCCGCAGTTCATCGATCCCGCACGCGGCCATACCACGGCCCAAGGGTTCACTCTCGGCGCTGTGCAGATCGCGGTAGGCCTCACCGTGAACGCGCTGATCGTGCTCGCGGCTGGATCAATCGCCAGCCTGCTCAAGAGCCGCCCGGCATGGGCCAAGTGGCAACGCTGGACCACTGGGAGCCTTCTCGGCGTCGTCGCGATCGCCCTCGCCCGAGAGGTACCCGCCCGCGCGCGGGCTTGACCTCCGTCCACAAACCCTCTTCACACCACAAAACCTCGCCGTCAGTTTCGGGACCTCCGGTGCGGCATGGATGGCGCGCTTTCCGGATCACCGTGTAGGTGTCGACTGTCCTATTGATCAGAAACTCATGAGGTCCTCGCCCAGGACGTAGCGGACGTGTGGGCCGCCGAAGTAGCCACGGACGAGGTGCGGTTGCCGTTGGCGTTTACGGAAGAACCTGCGTGTCTCGGCGGCGAGTTCGGCCTGGTGCCGGGGCCCGGTGCTGCTTGGCCAGGCTGTGTTTGAGGTCGGCGTTGACCAGTTCGTCGGGGTTGAGCTCGGGCGAGTACGACGGCAGGAAATGCAGCTCGACGTCGTCGGGGTGGGCGGCGAGCCAGTCGCGGACCTTCTTGGAGCGGTGGGCGGAGTGCCCGTCGACCCCGAGACAAGCCTTGCGGTCGAAGTGGCCGGCGAGCCGGTCCAGGAAGCGGCACATAACCTCGGCCGTGAAGCTTTCGGTGAAGACCATGAAGTACATCCGGCCCTTGGTACTGATCGCTGACATGGCGTTCACAGAAAACCGGTCTGCGTGCCCTGCGCTGGCTCGCGGAGCTGGAGGACTGACGGAAGTTCGTTCCTGCCCCCTGAGGACCCACCACGGTCTTCGAGAAGAGGTCGACGTCATGGCAGCACAGTGAGCCTTTTCCAACCTGGCTGCGGCGGTGAGGTGTTGGAGGTTGCCAGCTGTACAGAACGACGAAGCTCCTGGTGGACGGGTTCTCGACCAAGATCACCCGTGTCCGTCAGGAGCTTCGCGTGCTTGTCTACCCCTCGTCGATTGATCTGTCCAGCGGCACCCTGCGCTACCTGACCACGCGGCTCCGTGCCCGGCAGCGAGAGATCGGGACCCGGTGGCGACGGCTGCCTGTCGGCCGTCAGGCCCTGCTCGTCCTCGCCCACCTGCGGTGCGGGGACACCTACGCGCGGCTCGCCGCAGGGTTCGGCATCGGCGTCGCGACCGTGTACCGATACATACGTGAGGTGATCGACGTCCTGGCCGCCGCCGCGCCGACCCTGACCGAGGCGATGAAGACCGTACAGGCGAAAGCCTTCGTGATCCTGGACGGCACCCTGCTGCCGATCGACCGGATCGCCGCCGACACCCCGTACTACTCCGGAAAACACAAACGCCACGGCATGAACGTCCAGGTCCTCACCGACCCGTTCGGTCGACTGCTGTGGTCCTCGCCGGCATTGCCCGGATCGACCCATGACCTGACCGCCGCGCGGCGCCACGGCATCATCGACGCGCTCACCGAGGCCGACGTGAAGTGCTGGGCGGACAAGGCTTACCAGGGCGCCGGGCGCCCCGTCCGGGTGCCGTTCAGGGGCCGTCTGCTCAAGCGCTGGAAGCGGCGACACAACAGTACCCACGCCAAGATCCGCTGTCTCGGCGAGCAGGCCATGGCCACCCTGAAGGGCTGGCGCCTCCTGCGAAAGCTCCGCTGCGGCACCAACCGGATCACCGACATTGTGAAGGCCGTCGTCGTCCTTCACCACGCCTCAACCTGAGGTTAGAACAGACTCCATGAGTTTTGACATCTTCGTGTGCCGGTTCGAGAACGGTGAGCCGGCGACGCTGGACATGAGTGCCGCGCACGAGGTCCTTGGCCCCTATGCGGTGCTGCGGGACCCCGAGACGGACTTCCTGCTGGTGAGTACGGCGGAGGGGGAGGAGGCGGGTGTGTACTTCAACAACCCGACCGGCATCACCTTCAACCGCTTCGGAGGGGACGGGATCATGGACCTCCTGGCCGTCCTGCTGCGACGGCTGGGTGCCGTGCTCGTCGTCCCGGGCGGGCCGACCATGATCCAGCAGGACGAGGACCGCGAGCTTCTGCCCGCCTCCCTCAGGGATGAGTGGCCCGTCGTCGTGGCGCGTACCGGCGCGGAGATCGACCGGGCGATCCGGGCTTCCTGAACGAACGGGCGACGGGCCCATCCCCGGTGCGTGTCACCGGGAACGGCCCCGTCGTCTCCGCGCGGGCGCGGCCCCCGGCCAGTACGCATCCGCCACAGCAGCCACGCCAAGATCCGATACATCGGCGAGCAGGCCATGGCCACCTTCAAAAGCTGGCGCCGTCTGCGGAAGCTCCGCTGCAGCACCAACCACCGACATCGTGAAGACCGTTCTCGTCCTTCACCACGCCTCAACCTCAGGTTGGAAAAGGCTCACTGCTGTGGCTGTGGCTGTGGTTGTAGTGCTCGCCGTGGGGGTATCGGCTGTCATCGTCTCGGTCGGAGGCGTTCGCGGTGGGGTCGGTGTGGAGGCCGCGTTGGTTGATGGCGTGGATGCGGGCTCATCTTTGAAGCTGACAATCAGGATGGCTGCCGAGATCGGAAGCGAGAGTCCCAAGCTGAATATGAGTGCGTTTCGCGTGCTTAGTGACGACATTGCCATTTTGCTCCCAGTCCGTCCAAGAAGGGCGGTGGACGTTATCACGCACGGGGATCCGCTTTGCGCCTGCGGTGGTGTCATCCTGGAGCATGGCCAGAGACGACAGCGATGAGGCGTACGTTCTCGATCTGTGTGACGAGGTCCTCGGGGCGACGGGCGAACGTCAGCACAGGTTCGATTGGCTGCTGGGTGACCCCGGCGCCAACGGGCGTCGGGTGAGGTTGCCGGTCGATGCCTATTGGCTGGGCCATGGGGTGGTCGTGGAGTATCGCGAGCTTCAGCACGACCAGCCGATGGCGCACTTCGACAAGCCCGACATACTGACCGTCAGCGGTGTGCATCGGGGAGAGCAGCGCGCTCTGTACGACGCGCGACGTGACACGTTGATTCCGCAGAACGGGTTGCGGCTGGTGGTGATTCGGCCGGCGGATCTGGACGGAGACAGCCGGGGGCGGCTGCGCCGCAGCCGTGACGCCGACCTGGCGGCCGTGCGAAGGATTCTGGAACCGGCCCGTGACGAGGACCGGGTCGTCGGCGCATTCCGGCACTGGCTCGTCGCCGAGGGGTGGACACCGGTCGCCCCGACCGACCAGTGGACCGACATCGAGGCCGTGCGCGGTGATGAGCGGCTGATCGGCGAGGCCAAGGGCCGGACCAAGGAGAAGGGCGTAGACGCCGACATCGCCTACGGGCAGCTCCTTCGCCGCATGGCAGACCACTCTCCTGCCACTCGATTCGCGCTCATCGTCCCGACTTCTTCCGTGTGGCATGCGGAGCGTGTTCCGGCCCAGGTTCGACGCCTTCTGCGGATCGATCTATATGAGGTTTCAGATGCCAATCAAGTGAGCCGCCGTCCCGCATAGACGCGACGGCGGACGGCAACCTCCTGCCGCACCGGGAGCTTCTGCGCTCTCCCGTAGGGGTTCTGCACTCCCGCATGGAGGAAGGAAGCCTCGTCCGTAACAGGCAGATCGCTGACACCCAGTACGCCCGATACCTTGAACTGATCGACGGCCAACGCCGATAACGGCATCCCCCTTCGCGTCGTAGGCACCCGACTCGCCCAGCTTGCCTATGATCCCGAGCACGAGGTAGGAGGAGGTCGTCAACCGCACGTCAGCCATCGGTGGGACCGCATGTTGCCGACGCCTGGGCGGGCCGACGGCCCCGGCCGGTGTCACACGGTCGTCAGGCTCGGTCGCCGCCTCCCGCCACGCCCGTCCGGTACGCCAGGACCACCGCCTGGACGCGGTCGCGGAGGTCCAGTTTGGTGAGGATGCGGGAGACGTAGGTCTTCACGGTCTCTGCGCTGATGACCAACTGGGCGGCTATTTCGGCGTTCGACAGGCCCTTGCTGATGAGAAGGAGGACCTCGTACTCGCGGGGGGTGAGCACCTTGAGGCGGTCGCGCTCGGGGGACGTGGGGACGGTGGTGGGGCGCAGGCGTTCGGCGAAGCGGCCGATCAGGGTGCGGGTGACGGCGGGGGCGAGGAGGGACTCGCCGCGGGCGACGGTGCGTACCGCGTTGATCAGTTCGGGCGGTGGGGGGTCCTTGAGTAGGAAGCCGCTGGCGCCGGCGCGGAGGGCCTCGTACACGTATTCGTCGACGTTGAAGGTCGTGACGATGAGGATCTTCGCGGGGTTGGGGGAGTCGGGTCCTGCCAGGCGGCGGGTGGCCTCGATTCCGTCGAGCAGGGGCATGCGGATGTCCATGACGACGACGTCGGGCTTCAGCTCCTGCGCGCTCCGGATCGCCGCTCGGCCGTCCTCGGCCTCGCCCACGACTTCCATGTCGGGCTGGGCGGAGAGGATCGTGACGAAGCCGGCGCGCACGAGGGCTTGATCCTCGCAGACCAGCACCCTGATCGCAGCGGGCGGAACACTCATGCGGCACCTTCTGTGGGGATGCGTGCGTGCACGCGGAACCCGCCCTCCGGGCGGGGCCCGGCGGCGAACTCGCCGCCCAGCATCTCCACCCGTTCCCGTAGCCCGGTCAGGCCCCGGCCGCCCGAGATGTGCGGCCCGCCATCGCGGAGGGCGGCGGACACGGGCGCGCCGTCGGCCGCTTGGGCGGTGGTGACCTCGATGTCCGTCCAGTCGGGGGCGTGCGTGAGCCGTACCAGTGTCGGCCTGCCCGCGGCGTATTTCACGGCGTTCGTCAGGGATTCCTGCACGACGCGATACGCCGCGAGTCGGGCGCCTATGTCCATGTCCGGCTGCTCTCCGTCCTCGACCAGTTCGATCGGCTGGCCGCCCGCTCGTGTCTGCTCCACCAGGTCAGGCACCCGGCCCGGCAACGGCGTCCGTTCCTTGGGCGCCGACTCGCCGGTCGCCTCCAGCACGCCGAGCAGGAACCGTAGTTCGGCCAGCGCGCGGCGGCCGGTGCCGTTGATGGCGTCAAGGGCCTCGCCGATCCGGTCCGGTGACCCGGTGAGGTACTGTGCCGCGCCGGCCTGCACGACCATCGCGGTCACATGGTGGGTCACCACGTCGTGCAGCTCCCGGGCCAGTCGCCCGCGTTCCGCATCGATGGCCGCCTGTGCGGACAGGCGCCGACGCTCGGCCTCGTGCGCCCGCCGCCCGCGAACCAGGACGCCCAGGCCCCACATCGCCACCAGGACCAGGTAGTAGACCAGGAAGTCGGTCAGGCCGTCGGGCGAGCCCAGCGCGTACAGGACGACATCGAACACCAGGTACCCGCCTGTCGCCGCCAGCGGTACGGCCCGCCGGAGGCGTTCCTGGTGGGCACCCACGGAGTACAGCGCAATGTACAGCCCCAGGCTGCCGAAGGCCGCCGGGTAGCCGAGGCACTCGTGGACCGCGAACGAGGTCCCCGCTACCGCGAGGCAGACGGCCGGCCATCGGGTGCGCACCGCGAGCGGCAGAGTCTGACCCAACGTCAGCAGCACGCTCGCCACGGAGGCGCCGTGAGTGGGAAGGTCGCCGAACCGCGCCCCGACCCGTGACAGCGGCTCCGCGAACGACAGCACGGTGAAGACGAGCGCGAACTCGCGGTCCCTGGTAGCGGTGGGGCGTGCTCCCCACCACCGCGACAGCCAGCGGAGCCGACTGGTCGCGGCGGCCACCGGGTTCCCGCGTGCGGAGGGGCCCCTGTCCCGCGCCCGCGGTTCGGCCCCGGCCCCGGAAGAGGGCGCCTCGGGCCGGCCGGTCCTTGGCCGGCCCGGGCGGGGAGCGGGGTCCGTCGGCGCGGGGCATGCCGAGCCTGATGGTTCACAAGCTGCTTGGTCTTCCGTCATCATCCATGATCTCGTAAGTCCGGCACTGAGCGGCATGAGGACCGGGCCGTGGTCCGCGGCCTGGCCATTCGGTACGACCCGTCCGGCATCCGCACCACACGGCAGCGCGGACCGGACGCTCCTGCTCGGTGAATCTAGCGTCCTGTGGCGGGAGTTGTGTCCCCCGCAAGAGAACAGCCGGGTAGCTCGCTCGGGGGACCGGAGGATGCGGCAAGTGCCCACCCGGTGGTGACGATTCGCAGGAGCCGCAGCCCGTAGTTTTCCGGCATCGAAAGCGGAGACCGCCTGCTGGGAGCGGGCCCCTGAGGAGGAAGCCATGCCGTCCAACCACCACCAGTCACCGAAACGACTCGCCGGTCGCGGAGCCGAAAGGACCGGATCGGCCGGGAAGAACACCGGGCACCCCGCGCGGTGGGCGACGTCGACGTGGGTGCGTCTGCCGGTGCTGTTCGTGCTGATGCTGGCCGTGGGCGGGATCACCAGCGCGATCAACAGCGCCGCCGCCGCCACTCCGCTGACCGCTCTGATCAGCGGAGTGGCCACCGGCGGCCTCGCCCTGGCCGCCTATGCCAGGCTCGTGCGGTACCTGGAGGGCCGCGGCAGCCCGCAGGAGCTGGCTCCGGCGCAGGCCCGGCCGGAACTGTGCCGGGGCGCCCTGCTCGGGCTGGGTCTGTTCACCGTCACGATCGCGCTGGTCGCGATGACCGGCGGATACCACATCCACGGCTGGGGATCGATCGGTGGCGCACTGACCACGCTGGGGTTGATGAGCTGCGTGGCGGTCACTGAGGAACTGGCCTTCCGCGGTGCGCTGTTTCGGGTGCTGGAGGAGAAGACCGGGACGTGGGGGGCGCTGGCCGTCTCCGGGCTCGCTTTCGGCGGCCTGCACTTGGTCAACCCCGACGCGACGCTCTGGGGCGCGCTGGCCATCGCCGTCGAGGCCGGGCTGATGTTCGGCGCGCTCTACGCCGCCACCCGCTCGCTGTGGCTGCCGATCGGCCTGCACCTGGGCTGGAACATGGCCGAGCAGGGCATCTACGGCACCGCCGTCTCCGGCTCCGGGACCGGCACCGGCGGCCTGCTGCACGCCTCCGTCAGCGGTCCCCAGGCCCTGACCGGCGGCGACTTCGGCCCCGAGGCCAGCATCTTCGCCGTCCTGGTGTGCGCCGTGCCCACCGTGCTGTTCCTCATAACCGCCAAGCGCCAGGGCCGCATCTACACCCGCGCCGAAATGGCACAGGTACGGCAGAACTGACACGGGGCCGCGCCACCGGCGCGTGGAGGGCGGGCAGCCTGGCTGCCCGCCCTCCACGCGCTTCGCTGTTCGGACACGGTGCCGCTTCTCAGAGCTGGTGGCGGCCCACGACGGCTTCAGGGCGGCCGGGGATAGGTTCGGCGGATGCGCCAGTTCACGGATAGTGAAGCCTTGTCAGGGATCGTGCATGAGGCACTGGGGGCGGGAGCCCACGTTGCCGGAATGGACCGGTTGCGCGGGGGGAGCAAGAAGGGGGTCTACCGGGTTCACACGAGCGGATCACGTGCAGCGAGTGTGATCGTCTACAGCTGGGCCGAGGCCGAGAACTTCTGGCCGGCTGCGGGACCCATCGACGCCGCCCACCCGTTCGCTCCCGCCTCCGGGCTGGTCCCCTTCCTTGCCGCTCAGCGGAGACTGGACGGCCTTGGCGTCCGGGTTCCAAGGGTGCTTCTGGCTGATGACAGCCGACGCCGCTACCCGGCGGATGTGGCAGTTGTCGAGGACGTTGCCGGCGGCACTCTGGAAGCACTCCTGAAGACGGATCCCGCACGCGCATCAAATGCCTTGAGCGAGCTGGCAGCAATGCTCGACGCGATGCACCAGCAGCACAGTCAGCACTACGGCAGGGTGGACGTGCTCGAACGGGGCGACAAGGCGAGTGGCGGTTCATGCGAGCAACTGGTGCTCGAGCGTGCCATCGAGGACCTCGCAGAGGCGGCCGAACGCGACCCCAGGATCGAATCAGCCGCGGCCCCCTTGCACGATCGCCTGCAGGAGCTGGCCACACGAGTGGCTCCGCGCACGCAGCACGGACTGATCCACGGCGAACTCGGGCCCGACCACGTCCTGGTCGATGCCTCCGGACACCCCGTCTTCATCGACATCGAGGGCCTGATGTTTTTCGATGTCGAGTGGGAGCACGTGTTCCTGCAGCTTCGTTTCGGCGACCAGTACCCAGCCATGTCACGCCCCGGACTCGATCCACCACGGCTCGACGTCTACATGCTCGCGATGCGTCTCTCACTGGTGGCTGGTCCCCTTCGCCTGCTCGACGGCGACTTCCCGCACCGCACGCTGATGCAGGAAATCGCCGAGCACAACGCGAAGGAAGCGCTGGCTCTGCTGGTCCAGTAGCACCGCGTCCGCCACATACGTATCGCTCCTGCCGCTACCTGCCTCGACGGCCAGCCGCCCTGACGGGCAGCTGGCCGTCCCGCGTTCCCTTCACTCACTCGGCAGTGCCGTCATTTCTCTTCGACATTCGCGAGCCGGCTGATCGGCAACTGACTCCAGAACCGGTCGACAATCACTGTTCCTTGAGATGAACGAAGCCACACAGCGACAGCCCGACGCGGCGACATGCAGAAGCCCCGAGGCGGGGGCTTCTGTGGGAAGGCGGGGCGGGCTGCCTCGCGCTGTCACCGGTTTGGCTCCGGACCGGAGGCCGTCACTCCTGCGGCACCGGCCGGCCTGTGAAGGCGTCCAGAAGGACACGGTCGCCGACCGGCCGGTCCAGCTGCACCGTCATCTCCTTGCTGAGCAGAACCGCGGTGCAGGGGCCGTCCTTCGTGCCGACGACGGATCCCGAAAGCACCACACTGCCGTCCGTCTCCAGCACGTCCACGGCAGGGCCCTCGTCGCAGGCTCCGTGTGTGGCCACCACCGTGACGGACCGGCCGTCGCCGGCCACCTCGGCCAATCCGCCGAGCGGCGCCAACTTGTCGGTGGGCACCTCCCCTGCCGGCCCGATCGGCGGCTGGGGGAGCTCCGAGGGGCTGAGGGCAACCCGCTTGAGAGGCATGTCGTAGCCCTCCAACGTGAACAGCCAGGCCGGCACGGTCGCCGGCCCGCGGCTGGTGACCAGGGGCATGGAGCCCAGCTCTGCCCCGGTCACGGTGAGGTGCGGTCCGTCGCCGCCTCCGCCGGCTATGGCCTCGAAGGCCTCCCGCGACCCCATGAGGGGCAGCGTGAGCGAGCCCCCACTCTCCCACTTCACCCGCCCGTCCTTCCGCGAGGTGGTGGGCAGTTCGCCGCGCAGGACGAAGTTCTGCGCCCCGTACGCGCGTTTGTCGGCGTCGTTGCGGAACGCGCCTGCGGGTAGCTGGACCGTCTCCCCCATCGGGTAGTAGCCCTCGGCCCACGACTCGGCGGCCCTGGAGCCGTCCCAGGCATCGGCGACCCGGCGGGCGCGGTCCTGCGGATCCGGCGTCGGATCGGTGCCGCGGACCTGCGTGCCGCGGCCTCCGCTCGCCGTCTCGTTGCCGCAGCCGGTGACGGTGCCGACGGTGAACAGGGCGAGTACGGCGAGCAGACCGGCCGTGCGTGTGGTGTTTATGCGCATGGGTCCCCCGGGGAGCGGCGGTGACGAGTGGAGGCTGTGCGGTGAGGGGTGGGCCGTACCGCCTCTGTGACGTTCCGGCCCCCGGCCGGGTTCCCGGTGGCGGCGTAGGTTCCGTACGCCCCGTTGGAAGGCTTCTGTACTGATGATCTGCGGGGTTTTGTCGGTGGTGGGTTTCGGCAGTGTGATGTCAGTACAACCAAAGCCTGATGGAAGAGATCTGCCGCGCGCTCGATCTGGTGACCGTGCCCCGCTACCCGACCGCCGGACAGCGGCCCGTGATGGAACTCGCGGGGATACCCGAGAAGCTCATCGACTGGGCCGCCACCCGCAACAAAGCGACCATGCAGCGCTTGGTAGAACTCGTCGATCAGTACCGGAAACGCACCCGCCAGCCCCTGACCACCAAAATCCGGCGCCGAATGATGGAACGCGCCTCCCACGAGACCCGGCCCGCCAAGAAGAAGACCAGCCGGCCTCTGCCTGCGTTGCGGGAACGCTGGCGGGACGGCGCCGTTGCCCTGGTCGGCGAGGCGGTCGTCGACAACCTCCTGCGCCTGGCCTGCCTCGCCGCCGCAGCGATCCGCACCACCGTCGGCACGGTGATGACCAGGGTGGTGGGTAGCCCCCGGAGCTGCTCCAGGGATGCCTGGAGCGGAGAGGCGTACACCTCGGTGCGCTGGGTGGGGTCGGTGGTGTAGGCGTCCCAGAACCCCTTCATGCCGTCGCGGGTGAGGTAGTAGCCCTCGGCGAACTGGAAGTAGGACGGGGTGTCGAAGTCGGCGTTGGCCACCGGGTACAGCAGGACCTGGGCCTTGAGGTCGATGCCGCCGCGCTCCTTGTTCATCAGTGCGAAGACGGCGGACATGCAGCCGCCAACCGACTCGCCGGTGAGGCGATGCGCGAGGTGTCCAGGCCGTGCTCCGCGCCGTGCTCCACAACCCACTGGCCCACGGCGTAGTTCTGCTCGACCTGGGTGGGGTACTTCGCCTCCGGTGCGCGGTCGTAGACGGGGAAGACGCCCGCCGCCCCGGCGCCGACGGCCAGCTCGCGGAAGCAACCGCCCACATCCCCACCGAGCCCGTCGACCCGGCCGACGTCATCACCGGCCCCCTCGACACGGGGCCCGTTCCGCTGCCGGACCTGTACCCGACGCCGGTCGCAGCCCTGTTGCAGCGCGCCCACCACCGCCTGGTCACCGGCGGGTGGTGCCGCGGCTCCTTGGTCGACGCGGAAGGCGCCCGCTGCATGTTCGGAGCCATCCGGGCCGAAGCCCGCGGTGACGCGGGCCTGGAAGGCAGTGCCGTCTCCGTGGTCATGGACGCGATCCGTCGCAAGTTCGGCGACGTCGATTCCGTACCCGGCTTCAACGACGCCTTCGACAGAGGACGCACCCCGATCCGCATGGTCGACCAGGCCGCCGGCCTCGCCGACGCCCGCGGCCTCTAGCCCCGCCCGTCCGGGCTCCTGCCCCGTGCCCGAACCGCCCCGGATCGGGCACGGGACAGGCCACCCGGCCTGCACGACCACCGCCCTGCCGGGGCATTCGCCCGCGGGGCGCACCACTGCCCGCCACGTACCCGTTGGAGGACACCGCCGTGCTCATCTCTCGGTCGCGCCGAAGGACCGGACCCCCGCGGCCCGACCGCCCCCGTCACCCGATTTCGCCCCGCCGACTTTCCGGCGTCTGGAGCGCGTGATGCGCCAGTCTCGCCGCAAATGCAGCGCGGACACGCGGGTATCGCGAGGGGCCGGTGGGTTACCAATTGGAGTTCCAGCGGGTTCGATGGGTCCTTCGCCGAAGGCATCCATGCAAGCGACCAGGTGAGACAGCGGATCGGCGTGGTTACACGACTGCGTCGAGTTCTTGCAGTTAGAGGCGGATTCCGTGGGGGGATCCAGCATGTTGCGCATCCATGCAGGAATCCGGAAGTTGCTGCCTAGCCGATCCAGTCCTCCATGTGCCGATGCCGGTCCAGCCCAACGCCTGAGAACTCGTCCGTGGCCGCACCTGCCACTGCACCGAGCCGCCTGAGCGCACGTGAGATCGGGCTGTCCGTCTGGAGCGGACCCAACTCGAGCGCGCCTTCCGCCCAGACTGCGGCCCTTTGCTCGCCGGCACCACCGAAGTAGTCGGCCTCTACATAGGCAACCGGCCCTGCCGTCGACCACTCCGCGAGGACATAGTCAAAAGCTCCTGGCAGCTTCCAGAATCCCAGCGGGCGATGAGTGCTGCCGTCCGTGACGGAGTCGAAGAGCTCGTCGGTCATCGGCATCAAGGCCAGGCCTTGCCCAAGGGGGGCCACCCGAGCGGCAGCCAGGTCCTGTGAGGCGGCTTGAAGCAAGCCATCCCCGGCTATCACTGCCTGCAGTTCGTACCCCACCCCAGAGCCCTCCCATGACGATCGGAGATCTCATCGTGCCCTATCGGCCCACGCCGAACCCGCGTGCCACCCCACCTGGAAACGGACACCCCACCAGCCGGTTCCCACCAGTACGGCCTTCGGATCACGCGAACCCGCTGGTTTCGGAGTCCGACCGCGGCACCTGCCCCGAACATCTGGTCACGCGCCGCCAGTTGCGCGACCGGGACGTCAGTCCCGGAGGGCACGGGCCAGTGGCGGTCCTGCGCTGCAAACGCTGCGCCTACACGCCCCAGTGGTCCTGCACCCCCCCGGCCGCGCCTGGCTCTACGACCTCGGCCTGGCCCAGCCCAAGCGGGTGCCGACACTCGCTCAGGAGTGGGCGCTGGACTGTGCGATGGCAGCTCGGCAGACCTGCCCCCAGTGCCGGCGGCGGTACACGTTCTGCCTGTTCCGGGCCCTGTTCAGGCATAGATCGCCTGTTCAGGGCGGTGGAGTCGGTCTCGCGGCTTCACCACTTTCGACGTGTGACGCCTGGCTGTTGTGTTTGATGCAACGAGGCACGGGTGGAGGGCTTGTTGCGCCGAGACCCGTCGTGGCATGCTCAGGGCCATGATTAAGAGAATCGAGTCCTCCGTCCGCCGATGAGCGAGACGATCGGGCCAGGACTGCCCGGATCACGGATACCACTCTTCGAGTACGCCCTGCAGTTGCACCGGCTGACCCCGGAAGAGCCACTGCCGAGAGACGGGGAACCGTATCCCGACGATGCGTTGCACCGTCGTCGCCCTCGGCCGAAGGCGCCGGAGGATCGCCGCTTGGCAGGCAAGGATGCGGCGCTCATCCTGGACACGCATTTCGCGCGTACCATCGCTCTTCCAAGCGAATTGGCCGACGCATTCCACGACGTTTACATCCCGATTCACCCCAACGAACACATCACTGCCGCTGCTGAGCGGGCGGACAGGGAACGCGTCCGCGAGACGGGTCGGTGGCTGGTCCGAAATGGAACCGACCGCTGTTCAGTAACCGTGGGGCTCGCCCTGGTCGCTGCCGTGGGAGAGGCCGATGACATTCCCCTGATTCAAACGATTGGATTGCTGTCAGACCGGTTCGGTCCGCTTGCAGCACATGCCTTGGAGAGGCGGCCTGGAGGCACCGAGGCTCTCCTCTGGCTCGCTGATCGAGTCACCGGCTGGGGACGGGTCTACGTCGTGGAAGCCCTCTGCCGGCTCGACGATCCCGTTGCTCGGCCTTGGCTCCTCCGCAAGGCATGCGATGGCGATTTCCTCAACGCGTACTTTGTCGGCAGCGTCGCTCAGAGCGCTGGCCTCCATGAAGCCATCACCGGACCTTGCGTGGATGCCGACATCACTGACCACACCGGCAGGCTGCTTCTGGTGATGACCTATAGCCAAGGCATGGGCGTGACCCTCGCGCGCTATCCCCATGCCGAGGGGGTACTGGCTGCGCATCTGCGCCACCTCGATCGTTTGGAGCCCACTGCCAGTCGCTACTGCCTCGCTGCGTGGCTGGCGAGCAGCCTGGGTGAGCAAGGTGACTCAGGTTCGATCGGGCCTGTTCTGCGTTGGCAGTCCTTTCGGGACGACTATCTGGCACTCCTCGAGCGTGATGAGTGGTGCGAGACGGCAAGGAATGCCCTCGCAGTCAAGGACCCTGGGATCCTCCGGCTCGTCGAGACGTCTTCAGGCCGTCAGTTGCGAGCGTTCACCGACCGGCCGCTATCCGGCGAAGAGTAGCGAAAGCCAGGGGCACGCTGGCCGACCCGGCTAGCTACACCCTGCCCGCCTCGACAATCGGGTGGCCTGAGCGCGGCCCGTCACGGCCCGCCGCACCCTGCGGCGGGTCGCTTCTCGTCCCGCACGTAGTTCGACGCCCTCAGGGTAAATTCCGCGGCACCGGCCTGGTCCTGGACCCCGCCTTCCGGCGGGAAGTCGCTACTTCCTGCCCAGGCGGGCTTCTGCGGCGGCTTTGTACCGGAATACCGCATCTCCGGAACAAGTGCGCTCCGCCGGTACCACTCAAATCCATTGGGAGCTGCCTGGAGTGCCACGAGGGCACGTCGGCGGCCCGGCACCCGAGCATGGAGAATCCGATGAGCCTCCTGCCCCGCACCGTGTACGTCATCGGTTGCGACAGCTGCGGCGCCACCTACTACGCCCAATGCGCCGACAATGAAGACGACGAATACGAACTCACCCTTCCCACCAGCCAGCTCGACCCGACCTGGGCCCGGCGCATGACCGCCGAGGAGTGGATCGTCACCGACCGTCACGTGTGCCCCGCCTGCGTACGCGCCAGGGGCGACGCCTTCATCGAGCATCTGGAGCTCGAGCGCACCAACCTCACGCTCTTCGACATCCCCGTCCACCGGCCGCACCCCGCCCCGGAAACGGAGGACCCGACATGACCCGAGCCGTCAGGACGTCACCGGACTCCTGACGCAGGCACTGCACCGTCACTGATCCGCGCACCGGCCACCAGGGCCCTGTCCGCCCCCGTATCGCGGGAGCGGACAGGGCCCTTTTTTGTGTCGCGGGCCCCGATGGCTTCAACTCACACCGTCGAGGGCGTACCTGTGCCGGTCTGGCGTGGCCGCGAACCCCGAGGGGGCCAGGAGGTTGATCGATTCCCAGTCTTGCAGCGCCAGACCAGCCTCGGTTCGTGCCGTGAGTCTGGCACGCACCTCCAGCTCTGTGCCCGGCAGACTGCCGAGCGTCTGGCCGGTGGCCATCATGATGATCCAGGTTTCCACCGGGATGAGGATTTGACCGTTGCACCAGGCAGGCAGGGCCACAAGCGTCGTGCGTCGGCCAGCGCGGACCACAGTTGCACGCGTCGTGCTGTGCGACGATCGACTCACCCGAAACCCCTTTGCGTCGTTCTGTGTAGGTCCGGAGTGATCATCCCGTACATCGACCGTTCTGACCAGACTGCGCGGAGTGCTAGGTCTTGGTGCCACTGCCGGATTCCTTAGGTTTCTGCAACCATCTGCCAATGGTCGATAGCAGGGATCGTTCAGCGCTGCGCGCACTGGTTGGCGACGTCGTCGCGCTTCTTGAGAGCCTGACGCACGCCAGGCTGAACTCGGCCTTCGAGTAACTAGGCATGCCACCGGTCCCTGAGGACGCAGGGAGCAAGCGCGTACGGGGTGAAGAGAGTTTCCGTCAGGTGCCTGACGTTGGGCTGCCACAGGTCACGCGATGCATCTTGGAACAGAGCCCCGTCGATGTGGGGCCAACGATCCGCTTCAAGCTCGAGGACCTGCTGTGGGAAGAGGACGCACCGCCGGAGATACCCAAGAAAGCCCGCCGTGAGCTGGCGCGCGCCCTGAACCTCTCAGAGCTGGCTCAGCACCATGAACGTTTCCTCCGGCTGCTTGATCGCTACTGGATGACCGAGGGCGAGGGCATCCCCTTCGATGAACTCGAAGACCTGCTGTTGAACGGGATGCGGCTGGCGACGTTGAAAGCCAGCATCAAGCGGCACGTCTTCCGCAACCCCGGAGACTGGTCAGCAGAAGACCTTTTCGAGAACCTCGGCGCGTTCGAGGCCGGTGACGCCGGGTTCGCCCGCTTTCTGGAGTGCCTGGTGTCAGGGGACGTCCTCCTTGATGAGCACCTCCAGGAGACGACCGTCAGCACGATCAATGGTCATCTCCGTGCTGCCGGAATCGAGTTGAGGCAAACCGGCAGTGACGGCGGCTATCCCGTGTTCACGGTGGTCTCGAGGCGGCTGCACGGCAACCAGCGGCCGAAGAACATCATCTTTGCCTCCCTGACCAAACCGGACATCCGCTTCCGGTCTTCGGTGGGAGACAAGCTGAGTCGAGAGCGTGTCGGCGAAGGTGCTCCATTCCGCGCGGCGTTCTGCCGCGTGTCATTGAACCTGCGCCGTATTGCCCTTCCTCCTGGGCCGGGGAGGCCACTCAACGCGTAGCGGCGTCGGCAAGGATTGCCTGAAGACGTGCTCGGCATTCGGCGACGAAGGCGGGGAAGGTGTCCCAGTAGTAGGAGATCCCACTGACGCCCACTGCGACCGCCCAGGCGCGGGCGCGGGTCCAGGTCACATCATCGAGGTGCAAGGTGTCCCAGTAAGCCTGTCGGGCTTGTGGCGGCAAGTCCCAGACTGTGGAGTGCTCGGCGTCGGGAAAGCCGACCGAGAGTCCTCCGAAGTCGATAACTGCGTGGAGCCTGCCTTCCCGGACCAAGAGATTGGTCGGCTTGAGGTCGCCGTGGAGCCACACATGAGGCCCAGAGGGCTCGGGCAGTGCGAGCGCGGCTCGCCACAACTGTTCCAGAGTGTCAACGTCGAGCTCAGAACCCACCGTGGCGCGGCAGTCGTTGAGACACCTAGTGATCCACTGGTCGCACGGCTCCAGGCTGCCTCCGCGATACCAGCTGAGGCCGTCCGTGCGGGTCGCTCCCATGAGGTCGATGCGGTGGAGTTCCCTCACGATCGCCGCCAGGTCCGCTCCGAAGGCGGCCCAGTCCCGGACGGTGTCCGGGCTGGCTTCGTCACCGTCTATCCAGCGGTAGACCGACCAGACCATGGGGAAGGCATCGGTGGGTGTCCCGGCATGGACGGGCTCGGGAATCGGGCAGGCAAGGTGGCGGGCCAGGCGAGGAAGCCATTCCTGTTCCTTGCGCACGGACTGTCCGTTGTCGGCGGTTCGTGGAAGTCGCACGAGCAGGTCATGGCCCAGCCGATACATGGTGTTGTCCGTGCCTGCGCCTGCGGGCGACAACGGTAGGCCAGCCCACTCTGGGCGCTGTGCCTTCAGTAGTGCTCGGACTAGCGTCTCGTCGACTGGGATCTCATTCTCGTGAAGCGTCACGTCGGAAGTCTCCTCGCCAGATGGAACGGGAAGCCAATGATTTTTCGTCCCGAACGAGGCAGGTTCACTGAGACGTAGGCGCGCCCGACCGGGAGGCCGAGCGGGCCACCAGTGAAATTGCGGCTCAAGGTCGTCCAGCCTCGCCGGCATCGGAGCAGCTGGCGTGAGACGGGACAGCTGTCCGCGCCCCTTCGAAGGCTGAAGCCCGCCGGTGGCGAAGTACCCGGACAAGCCGCAATTGGTCAAGCAGCTGGTCACCACGGCCGGCCGGAAGGCAGCAAAGCCGGTGCAATGGCGTGAGGGCTCCCGGCCCGGCACCGGCCGCAGTGGCTTCAAGCGGGTGTATTCGCGGTTTGTGGTCTCGCGGATTCGGCTTGCCGGACGCGAGACCCGGCAGGCGGCCGAGGGGTCGCAGCTACCGGAGTGCTGGCCGTGTGGCTGCGCGGGTGCGGGGAACGCCTCGGCCAGCACTCTTGGTACTCCGTGCAGCAGCATGGCGGAAGTGGGCCGAGCGGGAGCGTTCATGGCGCCATCTTGAACGTCCCGATGCAAGCAGTGTTGCTGTCCACTACGTGGTGGCTCTGAACGTACAGTCGATGGGTTCCGGTGGGTGATCAAAGTGAAGGAATGGACAAAGGGAGTTCCATTGTTGGGGAACTCCTGGAAGCCGGAACGCGCAAGTGCACAAGCCCGGCTGACGGGGTGACAGAGAATGGGGGCGGCCGGTGGCGTGGCTGACGAGGATCACGGCGGATGAGCAGGTCGAGTACCGGTTGCGGGAGCAGGCCGGGTGCTCGGTGGTGGAGGCGCCAGCCGCTGAGACGGTCGTGCTGGAGGGGGCCGGGGGCGAGGCGGTCGACCATCGGCTGCGGACCGAGGGTGACGCCGTGCTCGTGTGGATTGGCACGGGCCTGTCGACGGTCGGTCTGGTCGATGGGGCGGTGCTGGACGAGGAGGGCAAGGACGCCGCCCGCCGGTTGATGAACGGGTGCCACCCGGCGACTGGGGCCCGGCTGATCCGCTCGCGCACGTCGGCCCGCGCGCACGAGAAAGCGAAGCTGACCACCGCCCGGTTGACCGAGGCGATCGAGGTAGCGGCCGCGAAGCGGGATGTGGAGCCCGCCGACCTGCTGGAGGGCAAGCCCAAGCAGCAGAAGGTCCTCGCCATCCAGCAGCGGATGGTGCACCGGCTCGGTGAGATGCACCGGATGCAGGTCGGCACCCTCCACAAGCTGGCCCGGGCCGCCGGCATCGACCTGGCCGACGTCTACGGCGAGACCGAACTGGCAGAGGCGTGGGCGCACAAGGATGTCCGGGTCGATGACCGGGTCCGCGGCTGGGACCTGGTCCTGGATCTCCCCAAGTCTGACAGCGTGCTGCAGGGCTTAATGGGCAGCCTGGACGAACGGGAGCTGCGCGGCCTGGTCCACCAGGCCAAGCGGGACATGTTTGCCCAGCTCGAATCGTGGGTCGGGTACGCGGTCGGCAGCGAGGACGGGCAGCCGGTAAGGACCGCAACCGGCGGGTTGATGGCCTGGTCGGTCGAGCACCAGGCGGCCCGGCCGATGGGCGACGGACAGCCCGGTGACCCGCACCTGCACCTGCATGTCACGATCTCCAATATGGCGTTGTGCCAGGACGGGCAGTGGCGGTCGATCGCGAACTCGGGGCAGGACCTGCACCGGCACGCCTCCGCCCTCGATGCGTTCTTCAAGGCACGGGTGCGTGCGCTGACGTACGAGCGGTTCGGGGTACGGCGTGAGCAGAATGAGCGGACCGGCGCCTGGGAGATCGTCGGGATCCCCGAGCACGTGCGCGATGAGTTCTCGCGCCGGGCTGCCCTGGTCGACGCGACGGCCGGCGCCGACGCCAGCCGGGAGGAGAAGGCCGCGGTCTCGCTGCAGACCAAGCGAGCCAAGCACGCGGCCGACGCCACGACGATGCGGGACAGCTGGCGTCAGCGGGCCGAGGGCCTCGGTGTCGACGTCGACGCGATGATCTTGGCCGCGGCTCCCGGACCGCCCGGACCAGGCGACGGCCCGGGCATCGACGGTCCTGGCAACGGCCCGCGAACCCCGCCGCCCTCCGACCTCGCCGCGATCGTGTTCGACCCCGATACCGGCCTCACACGGTCGGAGAAGTCGTTCAGCCGCGCCCAGCTGCTTGCCGCGTTGGCGAATGCGTTGGAGTACGGCATCGACGACGGGCCGGGGCGGCTGGACGAGCTTGCCGACCAGGTCCTGGCCGTGGAGGGCTACGCGGTGCCGGTGCCGGCCTTCGGCTCCACCGTGATGTCGTCCACCGCCCGCTACACCACCCAGGACATCCTCGATGCAGAGGACGCCGTCACCCGCCAGGTCCTGGCCCGGGTCGACGAGGGCACCGCAGTCCTGAGTCCGGACGAGGCCGAGCGGGCGATCACCACCTACCAGCGCGCCGTTGGATACGAGCTGTCCGGTCAGCAGCGCGAGGCGGTCGTCCGGCTGCTGACCGCCGGGCACGGCATCGACACGGTGGTCGGCATCGCCGGGGCGGGCAAGTCGACGTTGATGGAGGCGTGCCGGATCGGCTGGGACGCTGCTGGCACCATGTATGCGGGTGCATGCCTGAGCGCGGTCGCCGCCCAGAACTTGGCCAGTGCCTCCGCGATCCCGTCGCGCACGGTCGCGGCCTGGCTGGAGCGGATCACCAGAGGCAAGGGCCTCGTCGGCATCGACGTCCTCGTCCTCGATGAGGCGACGATGGTCGACGACCGGTCCGCGGCCCTGCTGATGACCGAGGCTGCCCGCACCGGTACCAAAATCGTCGGCATCGGCGACCACCTACAGCTCCAGGCGATCGGGGTGGGCGGCTGGTTCCGCGAGGCGCATCGTCTGGTCCACGGGCTCACCCTCACCGAGAACTACCGTCAGGAGGACGCTGCCGAGCGTCAGGCGTTGGAGGTGTGGCGGACCGGCGATCACGAGCAGGCCCTGAACCTGCTCGCCGCCGGCGGTCGGGTCCACGCCGCCGAGAGCGCAGACGGGGCCCGCTCGCAGATCCTCACCGCGTGGGACGAGCTGCGCGGCCGCTGGTCCGACATGCACGACCTCATCGCGGGCATGGTCGTCCTCGCCGCCCGCAACACGGACGTCGACGTTCTCAACGCCGGGGCCCAGCAGATCCGTCGCGCTGCCGGTGAGCTCGGTGCCGAGCGCACCTTCGCGCTGCCCGGCGGTCATCAACTCACCCTCGCGGTCGGCGACGCCGTACGGGTCCGCGCCAACGACTACCGTGCCCGTCGCGGGCAGGGCCCGGACCTTCTCAACGGCTACCGCGCCGTAGTCACCGCGATCGATGACGAGCGCCGGGTCCAGATCAGCTGGCGGCTCAAGGGTCGCGGCGGGAAGCCGCGAGAGGAGTCGGCCTGGCTCAGCCCCGATCAGATTGCCTCCGGGGCCGTGTCGCTCGGCTACGCGATGACGATCGCCGCGAGCCAGGGTATGACCGTGGACACCTCCCTGATGTATGGGCACGGAGCGAACGCTTTCGCGACTTACCCGGGCATCACCCGGGCCCGGTCCGAGAATCATCTGTGGTTGCCGCTGGCGGCGCTGGAGGACGAGACGACGCAGGCACGCCTGGGTGCTGCCCGCAGCGAGAAGGAGATCCTGCAGCGCGCCGTCCGGGCCTTCGCCCAGTACTTGGGGCAGTCGCGGCCGGACGGCATGATCTCCGACCTGCTGCGCGAGCCGCCCACCCCGGCCATGCTGCCCGTGCAGGCCACCCAGGAGCGGCCCGTCGCCCACGGGCCGCCTGCCGAACGGGCGGCCGCAGCAGGAGCGGTGCTGCCCTACGGTGAACAGGCGGAACGGGAACAGGCCCACCGGGCGCCGGTACGCCGCGAGCAGCCGGTGCCCGAGCGCGCCCTGGATGACGAGACAGTGCTGGAGCTGAGCGAGGATCGGCAGCAGCAGCTGGCCGAGTTTCAGCGTCAGCGCGCGATGCGGGCAATCCCTTCCTGGACGGACCGCCCCTACGGCAGGATGTCTGACGCCGATCTGTGCTGGAAGCCTGGCGACGCTTTGCAGCGCGCCAAGATCTGCGACCAGGGCGCCCTGCAGGACGGAGAGGAGGCCCGGGTCCTGGCCGAGCGGCTGGCCCAGGAAAAGGCCCACGGACAGACCAAGGGCCAGTGCCGCGGTGCGGAGGCCATCGTGCTGCTGGACCATGCGAACGGCCATCTCCGTACCGCCCGCGAGGAGCTCGGCCAGGCGGTGCTCGCCCAGGCTGCGGTCAGGGAAGCGAACGCCGCGCTGGAACGGCTGGAGGCTAACAACAGCAAGGGTCGCGTCGCGCTCCGGCTGGCCAGCACCTCGAAGAAGGAACACCAGGAACTGACCGAGCGCTACCGCGCCCAGCGCGCCGCAGGATGGAGCGAGGGGAGCCGGGCCACGTCTGCGGCGAACACCGCCCGGACCGAGGCGTGGGAGACCATCCGCGGCAGCGAGTTCGCCGACGTCTTCCGCGAGATGGGCGCCACCCAGCCCGCACCCCGCGACATCGACGACGTCGCCCGAAAGCTCGCTGCCATGCGGGCCCACGTGCCCGCGTTCACGCAGCGCGTCGACACGAACGACCTCAAGCAGCTTGCGCGCCTGCACGGCCAGGTCACCAAGTACCGGAATTCAGCAGCGATCTACCGGGAAAATGCGGCGCTCATGGTCGAGGAGCAGGCGCTGCGCCGGACCGTCGCAGAGAAGTACGGCGAGCTGCACACCGCGGAGACCAGAGGCAGGGACCTGGACAAGCAGCAGCAGGCCGATGCATCCGTACGGCACGAGCCCGGCTACCAGCCGCCGGCACCGAGCCGCTCTGGACCGTCCCGAGGGCTATGAAACTTCCAGCTCCGTGGGAAGGCACCTCAGGCTGAGTGCGGAGAAGGCCGACAAAGGCGAACGCTGGGCATACTCCGCCACCGACGGCATCGGTCTCTGACAGCAGCAACGGCCCCGGGAGAGCACTCGTCCCCCGGGGCTACCGCGTGCCCGGCTGCTGTCCTGGGCCGAGCACTTCCCTGTAGCGCGGAATGGGTGATGGGTTAGCCGAGGGACTGCAACCTCTTGAGGGTCCGCTGGGCGACGGCCGCCTCTGGGCCGTGGATGTCGGTGACGGCGGCGAGGAGTTCGTTGCCGAGCCTGCGCGCGTCATG
Organism: Streptomyces sp. NBC_00353; assembly: GCF_036108815.1. Taxonomy (NCBI): domain Bacteria; kingdom Bacillati; phylum Actinomycetota; class Actinomycetes; order Kitasatosporales; family Streptomycetaceae; genus Streptomyces; species Streptomyces sp. NBC_00353. Next base: position 553,635 of record NZ_CP107985.1, on the reverse strand, counting down.
GGCGGGGACCGTGCGCCAGAGGCTGTAGACGCGTCGGGTGGCTTCTTCGGTGTCGGGGTGACCAGGGCCTTGGATCGTGGCGCGCAGGCGCGCGGTGTGCAGGTACCACCCGACCGCGGTGGCATGATCATCCATCAGGTGGGCGATGTGTCCCCGGACTTCCCGGATGTGGACGGTGTCCAGATGCTCGGCGCCGCACTCGGCGGCGATCTCGGTGTCGAGCTGGTAGGCCATCCTCGCGGCGTCCTGCAACTGGCCGCCGGTGGCCGCAGCGGCGACGGCGGCCAGGCGCTCGCGCAGCACTTCCGGGATCCGGGCCTGAGGGCCAGTTTGCGCGGCGGGGGCGAGTGCCGGGGCGCCCCAGAATGCCGGAGTCACGATGCCCCAGGGGTGGAACAGCTCTTCGTGCTCGTGCATGGCGGGACGCCTTTCGGTTGTGCCGGTCACCACTTCACCACCCGGCGGACTTCGGTGATTCGAGTCATGGCGCTCGTGGAGTTGCGCCAGCTGCTGTACGAGACGATCCGGGTCCGTACGCCGGTGCGGGGCGCTTCGATGATCTTGCCGTCCCCGATGTACATGCCGACGTGCCCCGGGCGCGCGTCCGATCCGTCGCTGCCCGGATTGAATACCAGGTCCCCGGGCTTGGGGTCGTCGATACTGACCCGGTCGCCGATATTGACCTGGTCGTAGGTGACCCGGGGGATGGTGACCCCGGCGGCCCCGTAGGCCTGCTGCGTCAGGGACGAACAGTCGCACCAGTGGGCGGACCTCTGGCCGTGGGCGTTAGTGCAGTCGCCGCCGAGGCGGTACCAGCCGCCCCTCTGCTGCATCGCCCAGGCCACCGCGGTGCGGACCTTGCGGGGCGTTCCGGCGGGCAGAGAGTGTTCGGCAGGCAGATCCACCTCCTCGCTGGACGCGGGAGCGGTGAACTGCCGGGCGGAAGCCATGATGATCTGGACGTAATTGTATGTTTGGCCTTTGGCGAACTGCTCGTCCGGGACGCCCTGGTACTGGTCGACGCGGCCCCAGCCGGCGTTGTAACCGGCGAGCGCGAGTTCGATGGGTGAGCCGTTGTACTGAGGGTGTGCCTTGCCCTTCTTCAACAGGCTGCACATGAACTTCCCCTGCCCAGCGATGGCGTCCGCGGGTTCCCAGACGCTCCTGGTCCCGTTGCCGTTTCCGTCCACGGCCCAGGTCGGCCAGGTGTCCGGCATGAACTGGGCGATGCCCTGCGCGCCAACGCCGGGAGATTCAGCCCGAGGATTGAAGTTCGATTCCTGTTTCAGCTGGGCTGCCAGGATCGATGGTGGCAGCCCCTGGTCACAGTCTGCCGAGACCTTGAGGATCATCGGCGCGTACTCGGCGGGGACGCCACCCCTGCCGATTCTGAGGCTGCCTGCCGTCGGCTCCACACTGCCTCCGCCTCTATCGTCGTCGAACGTCGCAATGAGCAGCACGATTCCCATGCCGAACGCGACCGGTGTCATGACGGCCCCGCCCACGGCAACGGCCAGCCAGCGCTTTACGCGCACAGTCCCCCTAAGCCTGTACTCCTGCATTTGCGTAAAAGAATCCTGATGGCTGGTCTGTTCTGGCGAGAGCCAACGCCACTCAGGTTGCGTGATACTGCGTGACAGTATGCCATCACGGCTTTACAGGAGGCAGGTTGACAATAACTTTTGTTGTCACCCGCATCGGGACGATATGGTTCTGGGGCGCTTGTGGACGACAAGCGGGTACGGCGAGTTAGCTGCCGCAAATAACTTGCGTGCCGCATGGGAGGTAAGGGTGGGCAAAAAGAAAGCCGCGCTGATGGCGCTGCCTGCCGGATCCCGTCTGGTGCTGCCGGTGATGGCAGCGACCGGGGGGAGCGGGCGCTCCACCGTGGCCGATCTGCTCGCCGGAGCGATGACGGCGGCCGGGACCCGCACGGTTGTGCTCGATACCGCACCGCGCCTCTCCTCACCCTGGCCCTCGTGGACGACCGGGCAGGAAGCCGGAGGCCTGGCCGCACTACCGCCCGACCGGCCACTGACCCGATCCCAGGTCCAGAATGCGGCCGCTCGGCGACCGGCCGGACGGGACGCGGGCTGGCAGGTGCTCACAGACGGACGGGACTGGCACAGCCCGCCGCTCGCACTTCCGCCGGACCCTGCCGCCTGGCTCCAGCTGGCCGCCCTCGGCGGCTGGCAGACCGTCATCGCCGACACCACGCACCCCGTCGCCCACGACATCCTTGACGCTCGTTGCGCCGCGCGGATCGGACAGACCCGGGCCTGGTGCGAACTCCCCTACGCAGTACCGGTGCTGTGCGCGGCCGCCACCGCCAGCGGCGTCCAGGCCCTGCAGCAGGCCATGACGGCGCTGCATGCCGACGGCATGCCGCTGCAGCGCACGGTTGCCGTACTCGTCGCACAGACCGACGGGCGGTTGCCCGCCGTCGTTCGGGCAGGCGCGACGATGCTGACTTCCCGCACCGCTGCCGTGGTGCACCTCCCGCACGACCCGCACATCCGCGCCCACGGGCTGCGGACGGCATCCCGGCTGCGCTCACGCACCCAGCAGGCCGCGCGCTCGCTCGCCCAGGCAGTTCTGACGGCGGCTGGCGCTACCTGGGGCATACCGCTTCCCGAAGCGCCGCGGCCCGCGCCGCTCGCCGTTGTTTCCCCCGCTTCCAGATGACTTTGACGAGGTGTCGGCTATGACGTTGATGACCACCCTGCACACTTTGGCCAGCGACCCGGGCCTGCATGTACTCGCCGATGGCAAGGACCCGGTCGTTCCGAAATACACCCCGGAGCTTCCCGACGCGGTGAACACCCAGGTCAAGACGATCCTGTCCTGGACGGCCGGGTTCGGTCTCGCAGCAGCGGTGATCGGTGGACTGACCGGCTGGCTCCTGGTCGCCGTGGGCCACAACAGTGAACGCGCACAGCTGGCTGCCCGCGGCAAGCAGAGCGTGCTGTGGAGCCTGTGCGGAGCCGGAGGCATCGGTGTGACCAGCAGCCTCGTCCTCGCGGTCTACAACATGGCGAAGTGAGGCGACGGCGGATGGAAACCCACGACCGTACGGCCCGCAGGGCCAAACTCACACTTGCCGGGCTCGCTGTACTCGCCGCCGCAGGACTGGCCGCCGGAGGCGTCGCGGCCTACTCCCTTCTCGGAAACGACGATTCAGGGAAGCGCGCGGCAGGACACTCAGTTACGGCGAAACCAGAGCCGTCCGCGACCGGATCCAACGGCGGCGGCAGGATGACCCCGGAGAAGGCGAAGAAGATCACGCTGAGAGTCCCGACGGGGCAGCAGAACGGGGTTTCCACCGGCTTCCCTCACAGCCCGAGCGGCGCCATCTCGGCAGCTGTCTACTTCTGGGAGGAGTTCGCCTTCCTCGATGATCAGAAAGCACGCCAGCAACTTGAGGCCGTCGTGTCACCGGATGCTGCTGGCTACGTCGACGAGCAGATCTCCGAAGTCCGCAAGATACGTGAAGGCGCCAACCTGCCGTCGTCCGGCGGAACGCCCGCCGGGATCACCTTCACCACCACCGTCAACGCGGTCCGCGGAAAATCACTGACCCCTGACGGGGAGGTGGTGCAAATCTGGATGAACTACGACCGCTACGCGACCACGCCTGAGAAGCCAACGGACGACGACCCGCTCAAGGACGAGGACGTCGACTTCATCCTCAAGTGGCAAAGCGGCCAGTGGAAATCTACCAACGAGCCGCAGTACTGGAAGAAGCGGAGCTTCCCCGTCGCCTACTTCCCTGAATCACCGTACGCATGGGACGACGGGTGGGTGCAGGTGAGGCATGCGGACTGACCGGACACAGCGAGGCCTCGTCCGTCGTTTCGTCTGTCTCGTGGTTGTCCTACTGGTGTGCTTCGGATCCGGTCTGAGCGCCGCCCCCGCAGCAGTGGCTGAGGACAAGCCGAAATGGCATCTCGACTACGGCCCTGACAGCGGCAAGAAGGCGCCAAACGACTGGTCCGGCGGTTCGACAGTCGGGATCGACAACAAGGGCCACTACTGCCTGTACGACGAGATCGACGACACCAGCATCTGCCGACTGCCGGAGGCCGGTGAAATGCCCGGCACCGTCGACATCTGCGAGGGAGCTGACGGCACTGGGGCCCGAAACTGCTCCGAGGAGGGGCGGCACGCGTTCGAGAAGCGTCGGCTGGAGAAGTGGCGAAAGAACTATCCGAACAAGGCCGACGATCCCAACTACGAAAAGCTAAACAAGTTCATCACCGACTGTGTCAACAAGGGCGGCATATTCCGGGAGTGCCAGCGTGAGGGCGGCGACAAGTACCCGCCCAAGGCGAAGACCCCTTTCACGTGGGCGGCCGGGAAGATCTCGGAGATGGCCTCGAACGCTCTGCAGGAGGCTGCTCGCTACATCGGTAAGTCCGTGGTGTGGCTGCTGGAGGAGTTCGCGAAGGTCTTCAACGATTCGTCCACCATCGATCTGTCCAAGACCGGCATCGGCAAGCCGAAGGGGATCATGACGGTCCTCTCCCTGCTGATCGCGACGTTCCTGTTGCTGCTGCAGTTCGGGAAGGTGGCGATCAGCCAGCGAGGCGAGCCCGCGGCGACCGCCGTGATGGGTCTGGCGAAGTGGGGGATCATCTCGTCGGTCTACGTGATCGCCACGCAGACGGCTCTGACCTGGTCGGATGCCGTGTCCACCTGGATCATCAACTACAGCTTCCACGGTGGCGGCTCGGGTGCGGGCGATGCAACCAAGGCGATGCAGCAGCAGCTGGGCGCCCTGTTCGGCGGGCTGATTACTGGTGGCGGCGGCGCGGCGACCGTGGGCACGGCGCTCATCACCGGTGAAGGTGTGACGGCCGCGGCGGTCGGCGTGATCATCGTGGTCGGCATCGTGTGCATCCTGGCGATCGCCGCACTGTGGATCGAGGTGCTGCTGCGGCAGGCCGGAATCATGATCCTGGTGGCGACCATGCCAGTGGTGCTGGCCGGGCAGATGTCCGACTCGACGCAGGAGTGGTGGCCAAAGGCCAGGAACGCGCTGATTGCGCTGGTGTTGATGAAGCCGATGATCGTGCTCTGCTTCGCGATCGGGTTCGGTGCCATGTCCGAGGGCGACGGCGTGCAGAACATGTTCGTCGGCCTTGTCATCTTCGTCCTCGCCTGCTTCGCATGGCCCGTCCTGGCGAAGTTCATGACGTTCTCCACCGTCGGTGGGGGGAGCGCGATCGCGTCCGGACTCATGAGCTCGATCGGCTCGTCCGCCGCATCGATGAGCGGCGGCTACCGGCCCGAGATGGGCGGGGCCGGGGCGGTCGGCGGCGGCAGCGCCTATACCCGCGCCCTGGAGCAGGACAACGCCCAGGCCTCCGCCAGCGGCTCCAACGCCGTGCAGAGCGCGGGCAGCAGCACCCGGGGCGGGAGCGGACGGACCTTCGGATCCCGGGTCATGGGCACGGTCGGCCTGCCCCTGCAGGTCCTCGCCGCGGGCAAGGACACCCTCGAGTCCGGCATGGCGAGCACCGCCGGCCACGCGGGTCTCGACCACGGGGCGGCCGGCGGCCGTCACGTCGTCATCGCACAGCGGCGCCATTCCGCCTCCGCCGGACAGCCGCAGGAAGCGGACGACGGTGCGCAGAGAACGCTGCAACCGGTGCAGCCGCCCAGCCCTCCGACTCAGGGATAGCCGATGACACAACCCATCACCTACAGCGGATGGCAGTCGGAGAAGTCCGGCTTCATGGGGCGGCTGTCCGGGCCCGGTTTCGCCCTGGTCGCCGTGTCCTGCGCGCTGCTGCTCACCCCCGTCAACCTGTCCAGCTGGGCCGTGGCCGCCGTGTGCGTGCCGCTGGCTCTGCTGTTGCTTCTGCTTGCCTTCGGGCGGGTGAGCGGGCTGAGCGCCGATGAATGGATCCTTCTGGCAGTGAGGCATCAGATCGCCGTGGCAAGAAAACAGAACATCTTCTTCAGCGGGCCTTTCGCTCCCCGATCCGCCCGCACCGGGCACCAGCCGATGGATCTGCCAGGCACCCTTGCCCGGCTCCGCATCTTGGAGGCACCGGACGGTCTGGGAGGGCTCCTCGGTGTCGCACACGACCCGGTGGCCGGTACGTACACCGCGGTTGCCCGCGTCTCGTTCCCCGGCCTTGCGCTGGTGGACAGTGACAAGCAAGCGGCCCGGGTTTCCTCCTGGGCTGCGCTGATGCGCACGTTCTGCACCGAGGACTCGCCCATCACCCGCCTGTCCGTACACCAGCGATGTCTGCCCGACGACGGGGCTGCCTTGCGGTCCTGGACCGCGCAGCACATCACCGCTGACGCCCCGGCAGCAGCGGTGAGCGCCCTGGCCGATGTCATGGAAGGCGCGGGCCCCGCGGCGACCTCCCGGGAGACGTACTTGTCCGTCACCCTGTCGGCGTCCCGGGCCCGTCTCGCCATCAAGGGCGCCGGCGGCGGCCAGGTCGGCGCGGCCGCGGTCCTGGTGCGCGAGCTCCACGCGCTGGGCGGAGCACTGAGCACCGCGAGCCTGCAGGTCGTCGAATGGCTCTCCCCGCGGGGTCTGGCCCAGACCGTGCGCACCGCGTACGACCCCGACGCCCAGGTCGCACTCGCCAACGCTAACTCCGCTGCCCAGATCCTGGGATGGGAAGGCACCGAAGAAGGCGTCGACCCCGCCCTCGCCGGGCCCGCGGCCGCCGAGACCGGATGGGGCACCTACCGCCACGACGGGGCCTGGACGGTCACCTATCAGGTGCGTACCTGGCCGCAGGCACAGGTGTACGCGACGTTCCTGCAGCCGCTGCTGCGCCCCCGGCGCAACGCTCGGCGCTCGATGAGCCTGGTCTACGAACCACTCGGCCCGCGCCGGGCCCGCCAAGAGCTCGCGAAAGAGAAGAGCAAGCGGTCCTCCGCCCGGCACCTGCGGGCCAAAACCGGCCGGGACGAGAGCGAGGACGAGCGCCGCGAGGTCAACCTCGCCCGCACCCAGGACATGGCCCGCGCGTCGGGCCAGGGCGTGGTGCGGATGACCGCGGTGCTGTCGGTGACCGTCACCGACCTGGAGGAACTGGAGACGGCCTGCGCGGAGATGCAGGCCGATGCCGCGGCGGCTGGCCTGGAACTGCGGCGCATGTGGGGAGCCCAGGACGTCGGGTTCGCCGCGGGCGCACTTCCGCTTGGCCAGGGACTGCCGGACCGACGGACGGGATTCTGATGGGCCTCCTCACCCGCCGCCGCACAGGCGACGACACCCTGCTGGAAGCCGCCGGGATCGGCGAAGCCACCGGCATCAACACGACGCTCGTCCCCGCTCCGGCAGGGCCGACGGCAGCCGAACAGCGCGCAGCCCGCCGTCTCGAAGACGCCGACACCGTGATGCGGATCGCCCCCCGCAGGGGATGGGCGCACCCGTATGCGGGGCGGTCCGCGTCCCTGCCCCGGACCGAAGTGGTGCGCGCCGATACCGGCAACGCGGCCGGCGCCTACCCCTTCCTGCACGCCGGGGCACTGCCACCGGTCGGCGCGTACATCGGCCACAACACCCTGACCACGCAGGCGTTCTCCGCCCACCCGGCGGTCTGGGTACGCGAAGGACTGTGCACCAACCCCAACGTCATGATCACCGGCATTCCCGGGTCCGGTAAGAGCGCGCACATCAAGGCGTTGTGCTTCCGGCTGATGGCGTTCGGGCACCGCACCCTGATCGCGGGCGACGTGAAGGGCGAGTACGCGGGCCTGTGCCGCCACCTGGGAGTTGAGCCGGTCCGGCTCGGCCCCGGCCTGCCCGGCCGCCTCAACCCTCTTGACGCCGGACCGCTCGGCGCGGGCCTCGACCGGATCACTGACTCGGCCGAACTCCGCAGCCGCCTGCAGGAGATCCACCGCCGCCGCCTGACGCTCTTCAAGGCCCTGCTGGAGCTCCAGCTCAAGCGGACGCTGGAGTCGCAAGAGGAAGAGGCCCTGGACGTCGCGGTGCGAGAGGTAACGGGCGAGCTGTACGGACAGACCCGCCTCGCGGTGCCCACCTTGCCGCTGGTCTACGACAAGCTGCGCGACCCCACCGACGCGATGGCCAAGGAACTCCGCGTCCGCGACGGCGAAGTGCAAAGGGCCCGCGAGCAGATGGCCACCATCCGCTCGGCGCTCGGCGCCATGGTCAACGGTCATCTGGGCGGGCTCTTCGACCAGGAGACATCCATCGGCCTGGACTGGGAGGCCCCCATCCAGTCCGTCGACATCTCCGCCCTGGAACAGTACGGCGACGAGACGGTCGCCATGGTGCTGTCCTGCGTCTCCTCCTGGGCACAGGCGGCGATCGACCGGCCCGGCCAGCGCCCGTGGGTCGTCGTACGCGACGAGCTGTGGCGCCAGATGCGCAGTGGCGGCGCCGCCATGGTCCGCAAGATCGACGCGGATCTCAGACTCTCCCGGGCGACCGGCACCATCCAGATCCTGGCCACCCACCGCCTGTCCGACTTCGAGAGCGTCGGCGCGGCCGGCTCGGAGGCCGTGGCGATCGCCAAGGACCTCATCTCCTCCTGCGAGACCCGCATCCAGCTCGCCCAGGACACCCGCCCACTGCAGATCACCCGCGAGGCGATCGGACTCACCGACGCCGAATGCGACCTGATCGGCTCCTGGGGTGCAGGCCAACGCGGCCGCGCCCTGTGGAAGGTAGGCCGCGGCGGCGGCTCCCATGCCGTCCAGCTGGTGCTCTCCCACATCGAGCAGAAGTTGTTCGAGACCGATGAGCGGATGGTCGTGTGATGGCGACGGGGAAGAACGGCCCGTCCGCCGCCATGGACGACAACACCCTGCTCGCCGCCTACGGTGCCGGCGCACTGGTCTCGGTCGGCGGCGCGGTGCTGCTGGCCGCACCGCTCGCCTCTGCGCTGTCCGGACGCGGGTGGGCGACGCGCACCAGCAGCGTCCCCGCGACCGTTCTCACCGCGCTCGTACGCGGACCAGGCGCAGCTTACGAACCGGCCCCGCCGGCCTGGCTGTTCTACCTGCTCGCCGTGCTCCTGATCGTCGTCGTCCTCGTCCTGGTGGTCAAAGCCATCGGTCTCCTTGATCGCAGCGGCCGCACCGGCGGAGCGCAGTGGGGCGGGGTGAAGGTGGAACGCAAGCTCGCCGCACCCCAGGACCCGGTCAGGCGCGCCAACCGGATCACCGCCGGGCGCGGGATGCGGACCAAGAAGATCGTGGCCGCCCAGCCCAACATCTCCGCGACCGTGTTCGGGGTGCCCGGGTCGTCGAAGACGACAGGGCTGGTGCTGCCGAACGCCGCCGAGTGGCAGGGGCCCTTGGTCGTGACGACCACCAAGGCCGCCGACCTGGACATCATCGACGCCCGCCGCCGCCACTTCGGCCCCGTGTGGGTGATCGCCCCCGCCGGAATCCCCGGCCGTACCACCCAGAAGTGGTCTCCGGTGGACTATTGCACCGATGCCAAAGCAGCCGACCGGATGGCCGCATGGATGGCAGAAGCCTCCTCCTCCGGCGACGACAAGCGCGCCGCCCCCTGGATCGACCAGGCCAAGAGCGTCCTCAAGGGCGTCCTGCTGGCGGCGAACCTCTCCGGAGGCGGCGTCAGCGCGATGCGCCGCTGGCTCGGGCTGGGCAAGGACGCCGTCGACCACGTCCGCGCCGTCCTGCTGCAACACGGCTACACCGAAGTCGCCGACGACTACGCATCCCCTTGGCTGCGCCTCCACGAGGACGGCATCGGAAGCATTCAGTTCAGTCTCAACGTGCTGGCCCGGGTCTACGCCGACGAAGAAGTCCGCGAGACATGCTCCGGCACCGACTTCACCGTCGAGGAGCTCCTGCAGGCGAACGGCACCGTCTGCCTGATCGCCTCCGAGGCCGATGCCGAACGGTTCGCCCCGCTGCTGACCTCGATCATCGCGTCGATCATCCACGGGGCCGAAGTCCGCTACAACACGACCGGAAAGCCGCTGAACCCGTCCCTGGGAGTCATGGTCGACGAGGCCGGCAACATGCTTCGCTACCCGAGACTGCCGAACATCCTTACCACCGGCCGCGGCATGGGAATCGACGTCCTGACCGTCTGGCACGACCTGTCCCAACTCCGCGACCGGCTCGGCACCCAGAAGGCCAACACCGTGCTCTCCGCAAGCGGTCTGCGGATGCTGCTGCCCGGCTGCGGCGACCTGGAGACCCTGCGCTACTTCTCCGGCCTGTACGGACGTACCGAAGTCATGCGGACCTCCCACGGCCGCTCCCGAGGCGAGTACTCCACCAACACCTCAGCCACCGAGACCGACCTCGCCCCGGTCCACTCCCTTCAGCAACTGCCGGACTTCACCGCCATCGCCCAGTACTCCAACCAGCCCCCGATCAAGGTCAAGATGCGGCTCACCTTCCGCGACAAAGACCTCAAGAAGCTGCTGGCCGTCCCCGCTCCTCCGACAGGGACGGTCAGCTTCACCAAACCCGCCGCACCCGGGAAGGCCGGCACCCGTGTCTGACGCGCTCGACAACCCCGCCTCCCTGTGGCCAGCACCGGCCGCCGCCAAGCCGGAGCCTCAGCGGTGGGTGTGGGCTGCCATGGACCCGCCCGAGCGGCGTGCCCGGATGCGAGAACTCGCGATCTGGGTCGACTGGCTGCGCCTCACCTTCGAACTCCACAACAACATCCCGCCGTGCTGGTACCGGCACCCGCCCGTCGTCGAGCACTTGACCGCCCTGTACGTCGGCTGGCTGCGCACCTATGCAGGTGAACGGGCCGCGGGGCGGGAGCTTGCCGAAGGCGACTGGATCAACACCCTGTATAGCTTCACGCCCCGCCTGCAGCTGGCCGCCTGCGCCAGCGGCCGCCACCAGGACCCGCCACCGCTGGTGGCGCCACCGCCCGGCGCCGACGAGGCCTTCGAGGCGTACCTGCTCACCGCCGACACGACTACGGCCGCGGCCGCGCATCCGGCCGCGGCGGAACTCGCCCGACGTACCGCCGAACTGCAGGCACCGCTGTAGCGGCGCCGCAGGACCATACACACGCGAAGGGGGCCTGCGTACGTATCCCGCTACATGCCGAAGAAGCCACTCAGCAGCGCGACGACGTCCCGGAGCGCGCCGAACTGCCCTCGCGGGCTCTTGCCCGTGACACCCGACCGTACGGAGGAAGCCTCCATGGCCACACCCACAGAACCGGCCTCGGTGGCCGCCGAATCCATCCGAGCGGCCGTCGAGGCATACCGGGCCAGCCAGCCGCCCGTCCCTGTTCTGCAAGTGGCGCAGCCAGCCCCGTTGGAGGAGCGGGCGCGGGCGAATGCCGAGGCGGCGATGCCCGAAGCGCAGCGTGAGCTTCCGCTGTGGACCGGCAACGACCTCCCGGACGGGGCGGGATGGACTGCACGCGACGGGGTCCTGTACGACGGCTACGGTGCCCCGACATGGAAGCTGAAGGCCCCCAGGGGCGCTCAGGACACGGCGCGAGCGCCGGTGTCTCAGGCTGCACCGGCCGCTGCCTTCCCGGAAGCGGGCCGCACTGGGGTTGCCAGCGATCCCGCGGACCTGTGGGCCGCCGACCTCATCGAGCCAGTGGATCTGCCTGAGGCGCTCGAGCGGGTGGGGGAGGCATGGGCCGACATCGTCCCGCCCGACCTGGGCAGCGCCCAGGACCTGCGCGCCGCCGTCGACAACGACCTGCGCATCCTGGAGCAGCAGTGGAGGCGAACCGTGCGCGGCCCACAGGCCGCTACGGATAGTGTGGGTCCGCAGTCCGCGCCCGTCGCGCCCGCCCCTGTCAGTACGGCCGATGCCCGGCAGGCGGCCGCCGCGGTCAACACCGCCCTGCAGGAGGCCGACCGCCATGCTCTGTCGCTTAAGGACTCGGCGGAGTGGCAGCAGCTGCAGACCGTCCGCGGCGCTGCCGCCCATCTGTGGGACGTCATCAAGGAGAAGGCCGGCCCCTACTTTGAGCGGCTGGCCGACGACGTGCGTGTCCAGGGGTTTTGGCGCACGGTCTCCGCCCGTTCCTGCGAGACCATCGCCCGCTGGGCGCAGGCCGGGGCCGAGTGGCTGCGCAGCGGCGCCAAGCACCCGGACCTGCCGACCGCCGAGGTGCTGCTCAAGGTCTCCGATGCGGCCCTGGCCTACAGCAGTCCGCTCAGCGAGCGGCCCGACGCCGACACCGTGGCCGCCGCCCAGAACCAGAATCTTGCCGAGATCCGCCAGTTGCGCAGCACACTGCGGTCCAACGCTCCGCTGCCGTACGCCACCCGGGACGAGGCTGTGGAGGCCTCGCGAGAGATTGCCCGGGCCTTCCAGGCATGGGTGGACACCGACATGGGCAAGGAGCTCAGCGCTTCCCCGCACCGGCGGGTAGCGGAGTTCCGCGAGGTTTGGCAGCAGCTGCCGCCCTCGGAGCTGCCTGCCGGTCCCGGGTCGGCGGCCGGGCCCTACAGTGCGGTGGCCGAACACGCGCAGGGGATCGTGGAGCGGGCCCGGGTCCAGCCGGGCCGGTTCAGCCCGGCCGTCCTCACCGCCCTGGAGACGCTGGCTGGTCTCGCCGCGCACCACGGCGGACGGCTCGCGGTGACGACCCTGCCGCCGGGTCTCACCGGCCCCGCCACCTCGGCCGAAGCCGTCCAGAAGAGTGCGCCGCGCCCCGCCGTGGCGACCGCGGGGTCGGCCACCCGGACGGGTGCGCCCCGTGTCTCAACCTGAGCCCGTTGCCGCCATCGAGCACCGAAGGAGAATGCGTTGAGCACGCCGGACGAGCCCGCAGGCACGGTGGTGGAGGTGGTGAAGCTCGAAGCACCGCTGCTACCGCTGACTACGGACCCCGACATTCTGGAGCGGGAGGCTCGGCTCCTGCAGGCGGAGGGCGCCCGACGCCTGGCGCAGCCTCTGCACGAGGCACCTCAACATGCGAGCTCACCAGTCTCATACCGCGTACCACGGACAGTGAGATCCGGGCGTCCTTTCAACCGGATACGGCGTTGTCCACAGAGACCTCTCTGTCCACAGGAGGCTGGGAGCTTTGGTGGGGACGGTGTCACGATTGCCATATACACACATTTCACGGAGGGGATCGGGGCCATGACCGCACAGCTGAACAGAGTGAGTGAAGCGCTGTCGGAGTCGGACGCATACACGGTTCTGTCCGGCGCATGGGATGCGCTGGACCTCGCGGGCCGTCTGGCGGACGCCATCGCTTGGGACGAGGCGAGCGACGAACTACAGGCGCTCATCGTTGCGCAGGAATGCTTCACCGCCCGAGATCTGCTGCCCGTGCCGGAGACGGGCGGTCCCCTCAACCTGGCAGAGATCGAGCCCGGAACGGCCGGCCTTGCTCCCTACATCGGCCTGCTCGATCGGACCCATGGGGCGCTTGTTCGCCTGGCCTCGGCGGGGGACAGCAGCACGGGCGCGCAGAGCCGCCTGAGCGAGGCGGCCCGACACGCATCCGCCGCGCGGGAGGCTCTCACGACGGTTAGGGAGCAGTAGTGGCCACTCTGGAAGAGCTCTTCGATACGGCCGGCGCGCATCTTCGAGCCGCGGCCGAGCAGCCCGTCGCGACTGACCGGGCAGCCGTAACCCGCCTCTTAGACCAGTTCCTGGCGGATCTGGCTGGGGGGCTCAGCATCATCGACGACGCCTCGCCGGCGAGCGACCTCAGGTTCCACCTCGACCAGGCCCGTGATGCATTGCAGACAGCCCAGCGACTGCTGCCACCCCCGGCGGTGCACTCGTCCAGCTCGGCGGGGGACGGCATCGCGGGCGCGACCGCAGCCGTCAACGCGGTGCGTGACGTCATCGAGAGCCACCACGGGCCCAACCGGGTCCCGTTGACCGCTTACGCCTATGCGTTCAGCACCCGTCCCGCTCGCGACTACCTCGCCCGACGGTCCGCCGAACTCGCGTGGGAAGCAGACCGGATCGCTCTCGCCTTGGGACGGGACATCGAGGACCCCGGTGTTGAAGCAGCCTTCGCCGATGTCCGGTCATCGCTGGCCAAGGCTGCGGTATTCGGCCGGGAGGTGACCCGGAACGCCGACTGGGGGATCGCGGCTTTCTCACTCGCACTGCCCGTCGAGCCGGTCCAGGCGCACGGCAGCGACGACACCCGGGATGTCCCTGAGCGCCTGGCTGAGGACTGCGACCGGCTGTCCCGGGCCGCGTTCGACACCCTGCACGACCGATCTGGACACCGGCTGAGCGGATCGGACCTGCAACAGCTCTCCCGCTGGACAGCGATGGGACGCCTGCTGTCGGGCCGGTTGCTGTTGCGCGTCGCCGAGCAGCTCCCAGACCCGGCGATCGCTGCAGTTCAGCGGGAGGCAGCTGGAGCCCTGCGGAGTTCCGCACAGGCGTGGCAGCAGTCTGCGGCCGCGTGGCATCGGATTGTGGACCTGGCCGACCCACGGGCCCATCCCAAACTGCCGCCGCCTAGCTATGACATCGTCCGCCGTGGCCAGGTGGTCCGCCTGCCGCAGGTCGTTCCCCACCCGGCCACCGTGATTGCCCATACGTCGGCTGTGCGGGTGGGGCAGCTGCTGTTCGGTGCGCAGTGGCGACCGGACGGAGCAGCACGCCCCGAAGCGCGGCCGGTTCGCGACATCCTGGACGACGTGCGGGGCGTGGGCGCTCTGGCGGCATTGCTGTACCGGCTGCCTGCCACCGGGTGGCAGCTGGCCGCAGCTGCGCCGCTGGCGGTGGAGCGGGCGCGGAGCGGGCTGGTCACGGATTCCGTCGAGCATCGACCAGGTCCCGACCATCCAGGACAGCGGCGCTTCTACCCCGTTCACCACCGACAATTGGAATCGCTGACCGGCACGTACCGGACCGTGATGCCCGCCGAGCAGACTGCTGCGGTAGCACTGCTGGAGACGGCACGCCAGGTCGGAGCCACCGTCCCGCGAGCTCTCCTTGATGCCGCCGCGCACCGCAACGTCGCGGCACAGCAGCAATGGGGTGAGGCGCAAGCGCCGCCTCCCGCCGTACGAGCGGGGAGCCCAGTGCTGCGCACGCAGCCATCTGCACGGCGGGGAGGATTCCGTCTGTAGCTCCTGCCTGGCAGATTCGTCCCCTGCAGATCGGCGGGATCGCTCGTCGCAGCGCGGCGTTCTGCCGGTCAGAACAGGCATGGTGGGCACGGATGCACAGGCTTACGAAATCAAATAGTGCCGTCCTTCACATTCAGCAGCCCAATGAGACGCGGCCCCACAACCGCCTCGTGTGGGTGATGTCCCATGTGCCGTCCGCACTTCTGCGACGCGAGAGCCGTTGACCCGGGCATGCGAAGAATCATGTGTATGACAGTCGGTGTCGTACTACTCGTGTCGGCCCCGACGTTCGCGGAGGCCAACAGCAAGGCCAGTTCCGTTGAGACTCACCGATGTACCCGGAGCAAGGACTACTGCATCGTCATGGCGCCTTATGCGGGTGCGGACATGTCCACCCGACCGGACAGGGATCTTCGTGCCATCCACGTGGGTGGTGCGATCCGGCAGCTTGCCTAAGCGGGTGCCCTCGCATCGGTTACTGGCTGTGAATCACTTTCAGGGGGGCCGGAGGACTAAAGGGGTCGCGGGTGCGTTGTCCCGCCGCAGGCGGGCCTGCTGCCGTGTGCTGACAGCAGGAGGGTCGGTATGGCGTTCACCCTGCCAGTGGGGTCGGGGATTTGTTCGAGGAAGATTTGAGCTCGGGGAGTCGGTTCTTCGACAGGTGCCGCCTGCCCGGCCGGCGGACTGATCTCGGCCCGGATGCCCTCGGCGGGGCTGCCCTGATCCCCTTGGAATGTAGGTGTAGAAGCCGCGGCCGCTCCTGCGGCCTAGTACTCCAGTCGTGCTTCCCCATTTTCCCTGGTCACGGGGCCCTTTTGAAGTCTATCGAGCTGACATCCCGTCAGGGTAGCGGTGGTTCGTGACTTGCCCGTTCGGGGTTGGTGCGGCGTTGGTAGTGACAGTGGCGGGCGATGGCCTGGTGGCGTCGTCGCCAGTGGGACCAGTGGAGCCGGCGTGTGTGTGGGCTGGTGCCGGGCTGTGAGGGGATGGGCAAGGTCCAGGAGCCGTCGGATTTCTGCCAGGGTGAGGGGAACGAGGCTGCTCAAACCGTTTCTGCGGCCCCCTTTTCGAGTGCCTGGGCTGTCATCGCCGCCAGGAAGGCATGCGCGAGCATGGCCAGGGTGATGTGGCGGTACCAGCCGACGTAGCGGCGGACTTCGCACTGGTCCAGGCCGCATTCGTTCTTCGCGGCCTGCCGCTGGCCAAGCTGGTGCGAGTCGCTGGATCAAGGTGGCGGGTGGAGGAGTTCTTCCCGTCAGGAAAAGGCCTGGCCGCTCTGGGCGAGCACCAGGTCCGCCGCTACGCGTCCTGGTCCCGCTGGGTCACCCTCGCGATGTTCGCCCATGCCTTCCTCGCCGTCGTCCGAGCCGATGAACACGCCCGCCAACCGGCACCGAACGGCCTCATACCGCTCACCTGCAACGAGATCCAGCGCCTGTTCATCACCCTCGTCATTCGGCCCGTCCACGATGCCGCACATCAGCTCGGTTGGTCCGACTGGCGACGCCGCCGCCAGGCCCGATCCCAGGCCAACCACTACCGGCGGCAAGCCGCTGAAGCCTGAAGATCACCATCTACAGCTGGAGTACTAGTACTCCAGCAGCGTTTCGCTATTCCTGCTGGTCAGGTGCCTGGTTTTGAGGGTAGTGGGTTGGCGTTCCATCGGGAGCGGGATCGGTGGATCCGTGTTGCGCCCGGTTCCGGCGTTGGTAGTGGCAATGGCGGGCGACGGCTTGGTGGCGGCGTCGCCATCTTGACCAGCTCAGGGCATGAACACGGTTCTTTCGTTGGAGAGTTGGCTGGGAACGGCAAGTTGCCATGAGTCTCCGGATTTCTGCCACGGTGAGGGGCGCGAGGGTGTGGCGATCGTTTCTTCGGCCCCCCTTTCGATTTCCGCGGCGGCCATCGCTGCGAGGAAGGCGTGCGCGAGCATGGCGAGGGTGATGTGCCGGTACCAGCCCGGATAGCGGCGGACCTCGTACTCATCCAGGCCGCACTCGTTCTTCGCGGCCTGGAAGCACTCCTCGATTGCCCAGCGTGACCCGGCGATGCGGACCAGTTCGGCAACACTGGTGCCGGTCGGTGCGTAGGCGAGGTAGTAGGCGGTCTCATCGGGCCTTTTGATGCTGCGTCGGGCCAGCACCCACCGGCGATGAGCAGGCGGATTGCCGTCGAAGAAGTCGATGACTGGCAGCTGAGCCGAAGCCCAGTCGTAGAGGCGCGGGCCTTTGGCGCCGTCGCCGGCCGACAGTCGCTGCCACGCATTATCGGGCGCTTCACCGACGATCTGGTCGATGCGCCAGCTCCCTGCCAGTGACTTGACCTGCTGCGATTTCGGTACGGCGAGCACATAGCCGACGCCCGCTTCCTCCAGCATCCGGCGGAATCCCCACTCCTGGCCGTAGGCGGAGTCGGCGGTGACCCAGGCGATGGGCAGGTCGGAGGCCAGTGCGCGCAGGACCAGGTGTCGGGCGAGCTCGCCCTTGGTCGCGAACGCGCGGTCTGTGGGGATTTTGGCGGCGCGGCAGCGGTCCGGGTCGTTCGTCCACGACTTGGGCAGATACAGCTCCCGGTCCACCAGTGCGCGGCCTTTGGTCGAGGCGTAGGCGGCGAAGACGCCGATTTGGCAGTTCTCGGTGCGGCCGGCGGTGCCGGAGTATTGGCGTTGTACCCCGGCGGAGGTGCTGCCCTTCTTCAGGAATCCGGTGTCGTCGATGATCAGTACGCCGTCGGGCCGGCCGAGCTTTTCCGCGACGTATGTCTGCAGGTCGTCGCGGAGAAGCTCGGGATCCCACCGGGTTGCGGCGAGCAGTCGCTGCAGTCCGTCCGGTGTCGCGTGTCCCGCGAATTCCGCAAGTTGCCAGCCGTTCTTGCGGCCGACCGGGCCCAGCAGGCCGCGCACGTAGTCCCGCATCCGCCGCCGCGGCTCGATGCGAGAGAATCTGCCGCCAACCCGCAGGAAGAGGTCTTCAAGTTCCGTCGCCCACAGTCCAGTTCCAGGGTCCTCGATCACGCCCGGACCCTGCCCAACGTCGGCGGCCCACTCGCATAAACCCATCCTTCGGATGACGGATCCACCGATCGCGCACCCGCTGGAACGCCAACCCACTACCCTCAAAACCAGGCACCTGACCAGCAGGAATAGCGAAACGCTGCTGGAGTACTAGGTGGCCTGCGGCGACCATGCGGCGCCTTCGCCGCGGCGTTCCTCGTCCGCCCCCGTGTCTCATGAGGCGGCAGCGAATTCGAGCGACAGGACGACGGGTTTCCTGGACGATGACGGCCGTGGCGAGCAGGACGACGTGGTGGTGAACGGAAGTCGGTGACGGGAATGTTGTTGGATGCGCTGGACTCCGTGGAGTGGGACGAGCTTGAGACGGCGTCTCCGCACGATCAGGTCGAGGTCGTACCGCTGACGCTCCGGCGGCTCGTCTTGACGGGGGCGGAAGCGACGGAGGAGGACTGCTACCCGCTCTACTCCCTGGTCACGAGGGAGGGGCATGTGACGCCGTCCGCAGCAGTGGCCGCCCTGCCGTTCGTCGTAGCGCTCGCCGCCGACCCGACCATGGGCGCGCGGGTCGAACTCGTCGAGCTGCTGGTGGCCATGCAGGCACCGACCCTGGCAGATGAGGACTGGACGGGAGCATGGGCCCTGCTTGCGGATCCGGAGGCAGCGGTGCGGCGGGCGGCGATACCTCTGGCAGCCGGGATCGAACGGCTGCTGGAGCGCTGGCGGGTGGAGACGGACCCGACGGTGCGAATCCCGCTGCTGCTCGCCCTCGGTGAGGCCGTGGCCGGGGAGGCCGGGGTCGGCATGACCGGCGGCGCTGCCGACGACGCGCTGGCGGTGCTGGCGGATGTGCTGGGCGGGGACGATCCGGTGTTGTGGGTCGCAGCCGTGCACGCCTCGGCAGGGCTCGACCGGGGGCTGCCGGTCCGGCAGATCGGCCGGCTGATCGAGGTGTTCTCCGACCTCACGTTGCGGCCACGGTTCGAGGAGGTGTGGTACACCCCGGGTATAGACGGTCCCTGGACCCGCGAGGATTTGGTCCGGTCGACGGCCAGGGAGCTCGCGTACGACCCCGATGCTGAACTCTCCTTCGCTGTCCGGCTGGCCGAGGACGCGCACTGCACCGGGGACGCCGCGCTGTGTCGGGAGGCACTGGACGTGGCGTGGCGGCTCCTCACCGAGCGGCGTTCCGTGGAAGCCGCCTTGCTGCCGCTGGCGGGCGGGCTGCTGGCCGATCCGGACGGCGCCGTGCGGCTGCGGGCTGCGAACGTCCTTGCGGTGCTGGGCCCGGTGGCGGCCCCGTACGCCGACCGGCTCGCCGAACTGCTCGACGACGAAGGGGCCGACGAGTATCTCGTCGGAACGGTCGGCGAAATCGCCCGTTGGGCACTGGCCCGGATCGGTGACCCCCGAGCCCTGCCGGGCCTGATCGCGCAGCTCCGCGCTCAAGAGGAGGAGCAGGGCCGCAGCTACGCCGCCAGTGATCCGAGACGGCCGGACGCCAAGGACGTGCTGATCCCGCTGCGGCCGCACGTGGATGTCCTGCTGCCCGCGATGCGGGAGGCGATCCGGCAGGGCGGGGCCCGAGGTGGTGCGACCCGCGCGTTCCTTGAGGTGCTGGAAACCTGGGGCGAGGAGGCGCTGCCGGCCCTGCCGGATCTCCTGCCGCTGCTGGCCGACACCTGGACCTCCATGCACGTGGTCGGCGTGCTGATGGCGATGGGCCCGGCCGCCGCCTCCGCCGTGCCGGCCCTGCGTGCCTGCGAGGTGCTGGACCACCCGGGTAACCACCACGCGGTCGCCTCGGCTGCCGTACGCATCGGTGGTGACCGTGCGGCGGCGCTCCGGTTCTTCGGCGACGCGGTCCTGGCAGCCGACGAGCCCGGGTACGGGTCGATCGGCGCCCCGACGACTGACTTCGGCCTTGACGCCGCGCCCTACGCGGACCGGGTCCGGTTCGCCATGGGGAACGGCACGCACTGGCCGCGGCTCACCGCGGCGATCAAACTCTGGTCGATCACGGGCCGGGCCGAACCGAGCATGCAGATCCTGGAAGAGTTCGTGCTGCCGATCGCCGAAGACGGTGACGGCTTCGGATTCTTCCGCGAGGCGCTCCAAGCCCTGATCCGCATGGGCGAGATCAGCCCGGCGATCCGGGCCGCACTGCTGACGATTCGCCAGTCGGACCGTCGCCTGTCCACGGACGGGGGATACCCGATGATTCTCCACGACGAGGAACTGCGCGGCCTGGTCGAACAGACCCTCGCGTGTGCGGGACCCCGCTCGGGCGAGACATGCTGAAACGTCTGCAGGTCAGTCGCAGCAGCACCGGATCATCCTGGCGCTGGCCAGAGCGGGCTGGCAATTACCAGCGAGGCCGAGTTCGAACAGCAACGCATTGAGCTGATTCCATCCTGAAAGTCGCTGGTCAGTGGGCCTGGCATGGGTGGAGGGCGACGTGCTCGCGCTGGTCAGGAGTACGTGCTCCAGGAGGCGATCGGCGGAGCGTCCCCGTCCACCGCCAGCACCTACAAGAAAGCCGCCCTGGACCTCCTCGCCCAGGGCTACCCGGACACCGTCCCCGACCTGACCGCCGCGCCCGCTGCGGCCACCGAGGTCTCCATCCCGGCCAGACAGAGATCACCGTCTGACCACCATCCCGACGAGTGAGAGGCCCGGGACGCAGCACATCGGTCCGGGCCTCGTGGACGGGCGCCCGGACCGATGCGCCGGAGGGGGCCTGGGGCAACCGCTCGCCGACGGCTTCATTGCCGAGTCCGTCGCGGACGGACGGAGCCAGTGGCGACTGAACGGTGCCGGGGGGCTGTCGTCCTCGCCCGCGCGAGTATGCCGAGTTCGCAAGGAAAGTTTGCAGGTGGCGTGTGTGAGATAGGAGACAAGCCGCAAGGACCTCACGGCGTCCGTGCTCCCGAGACCGTGAGCCGGTTAGGCACGGCGGGGTCGCCGCCGCGTCATGGCTGGCGCGGGCGTGTGGTGGAGGCCACCCACAGGACGGGTGCGCCTGTGGCACTCTACCTTTTGTGCGTTTTACTTTTGCATTCCATTTGCGCGGCGGGGCAGCCCCCTGGGCCCGCATGTCCCGCCCGGGCGAGGGCCACGCCGTCGTGCGCGTCCTCAAGAGTCTGATCGCCGCGTCGCTCGCGTGGGGCGCCACCGTCCACTGGCTGCCCGCGCAGGGCCAGTACCTGGCCGTGGCCGGTGCGCTGCTCATGGTGAACACCTCCACCGTCTACCGCTCGGCGAACCAGGCCCTGCACAGCGCCGCCACCCGCACCGCCGGGACCGCGCTGGCGCTCTTGGTGGTCTGGCTGCTCGGCCCGGCCGTGGGAACGGTGGCCGTCATCCTGGCGATCACCCTGGTCACCGCCGGCCGCCGGGTCTCCGACGACCGCCTGCAAATCGCCTCCACCGCGGTGCTTACCCTCGCCGCGGCCACCGCGGTCCCGGCCGGCCATGCGATCCTGGCGGCGCTCGGCACCGTAGTGGGCGCAGCAGCCGGCATGACGGTGAACGCTCTGGTCCTGCCGCCGCTCCACCTTGCCGAGTCCGACACCGCCATCCGTGATCTCGCCGGATCGATGGGCACACTGCTGCGCCAGATGGGCGGCGGCCTGTGGGAGCGCCGGCACGTGGACCGGGCCGACGCCTGGCTGGAGCAGGCCCGCGACCTGGAGCGGCTGGTCGGCGAGGCACAACAGCACGTCGAGGAGGGCCAGGAGTCCGTGCGCTGGAACACCCGCTGTGCCCTCGGCCGCTGCGGCTCGGTCTCCCACAGCGATCTGTGGCACGCTCTGCACGGCATCTCATTCCAGATCCGCGGCATCGCCCGGACACTCGCCGACCACGCGGACGCCGGGGGCTTCCGCCGCCTTGGCCCGATCTTCCTGGAGCGCTACGCCGAGCTGCTGGAGCTGGCCGGTGATGCGGTGGAGGCGCTCGTCGCGCCGCACGGGTCGAAGCCGGCCGACCAGGACGAGGCCCGTGAGCGACTGCCGGGGGCGCTGGACCGCGCCCAGTCCTGGCATGACACCATGACCGACCTGGTCGGGCAAGGCACCTTGGCCCACCCGGATGCCTGGCATGTCTACGGGGCGCTGATGACCGACCTCGAGCGGCTGCTGATCGACCTGCAGCGCACCGACACCCACGCCGCGCCCGCCCGCTGACCGTCCCGTACACGCATACACCTACGGCCTGCCTCAGCACGCCGCCGTGATCGATCACCTGGCCGGCACCTGACCGACGGGCAGTTCCCGGCCACCACGGACGGTCACCGGGGTCTGCCGGCCGGGATACGCAGGAGCCACCTCCGGGCAGTGGATCTGCCGCCCGCCGCCGGACACCGGCCGCTACAGGACCAGCAGAACTTGTTCGATGACCGGCGCAGGCGTCGGATCCAGGTGCCTTCCAGCGCGCGGCGGTCACCGGTGAAGGCGTAACGGCGTACGGCGAGGATGGTTTCCAGATCGCAGCCATCCCGACGGCGCCCCCAACCTCGCGCCGGGCCTGACCACAGCGCTCACCGGCTTCCTTTGTGTCCTTCCCTCGGCCAAGCTAGCCGGGCCTCATGCGTGATCAGCGCTGCAGGCAGCTGCATACCGCCCGCGGATGTGATCGATCCGTTCAAAGTTGCGGCGATCAGCCCCGCCACGCGAAGGCTCGTCGCGGCCCACCCTGTGCCGCGTCGGAAGGCCTGATCGGTCTCACGCATGAGCCGGGCCAGTGGCTCCCGCAGGCGCCCATCGCGGGCGGTCTTGCCGATGGCAGCGAACATCGCCTGCTCGTATCCGCTCCAGCAGCGGCTCGGCTCACTGGCGTACCTCAAATCCGAGGTGGACGTGATCGTGCTGGCGGCCATCGCCTCGACAGCCGCCTCCAAGCAACGCCGGGCCTCTGCCAAGGCCACCTCGTCGGCCACCGGCCCCAATCGCAAGCGCAGCGCCTCGACGAGCACCTCCTTGTCGGACAGTCCCCGCAGCAGGCCACGAACCACGTCCGGGTCGCTGTGCAGCGGAACGGCCCAGACAGCCAGCTCGCGGCGATGCGGCCGCCGCAGCTCACCGGCCAGCTCCGTGCCCCCGTACAGAACCACACCAGGGCCTCGGCGGCGAGCAGCTGGGCGTACCACTCATGCGGGAACTCGACCCGCTGATGCCGGACCCGCACCACAGGCGACCTCAACGCCTCGTCCACTACGCCCACGGTCGCACCGAGCGCAATCAGTAGCTGGGCGGCGCTGCGCTGTGCTTCCGCCAGCGGCAACCACCCCGTCAACCGCTCGTCCATCAGCATGGCCCAGTGGTGCAGAACCCGCCGCAGAGCCGTCGGCTGCGACGCCTGCTGCAGTCGCTCACCTATGTAGGCGTCCAGGAGGGCGGCTCGGCCCGCGTTCGTCGGCAGACGCTGTGTCAGCTGCGCTGCCAGGGACAGCTCGAAGACGGTGCTGAACGCCTCGCACTCGTCTTCGACGCTCCTTTCGTCCTCGGGACGTACCCCGTAGGACCGCAAGAGCGCCGCACGCTGCCGCGGGTCCGGATCGACCGTCCTCAGCCGTGCACCACCGATCACCACAGGCACGTGTACGAACTCGTGGCTGCTGGACACCACCGTCGCCTCAGCGCGGAGACACCACGAACTGACCTGCTGCATCAGCCGATCCTGAAACCGGACGGGACATTCGTTGATCGCATCCACGAGCAAGAGGCGGTATGGCGGTGATCATGTACGCCCGTGCGGGGACTGACCCGGCTCGGAGGTCCGGACGAACCGCAGGTGCGGGTCCGGTGCCTTTCCCTGAAGGTGGGGACAGCCCGTAGCGGGCAGGGTCCGCGACCAGCGAGGATTCCCGCCATGACCACCGACCAGGCCCTCGCCCCCTGCGCTCGACGCACTCGATACCCGTGGTGTTCGGTGCCGGGGCGGCCATCGGCGTGCTGGGCGGGATGATCGGGCTGGGCGGTGCGGAGTTCCGCCTGCCGCTGCTGATCAGCCTGTTCGGATTCGCCGCACTCTCCGCCGTCATCCTGAACAAGGCGATGAGCCTGGTCGTGGTCCTTGCCGCGCTGCCCGCCCGCCTGGCGGCGGTGTCTGCCTCCGATCTGGCCGCGCACTGGCCCGTCGCGGTCAACCTGCTCGCCGGGAGCCTGCTGGGTGCCTGGGCCGGGGCGTCGTGGGCGGTGCGGATGCGCTCCTCCACCCTGTACAAGGTGCTGGGCGCCCTGATAGTGCTCATGGCCGCGGCCCTGCTCGTCACGCACACCACCACGCTGGGAACGCTCGACCTGCCGCTGGGGGCACAGGTGCCGATCGGGGTGGTGGCTGGGTTCGGCATCGGGGTGGTCGCGGCGATCATGGGCGTGGCCGGAGGCGAGCTGCTGATCCCCACGATCGTGCTGCTGTTCGGGCAGGACATCAAGACGGCGGGAAGCCTCTCGCTGCTGGTGTCGCTGCCCACCATGCTGGTCGCCTTCGCCCGCTACAGCCGGGACGGCAGCTTCGCGGTGCTGGGCGCCAACCGCCGTTTCGCCCTGGTCATGGTCGCGGGTTCGATCGCCGGGGCGGTGCTGGGCGGGCTGCTGCTCGGCGTGTTCCCGGACCTGGTGCTCATCCCCGCGCTGGCCGTGATCCTGCTCGTCTCCGCCGTCAAGCTCGCCCGCCACGACTGATGCTCCCGCCCAAATCTACTCGTCTTCGCCGTCGTCCTCGACGGCGTCCGGGTCGGGAAGTGTCAGTGGTCGCCTGAGAAGATCTCCCGGACCTCGCGGGTGGCGTAGTAGACCAGTACGTAGCTGGCGGCCGGGTCGGCCCACCACCAGCCGAAGGCGGTGTTGAGGACCAGGCCGAGCAAGACGGCCGCGGCGAGCAGGCCGTCGATGAGGGTGACGCGGCCCTCGGTCTTGAGGACCGGGTTGTCCAGAGCAGCGCCGGTGCGGGCCTTGCCCGCGGCCAGGGCGAACATGACGGCGGCGGTGATGGCGGTCCAGCCGATGCCCGGGGGCGAATGGTGCGGATGGAAGCCGGTGGCCAGTGCCCAGGTTGACTGCACCAGCAGGTAGAGCGCGAGGAGGGCGAAGCCCACACCGATCAGGCGCATCGCGCGGCGCTGGCGGTCCTCACCGGCGCCCGAGAGCTCCCAGATCACCACGGTGGACGCGCCGATCTCGATGAGGGAGTCCAGGCCGAACCCGGCCAGGGCCACCGAACGAGCAGAGATCGCGGCTGCCGCGAGGACGGCGATGCCGACCACGTTCCAGCCTAGGGTGGCGTATTCCAGGGCGAAGCCCCGACGGAGCAGGGCTTTGCGGGACGTTTCATGCACCGTGTTCACCGCGCGATCCTCTCAGGCCCCACACGGAGACTGATGGTGTGGCTTCGTGCATCTCAAGGAACAGCGATTGTCGACCGGTTCCGAAGCTGGTGGTCATTGCTTCCGATCTCCAGGCGTGAACGGTCCGGTCGCGGGGGCTACGCATTTATCGACGATGGTCTTCTCGCCGGCTGCCGAGCCCTTCAAGCAGAGCCGCCCGCCCTTCTCGCGCAGGTCGAGGAAGAACCGCGTGGTCGCACCGGACTGCTTGAGGTCGTGGATGCGCTCGTCGGTATAGCCGAGGTCGTTCAGGATCGTCCTGACCTTGGTGGGGGTGGGGTCCACCAGATGCCAGAGTGCCTGGGCGATGCGCTCCTCATGGAGGTTGCTCGCGCACCAGTCGCGAGCGTTCAACTCCACCTCCGGCCCTGCTGTAGGGGCGATCGGCTCGATCGCATCGCTCGGCACCTCGGCACCCGGCGGCAGTGCCTCCGCCGGACCCGTCGGCGGCCCCTCTGGCGGGGCGCTCGGGGGACACGACTGCTCGATCCTGTCCAGGATCTGAGTGAGGGGAGGACCTGCCTGGCCTCCGACGGCTTCCGCGCGCTTGGTCTGCTCTGCGCCGACGGTCGTCTTTACGGTGCGTTCGGTGCCGCACGCACCAAGCGTGAGCACAGAGAAGGCTGTTATGGCGAGAGTGAGGCGCAGGCGGCGCGGGGAGCGGGCAAACGTGCTGGTTGAGGCGGGGATTCGTGTCATGCGCACAGCCTCTGATCAAGCCGACCCCCTGCGCGTGAGTACGCATACTCACGTAGGCAGGGGTACTCACTCAAACTTCGATGTGAAGCACTTGCCCAACCTCACCCCCGCTGTGGCTGTCCGTGGTTCGCCGCTTGATCGGGCACGGTTGGGGCACGGTCGCCCGGTGTCTGGAGCGGCTTCCTCTGGAGTGTGCCGCCTCAAGTAAGTAGGGCAATTCATCAGCGACGTCTGTGTGCCGAGATGATGTCCTGACGACTCCTGCGGCGCTACGATCCCAGACGGTCGGCGGGAGGGGCAGGGACATGTCTGGGTGTGCAGACGGCACGGTGTGGCAGAACGGACACTGTGAATTCGTGGGGGCGCCGCCCCTTTCCTTCGATCTTCCGTTCCTCTTACTCGGGGCGGCGGCGCTCGGGTTCGGCGTGGCCATGCATCGCAAATTGCGGGTGCGTCGGGACGGCCCGCTCCCGAAGCTGATCGGACCTGCCCCACGCGGCCGTTAATCCGCTCAGCGAATCGTGACCGTGGTTCTCCCGTACTTCCTGATGCTTTGGGGAGCGGATTCTTCACGGGGGGCGTCCTGCTTCTTGCAGACACGCTCAACGACTGACTGCCTACCTCCCCCTCAACCCACCACTCACCCCCGGCTCCCATCCCGCTCGGTCAGGATCTCTCGCTCTAGAACGGCGGCCCGAAGCAGGTGGCGGGAAGGTTCGAAGCCAGCCCCAGGGCATTGCGGACATCCCGCTGGTACTTGTAGTCAGGGTGGCCCCAGGCGTCGTCGGAGCGGGCGAAGTAGCTGTCCGAGTCGTGTGCTGCCACAGCCTTGCGCCACAGCTCGGCGCTCTTCCGCAGCTCCCCGACATAAGCGGCGACCTTTGGCCTGGCGCCGACCGGCCAGGTGGCGGGCTCGAGGCTGTCCGCCTCGTGGTCCAGCGCGGCCGCCAACTTCACCGACCAGGCGCGGTTGGCGGCCAGGCTACCCAGGTCCGGATGGGTCTTCCAGACACGCCCGGACGCCAGCTCCAGCCTCAGGAAGGCAATCTGGTCCGCCGGCAGGTTGGTCTCGTCCTTGCGTACGCTGCTGGCGGTCCGGCCGTGCGTGTCGGCGGTGAAGCAGACGGCGGTCGTGCTGCCCGACTGCCGGGTCTCCCGGGTCGGATAGAAGTAGTTGACGCCCAGTGTGTCGGGCATCGACCAATCGTCCATGATGTAGTCGGTCAGCCGATTCCTGCACTGGTGGTAAGAGTGTTTCGCGAGGGCATCGTCGGTGCCGCCAGGTCCGGTGAGGGGGACCGTGGCGAACACCTCGCCGTCGTGTGGTCGGGAGCACGCCACGCGTATCGCGGAGTAGACCTCTCCCCGCTGCGAGCTGGTGAAGCATTCGCCCACCGCGAGGCTGGCGGCCGACCGGTCACCCGCCCCGGACACCCGCTTGTCCGGATCCGCGTCGACGCCGCCGAAGATCGACCCGCCGATCGGGCCCAACGCCAGGGCGACTCCGCCGAGCACCAGCGCCGCGCTGGAAGCCATACCAGCGATAGCAAGTCCGCGACCTCTCCTGTTGAGTCTGCGCAGCAATGCCAGCGCGGCGATGCCGGACTCTGGCGGCGTGGACGGCGGTATGGCGGACATGGGTCTCCGGTTGACCTGGGTAGATACGAGTGCGAAGCCAGGATCCTCGCACCAACGAGGCATCGCTGTCACTCCATCGTCGGCCGGGGTTCGTCGAGAAAGCGGCCTCCGGGACTGCGACCCGGACCGGCCCGGCAGCCATTTCAACGGCCTCGGTACCCCCGACTACCTGACTCGCGTCTATTTCCGGCGCGAGGTGCTGGGCCGCTACGCCTCCGAGCCCTCCCACTACCAGGTGAGCAACGGCCGGCTGTCGTGTCTGGGCCTGTGGGGCATCTCGATCGGCCGCAACGACGAGGACGTACCTCGGTGGCCTCGGCCGCGACCTGCCGAGTGCTGAGCGCGCTCACTGGCTCAGCTTCAACATCCCACCCCGCGGCGGCATTGACCAGGAGCGCCGGCGCCGCGACATCCTAGGCCAGTGAACCGACGGGACCGCCGATCCGCTGCGCCGGTTGGCATACGCCCGCGAGCGGTTCAGCACGGCGCTCTCTGCCGTCGTCGGCCAGCCGGTCCACCGGGCCTGGGACGCCGCCGACCAGACAGCCTTCGCCGGCCTGCACACGCCCATCAGCAGCGAGCAGAGCGAAGCCGACACCCAGATACTCATCCTCGGCAAGGGCGTCATCGAATACCTCAGCACTAAGAACTCCTATCGGAATGAGTTCAAGCGGCGCCAGCAGATGAGTGCGCATCCGAGGGTGAGGAAAGCTTCATGAATGTCGTCGCGGATCTCCCAGCGGATACGCAGGCGGCGGAACCAGTGCAGGTGGGCGAATGCACGCTCCACGACCCAGCGTTGGGTGCCGAGTCCGGAGCCGTGCTCGGTACCGCGGCGGGCGATCACGGGCTTCACTCCAAGATTCCGGACGAGGCGGCGGTTACTTGTCGTGGTCGTAGCCGCGGTCGCCCAGCACCACGTCGGGGCGGCGCCTGGGCCGGCCGCGTTTGCCCCGCACAGGTGGCACTGCTTCAAGCAGCGGGATCAGTTGGGTGACGTCGTTGCGGTTGCCGCCGGTCAGGGTGGCGGCGAGCGGGATGCCGGTGGCGTCGGTGACCAGATGGTGTTTGCTGCCGCTTCTGCCCCGGTCAACAGGGCTTCGTCCCGTCTTGGAGCCCCTTTTAACGCCCGGATGTGGGATCCATCGACCGCTGCCCTGGAGAAGTCCAGGGCGTTCGCTCTACGCAGCTTTGCCAGGAGCACCTCGTGCAGCCTTGGCCACACGCCGGCCTCGGTCCACTCGGCCAGACGGCGCCAGCACGTCATGCCCGAGCCGAAGCCGAGTTCCTGCGGCAGATGTTCCCAAGCGATCCCGGTATGCAGCACGAACAGAATGCCCTGAAAGACCAGCCGGTCCGGATGTCGTTTGCGCCCGGGATGCCGGGTCCGCCGCTCCACCTTGGGCAGCAGCGGCTCGACCACCGCCCACAGATCGTCATCGACTTCGCACGGCTTCGGCCGAGCCACGCCACACCCCCGGATCATCAGTCCCGGAGTGATCCAACCACCTCGAAGATCATTTCGTTAGGAGTTCTAAATGCGTACACCTCGCCCCGGCGGCCGGATTGGTCCGCCGCAGGTCGCGGTGATCACGGTAGGGGCCCTGCCGCAGTAAATCCGGTATTTACTGCGGTAGTTGTGAATATGTCTCCGCGATCGAGTAACCGCCCGAATGCGTTTCTGCTGTGCGGACTTGAGGGGAGTGGACTGTCAGTGCCCGGGGCCAGCATGCTTACCTGGGTCATGCCCCAGATCCTCCGTCACGGGCAGGCACTCGGCGAGCAGGTCGACGACGTCGCGCCAGGCTCGCTGCGCGTGCCGTGGGTGGTAGCCGACGCCGGGGACCACGGGGTGGCCGACCGGCGGGTGGTGGAAGGCGTGCAAGGCGCCGCCGTAGACCGCGAGGCGCCAGTCGACGCCCGCGGCCTGCATCTCAGCGGTGAACGCGTTCCGTTGCGCGGGCGGCATGATCGGGTCTTCCGACCCGACCCCGGCCCACACCGGGCAGCGAATGCGCGCCGCCTCGCCCGGTCGGCCCGTGGTCAGTGCGTTGACTGTCCCGATCGCGCGCAGGCTGACGCCGCCGCGCCCGAGTTCCAGCCCGACGGCACCCCCCGTGCCATAGCCGACGGCGGCGATCCGGTCGGGGTCGGTCCGCGGTTCGGTGCGCAACACATCGAGCGCCGCATGGCCGATGCCTCGCATCCGCTCGGGATCAGCGAGCAGCGGCAGGCAACGGGCCAGCATCTCCTCGGGGTCGCTCAAATAGCGCCCGCCATGAAGGTCGAAGGCCAGCGCTATATATCCCAGCTCGGCGAGAGCATCGGCCCGGCGGCGCTCGACGTCGCTGAGCCCCATGCCCTCTGGTCCGAGCAGCACCGCGGGCCGGCGGTCGACACCGGCCGGGAGCGCGAGGTGCCCGATCATTGTCAAACCGTCGGCCGGATACTCGACCGCACGCGTCGTAATCGTCGTCATGAGACTGGACTGTAGTGATCGTCGAGCCCGGTCCGGCCGGTGTTCTGCCGCTGGCAGAACAGCGCGGGTATCCCTCTGAAATGCGGCGAGGGCCCACAAGAACCGTCACAAACCCCGCCCCCACGGCAGCGCTATCGGATCACCTGCCCGGGCCACGGTGTTGGAGGCTGACCCTCGCAGAAGGATTCTGGGGTATACCGGCCCGCTCCCGTGAAGGGCGTCACCAGCTAGTTCCCTCACGGCTCAGGCAGCCTGGCCGAGACCGGCGGCGGTCAGGTCCTGCTCGCGCAGCGGGGCGAAGTCGACGTCGAGTTTCGGGTCGTACGCCTCGGGCTGGATGCCGAGTTCGTGGGTGCTGTACTCGCCGAACCGGTTGATGTGTTCGGTCAGGTACGGCGAGATGTGCGCCAGGTCTTCCGGATCGGACTCTGTCGGGAATCTTGAGGACGGACAGTCAATGACCGTGACGTTGCGTCAGGCTTGTGGGAGCGTCCTGCCCATGTCCCCCAGGAGCCTGACATGTCCCTCCAGCCCCGTCCCGGAGCCGAGATCCCGGCGCTGACCGTGCGGGTCGCCCGGGCCGGCAACCCCCACGGCACCGCTGCGATGTGGATCCGCGACCGCCTCGACGGCCTGTTCGGCGACGAGGACTTCACCGCCTGGTACCCGCGCGACGGCCGCCCCGGGCTCTTGCCCGCGCAGCTGGCCTCCGTCTGCGTGCTGCAGTACGCGCTGAACCTGTCGGACCGCCAGGCCGCCGAGGCGGTTCGCCGCCGCATCGACTTCAAGTACGCCCTCGGCCTGGAGCTGGAAGACCCCGGCTTCCACCGCAGCGTGCTGTCCGACTTCCGCGACCGGCTCGCCGAGGGCGACCGCGCCGACCGGCTGCTGGGCCTGGCGCTGACCCGGATCCGGCGGGCCGGCCTGCTCAAGGGGCGCGCCGCCCGCGCCAGTCGACCATTTCCATAAGCTATGAATATAAAAATGCTATGCTTCGAGCATGAGCCGTCAAGACACCGCTCCTGGCGCGTCCGCCGCCATCGGGGCAGCCCTCTACGGCCTGGCCACCAGGGCCGCGAGACGCCTGCCCCGGGACATGAGCCTGACGTCCGCCGCCACCCTGGCCACCCTGGACCGGACCGGCCCGCGGCGCATCACCGATCTGGCCGCGGTCGAGGGCGTCACCCAGCCCGCGATGACCGCCCTGGTCCGGGTGATGGAGGAGTCCGGCCTGGTCGAGCGGCGGGGCGACGCGTCCGACAAGCGGGTAACGCTGGTGTGCCTGACCGAGGCCGGCGCCTCCTATGTCCGGACGCGACGCCAGGCGGGCGTCCACGCGTTCGAGCGGTTGATCGGCGAGCTCACCGGCGACGAGGTCGAGGCGCTGGTGGCGGCCCTTCCGGCGCTGAAGCATCTGGCAGAGCTCGAAAGCCAGGACCGCGAAGGGCCGAAGCAGTGACCGGGCAGCCGGTCGGCGGGGTCGCGGTGAAGGCGTTCCCGGTGGCGCGTTCCGAGGCGCGGCTGCTGGTCCCCGCCCTGATGTTCATCGCTCTGGTCGTGGCGGCGGTCGCCAGCCTCGGGACGCCGCTCATCACCAGCGTGGCGACCTCGTTCCACGTCTCGCTCGGCAGCGCGCAGTGGACGCTGACCGTCGCGCTGCTCAGCGGCGCCGTCGCCACGCCGGTCCTGGGCCGGCTCGGAGCCGGCCCGCACCGGCGGGCCACGATCCTCGCCACGCTGGCGGTCGTCGTCGCCGGCAGCGCGCTCACCGTGCTGCCGCTGCCGTTCGCGTGGCTGCTGGCCGGCAGGGCGGCCCAGGGCGTCGGGCTCGGGCTGACGGCGCTGATGATGGGCGTGGCCCGGGACCACCTCCCCGAGGAGCGCAGCGCGGCCGTGATCGCCCTGATCTCGGTGGTCTCGATCATCGGGGCCGGCGTCGGCTACCCGCTGGCCGCACTGCTCGCCGAGCTCGGCGGGGTACGGGCCGCCTACGGCCTCGGCCTGGTCGTCACCGCCGCCGCCCTCCTGACCGCGTGGCGCTCCATGCCCGAAGCCCCCGAAGGCCGCTCCGCCCACGTGGACGTGGGCGGAGCGGTCGTCCTGGCCGCTGCGCTGCTCCTGGTGCTGTTCCTCGCCGGCGAACGGAATCTGTGGAGCCGGCACCTCGCCGGGGCGGCGGGCCTCGCCGTCGTCGCGGTGGTGCTGCTCTGCGTCTGGGCCGTCATCGAGCTGCGCAGCACGACGCCCCTGGTCGATGTGCGGGCGGTGCGGCACCCGGCGGTCGCCGGGGCGAACCTCGCCATGTTCGTCGGCGGGATCGGCATGTACCTCCTGCTCACGCTCATCACCCGGTACGCGCAGACGCCGCACGGCGCCGGCTACGGCTTCGGGCTGACGACCTTCGTCGCCGGGCTGGTCCTCATCCCGTTCTCGGTGCTGGGGTTCGTCGCCGGCAAGCTCACGCCGCGGGTCCGGACGCGGATCGCCGCCCCCCTGCTCCTGGCCGGCAGCGCCGTCGTGGTCGGCGGCGGGTTCGCCCTGTTCGCGGCGGCCCGGTCGGACCTGGCCGAACTGTTCGCGGCGATGGGCGTGCTCGGCTTCGGCGTCGGCGGCTTCTCGGCCGCGATGCCCGGCGTCATCCTGGCCGTCACCCCCAAGAGCGAGACGTCGAGCGCCATGAGCTTCAACTACGTCGTCCGCAGCGTCGGGTACTCCCTGGGCAGCGCCATCGGCGGCCTGATCCTCGCCGCGGGCACCGGCCCCGGCCACCTCTTCCCCGACGACAGTGCCTACACCACCGCGGCGCTGGTCGGCATCGGCGCCATGGCGATCACGACGCTGACAAGCCTCGCTCTCGCCCGCCGACGCTCGTCCGAGATCAACCCGTAAGTCAGATGCACTCATCCCAACACTGGAGGTTCCATGCCCAAGGGCTACTGGGTCAGCGCCTACCGCACCATTTCAGACCCTGAGAAGCTGGCTGCTTACAACAAGCTGGCCGGTCCGGCCGTCGAGGCCGGGGGCGGTCGGATCCTCGCCCGTGGCGGTCGGGTCGTGGCGCATGACGCCGGAATCGCCGAGCGCACCGTCCTGATCGAGTTCGACAGCTTCGAGCAGGCCGTCGCGGCGCACGAGAGTGCGGCCTACCAGGAGGCGCTGGTCGCCCTCTCCGACGGCGTCGAGCGCGACTTCCGCATCGTCGAAGGCATCGACTGACCGAGGTCCAGTCGGATCTTCACTGAAGCAGCAGGATTCTGGGGTATACCGGCCCGCTCGCGTGAAGGGCGTCACCAGCTAGGGCGCGTATTGAGTCGTGATCAAACTGCCTGCTGCATAAGCCGGTGGTGGCCGCCTGTGGGGACTCGCGTGAGATCATCCGTCCATGAGCAGCGACCTGGAAGTGAGTGCTCTGGCGATCAATGTCACGATCCCGCAGGCGCTCCGCTGGACGGACACGCGACGCGGTGAAGCGTTCACGCTCACCACACTCAACGTCCGGCTTCTCCCGGACGGCAGCCTCGCCGCAAAGGCCTATGGCCGACCCGTCGGTGGTGGTCGGGGCGCATACGTCTCGTTCCCAGTCCCCGACAAACCCGAACTGGCGTCCCTGGTCGCAGACGCTGCCAGCCGTGCTGGGAGGTTGTGGGCCGCCCATCGTGGTCTCGGCTGAGCCCAGTTCGACTCGATGGCGGACGGTGGCAGCCCCAGATTTCGCTCCCGCGGCGCGGCCGGGAAGGATAGATCTTCTTGCATGACGCGAGTGCAACTGACTGATGAGGAATGGGAGTTCATCGGGCCGTACCTGCCTGTCGGCGAGTACGGCCCGTACCCCGACCGGCTGCGGCAGCAGTTCGAGGGTGTGATCTGGCGGTTCAGGACCGGCGGACAGTGGCGGGAGATGCCGGCGCAGTTCGGTGCCTGGTCGACCGTCCACAACCGCTTCCGGCAGTGGCGGGACGCCGGGGTCTTCGAGGCCCTGCTGGAGGGCCTGATCGCGGAAGCCGCAAAGCGGGGTCAGGTGGACCTGTCCCTGGTCAGCATCGACTCCACCACCGCCCGGGCCGCCACGACGCGGCGGGGATGCACCTTGACGAGGACGTCATCACCGCCCTGGAGAAAGCCGCCGCCGAGGAGGAGAAGGCCAGGTCAAAAGGGGCGGCCGCGAAGAACAAAGCGGGCAGGACTGCGAAGACGATCCCGCACGGGAAGAACGACGCCGCATCCGGCGACGGCGGAAACTCCGGCTGAAGGCCGCTCTCCTGGGACGCTCCAGAGGCGGCTCACCAGCAAGGTCCACCTCGCCGCCGACCGGAAGTGCCCCCCGCTGGCATTCGTCCTGACTGCGGGCCAGGCAGCGGACAGCCCGCAGTTCATCCCCATTCTGAAGAAGGTGCGGGTGCGCGGGCCTGTGGGCCATCCCCGCACCCGGCCGGACGCAGTTGCCGGGGACAAGCCGTACTCGTCCCGCGGAAACCGCGCCCACCTGCGCAAACGCCGTATCAAGGCGGTCATCCCGGAGAAGAGGGACCAGGCCGCCAACTGGCACAAGAAGGGCTCCAGGGGAGGCCGGCCCGTCAGCCATGACGCTGACCTCTACAAGGAGAGGAACACCGTCGAGCGCCTGATCAACAAGCTCAAGGCCTGGCGAGGCATCGCCACCCGATACGACAAGACCCCAAACAGCTACCTCGCCGGCCTCCACCTGCGCGCCTCGATGATCTGGATCAAAGACCTCACCCCAACCACCAATTCATCACGACTCGATATGCGCCCTAGTCATCGCGGCCCACACCCACCTCCGCCTCGTCCGGCCGCTGGCCGCTGACCTCCGCCGCCCCTGGGAGAAGCCGGCCGAGCCCGGCCGGCTCACACCCGCCCGGGTCCGCCGGGGGTTCAGGAACCTCCGCCCGACCCTGCACTGCCCGGCCCGTGCGCCCAAACCATCGCGGCCAGGCCCCGGTCGCCCGCTCGGCTCGAACAACAAGCAGCCCGCCACCCGCTACGACGTGGGCAAGACCGTCAGACGCCCGGGCACCCTGATCGAACGTGATCAAGCCCGGCTGTGAGGCCATGATCTGGGTCTGTCAGTGGCGCCGGGCAGAATGCACTCCCGTGAGCCTCCACTACGAAGTCGTCTTCACGTGCATCCTCCGGGACGACACGCCCGACACGGTCCTGGCAGCCCTGCGATGGCACCTCGGCCTGGCCCCCGAGCGTCCAGCAGAGCTCGACGCGGAGGAGCACTCGTATCCACTACTCTCCCCGGATCCGGACAGTCGCTTGCCAGGAGGCGATTTCGTGTCCCTACGACGCCAGTCCCGAGGCTTCATGCCCGGTGGTGAGCTCCACGCATGGGGACTGTTCAGCCGCAACCTCTGGCTCGACGACATGATGGGTGACCTCTACACCGTCCTGGACCTGCTCGCACCCCACGTCGAAGAACCTGGCTACAGCGGGTACTTCCGGGAGGAGTTCGACACCGAGCCGACCGTCTTCATGTTCCGAGACGGCACCTTCGGGCCACTGAAACTCTGAATCCAGTTCAGTCCCTGAACGCCGAAAGGGTTAAAGAACTTCCCAATGACGATGTCAAGCCGCTGCCGTGACGGTTGGTAGGGCCTCGTAACATGCTCCGTCGCGGATCATGGCCCACAGGACATTGGCTCGTCGACGAGCCAGAGCGAGCAAGGCTTGCTTGTGGCCCTTCCCCTCGTTGCGCTTTCGTGCGTAGTAGGCCTGGGAGGCGGAGCAGGTTCTCAGGCTGGCCATCGCGGAGAGATAGAAGGCCCGGAGCAGGCCTCGGTGGTAGCGGCGTGGGCGGCGCATGTTGCCGCTGACGCGTCCGGAGTCCCGCGGCACGGGTGAGAGGCCGGCGAAGGACGCCAGGCGGTCGGCCGTGCCGAAAGTTTCCATGTCTCCGCCGGTAGCGGCGATGAACTCGGCACCGAGGAGGGAGCCCATGCCAGGCAGGCTCCGGATCACCGTAGCGTGTCGGTGCTCGCTGAACCGGCCCTCGATGAGCGCGTCGAGTTCGGCGATCTCCTCGTTGAGAGCCAGCACGCCCTTGGCGATCCGGGCCACCATGGCGGCCGCGAGAGTCTCACCCGGCAGTGCGGTGTGCTGCGACTTGGCCGCCTCGACGGCCGTCTCGGCGAGCGCTGCTGCATTCTTCACCTTGCGGTTCTTCAGCCAGGTTCCGATCCGGCTGGCCCCGCTGCGGCGGATCGCGGCCGGCGCCTGGTAACCGGTCAGCAGCACGACCGGACCCTTCTTGCTCAAGTTCAACGCCCGCTCCAGAGCAGGGAAGAACTCAAGTAGCTGAGCTCGCAGTCGGTTGGTCTGACGGGTGCGGTCGTTGACCAGGTCAAGGCGGCGGGCGGTCAGGGTGCGCAGGTCGACGGCTATCTCGTCACCGGGCCGCAGGAGACCGAGGTCCTGGCGCATACGTGCCTGGTCAGCGATGACGAACGCGTCCTTCTCGTCCGTCTTGCCCTGACCCCGGTAGGCCGTCGACGCCTGGTGCACGGCGAGGCCGGTGATGTAGACCATCGGCTGCCGGTGGTTGAGCAGAAGGCCGATCAACAGCGCGGCGCCGCCATGGTTGATGTCCACCGCCCACAGGGCGTCCTCGCACAGCGCGAGTACGTCTGCGATGAGCTCCAGCAGAGCCTGTTCGTCGTTGAAAACTCGGCGGGAAAGGAGGCGTTCGCCTCGCTCGTCGACCACCACACAGTGGTGGTGTTCCTTGCCGATGTCCACTCCGGCCCAGATCTGGGGCACGGGTCACCTCCGCCAGCTCGTCGTCACACACGGACCCGCAGACGACCTCGCCGACGTTGTCCTACACAGCGATCAAGTCGCGTATCCCAATTAGCGGTCGAGTCGTCGCGGGGCTCCGGGCGGCCAAGTTCTTTGAGCCATGGAACGGCGACAAGCTCACAGCCATACCCAGAACCCCCGGGCCCGCTGATCTTACGAAGGACCAGCTCAGACCCACGCTTGGAAGGTAGGACAAGCTGAGTACCTGTTCCTGAGCCGTTCATGACAGGTATGAGCGTTACGCTTCGACGGGTTCGCCCCGTTCGAGGGGTGCGGGGGTTCGATCACGGGGGTGGGGCAGATGGGGCTCAACAGGCACGGGCGCAGGCTCGTCGCGCGCGGAGCGGGGTACGGACTGGCACTGCTGGCCGTGACTTCGTGCACGGCGGCTCCACCGTCGGGATCCGCGCCGCCGAAGTCGCAGCAGACGCAGGCCTCACCCACTGCGTCACCCTCGCCGCCCAAGCCGGCATCCTCGTCGGGGCCCGCCGTCCCGGTCGGGGCGGCTCGGCCTACGGTCGCCGACGGGCCGATGCTGGCGTCGGTCCGCAAGAGCATGAACTCGCTGTCGTCCTACGAGATGCCGTCCGACGAGTTCGTAGCGGTGATCCGGCGGGATGCGCCGGACGCCGGTGAGCTCCTGTGGATGAAGGACGACCGTAGTTACTGTTCCGCGATCGTTCGCGAGGGGCTGGCCAGGATCGAGTGCGGGTCCCTGCCGGAGAGCTGGCCGCGCAAGGGCGTCCTGAACGTGACGACGGGCGAGCCGTACCAGGAGAAGCCCGGCGAGCAGCCCAGCCTGTTCGTCTTCCTTGCCATCGTCGAGGGCGAGCACGGCCCGTACGACTACAAGGGGGCGATGTCAGAGGCGGCGGGCCCGATCCACGACGCCGTCGTGACCTTCGGTTCGGGCCGCAAGTTGGGCCTGATCTCCTACGAGAAGCACTCGCGCCAGATTCCGAAGACGGAGATCTGCGGCGCGGACGGCGCCGTGTGCTTCCCGGCCTACTACCCGAACCGCTAGGTTCTGTCCCGCCGGTCTTGGACCGTGAGGCGAATGCCGCCGTCCGTGTGCTCTAGCGGGAGCGTTTGCCTCACGGCGTCGTGTCAGTGGCGCTGAGCGTGTGGTCAGTGCGCGCTTACGGTGCCAAGCGCCGGTGGAGATAGCGGGAGGCTGAGTTCAGCTGCCCCTGCTGCGGTGCTGACGGGCCGTGCAGCTCCGTGCGAGGGTGCGTGAGTCGGAAGGCGCGGTTGGCGTTCGCGGCGGTGACCGCGGTCAGTCCCGCTGGGCCTCGCGTGAGGCGGGCTGGCCGGTCCGGCGGGAGGTGCGGCGGGTGATTCGCCTGGTCATCAGCGTGATCGCGACCCAGGTGATGAGCGACTCGGAGTGCTGGATGAGCCGTTCGTAGTCGCGGCCGTGCCGACGGGCGTGAATGACCCAGGCGATCGACCGTTCTACCACCCAGCGGCGGGGCAGAACGACGAACCCCTTCGCGTCCTTGGGTCGGCTGACCGTCTTGACAGTGAGGTTCAGGTACTTCTTCGCCCAGGTCACGAGCTGTCCGGCGTAGGCCGAGTCGGCCCGGACAATCGTGATCTCCGGGTGCATCAGCCGCAGCCGGAACAGCACTTCCTTGGCCGCGTCGCGGTCGGTGATGTCGGCCGGGGTGACCATCACGAACAGTGGCAGGCCCTTGGTATCCACGACCAGGTGGCGCTTGCGGCCGTTGATCTTCTTCGCCGCGTTGTAGCCGCGTGAGTCCTTGCCCACGGTTTCGGCGGCCCTTCACGGACTGCGAGTCGATGATGGTGGCGACCGCCCCCGGGCGATCGGCCCATGTCCCGGCGGACGCGCTTGCGGAGCTGGTCACGGATCTGCCCGATCACCCCGGCTACCGCCCAGCGGGCCATGACTCAAGCATGTACAGGCTGTCATCGCTCTCGCCCGCCGGCGGGCCGATGTGCTCTGGGCTCTCCTGCGCGACAACCGGGTGTTCACCCCTGCCCCGTTAACCGCCCAAGCAGCCTGACTTGGGCATTGAGACTCCACTACCCGGGCGGTACCGTGCCGCAAGCATCTCGGAGGGGCATCAGACCATGGACCCAGAACGCGAATCCCGAGACTCGGTCGAGGCAGAGTGGGACTTTCAAGCGCGTGCCGCAACGCAATGGGACGAGCGCTCCCGAGGCTCCGCTACGACATGGGTACCGCCGATCATGGGAGCCCTCGTGGACGCGGCGCGGAACAGCACACTCGGCCGGTTCTATCCCTTCACCAGCCACGCCAGGCTTTGTTTCAGCACTGGTCGGCGGCATTGGCTGGGGGAGGGCAACGTTCTCCCCGTGTGTATCGCCCTTCTTCCCGGAGGCAGCTACTCGGTGGCGCAGAAGCATGATCCGACCGAGATTCTGCTCGAAACGACCAGCGCTGAGGAGTCCGTGGCGACGGCTATAACGGCGCTCCAGGAGTACCTTCAGGCGTAAGCGCCGGACCACCGCTGGGCCGTCCGAGGGCGGCGAAGGGCAACCAGCGGTGGCAGCGGGCGACCCATCAGCCTCAGGTCAGCGCCTACTCTGACGGTGGGTCCGCAGGTCGGTGAGGCGGGAGTGAAGGCCGAGGCCAAGAGGTACGTCGGCTCCCAGCAGCCTGACGCATGCAACTTGCCCACGGACTCTAGTGTCGGCGGCTTGACTCGGCCATTGAGACGCCTGGTGCGGCCTTCCGGTTCGGCGTCCGGTGCGCCTTCGTTCACCGTGGTTCTGCTCTCCAGAATTTACATGTCTTGTAGGCGAACCCGGCGCACGCTGTCGTCCGTGACTCAGTCACCCGTCAGTCCACCGGGAACGCCGGAGTACCGGACTGGGACGCCGGACTCGCCTCCTACGAGGCGGTCTGCGTCGAGCACTGCCGCCGGGTGCAGTCCACCGCCCGCGCGTGGGGCGACCTGTGGCACCTGGACGGCGAGAAGCGGCTGCAGCGCAACGCGATCATGCGCGGGCGTGATGCCCACGACTACGGCTTCACCGACTGGGTGTACGGTCCCACCGCGCTGGCCCCGGACGAGGAACCCGCGATGTTCGTCCCCATCGCGCTGTCCTCGGCCCGGCCGGGAGATGGACACCGCGGGTGCGCTCGCACGGACGGACCTCGAGGGCGCGGGCGCCCCTGCGTTCGTGGGAGGCATCGCCGAGTGACCGACGCCTTCCAGTACATGGCGGCACGGACACCGTTCGGCCGGTTCAGCTGCGCGCTGGGCCGGCGTCCGCCCAGATGATCTGGCGGCCACACGCTGATGGGCGTACTGGCCAAGGCCCATGTACCTCGACCCGGCCGCGGTCGACGACGTGGTGTGGGGCAGCGTCAGCAGCGAGCGATGGATGGGGGAGGCCATCAGCGACATCGAGGACGGACTGACGACGGCTGGGCGCCTCGAGCCCCATCAACGCCACTTTCGGGGCGTTCTTGCGATGGCCCAGCTCGACTTCGTCGGCCAGAACTGGGATCGTGCCGACTGGAAGCTGACGCGTAATCAGATGCTCGATGAACTCAGCGCCAGTTGGGTACAGCTACTGACCTGACCACGCCCGCGGGGGACCGCTTGAACAGCGCGGCCCTGCCCTCCGTCGCATGCCGACGAGGGCGGTCACTTTGCTACGAAGCTGACCTTGAACATGCGGGGCCAGAGCTTGCCGGTGATCAAAAACAGGTTGGTTCCTGGCACGGCGGCGATGCCGTTGAGTGCTTGGGCTCCGCTGCGTTCGGATGGGGTCAGGAGTCCGGTGGCGTCGATGTGTGCGGTGACGGTGCCGGTGCTGGGGTCGATGCGCACGATCGTGTCCGTCGGGTACACGTTCGAGTAGATGAAGCCGTCGGGCGCGCATTCCAGCTCGTTGAGCCCTGTCACGGGTTGGCCGTCCTGGCGCACGTCGATGCTGCCTGTTGCCTTGAAGGTGTTGGGGTCGCGGAACGTGAGCCGGTCGGTGCCATTGCTCATCACGAGCTGTTGCCGCCCGGAGAAGCGTTGGTGGCACAGGCCCCAGCCTTCGCCCTGGTAGGTGACACGGCGACGTTCTGCGAGTGTGGTGGGGTCGCGCTCGATGGCGGTGCCGTTGCGCCAGGTGAGTTGCCAGAGTTTGTCGCCGGACAGGGTGATGCCCTCGCCGAACAAGGGCGCCTGCAGCTCGGCGTACACGGTGGGCGACTTGCCCGGCCGTCCGGCGCGCAGCGAGGACCGGCCGACCAGGCCCGTGCTTTCGTAGAGGCTGCCGCCGCGGAACTCCAGGCCCTGGGTGAAGGCTTGCGGGTCGTGGGGGAGGGTGTCTCGCACTTCTGCTCGCAGCAACGGCACGCCGTGTGAATCGGCCCCGAGGTGCACTTGGCGGCTGGTCGCGGTCACGTCCTTGCCGCCGGGGCTGCACGCTGCGACAGTGCCGGGGAGCAGCGCCCCGACCAGCACCGCCAACACGACCGCCCGTGGGAGGTTGCCCGATCCGGTCCGCGGCGGGAGTGCGTCGCCGTCGGTATTGGTTTCACCGCTTCTGGGGCCCGCCGACAGTACCGACGGCCTCCCACCCGACATCCGGAACGCTGCGCGGCCTGCGGCTGGTGTTCCCTGACACACAGAGTCCTCCCCTGCTGGTTCGCCATACGAGGGCGCCGGGTTGAGCCGGACCACTGACGTCTCGAGACCTCGGCACGAGACGTGCGATGTGCGCGGCTGCTCGGCCTCGAAGGTGTGATCTGCCCGCCGATCCGGATCGTTGGTGTGCGCAGCGTGGCGGGCGGGAGTGGTCGGCGGTGGAAGATCTGCACACGGCGCCGTTACGCAACCGGGCCACCGCCATGGGATGGGGTGGCTCGCTCGGAAGGTCGTTGTCATTCGGTGGTCTTCGTGAAGGTCTGGTTGGTGTTGCTGCCGCCGGAGCTGATGATGTTGTTGCTGGTGCTGACGTTGCTGAACATCGTGAGGATGCCGTTGGGGTTGGTCGGCAGGATCGATCCCCCACCGTCGTTCCCGCCGTTGCAGGTGCCGCCGGTGACCGTCGTCGGATTGCTCACGGTGGCCGACCCGCTGCCGCCGCCGCAGACGGTGGCCGTGTTGATGAACGTGCAGGGCAATGCCCACAAGCACGCACAGCGTCCAGCGCGCCGTCCACTGGGCCAACCGGTGAATATTCATCAGGACTCTTTCTTGTTCTCCAGAGTGCCCAGGGGTTCGGATACCGCACCCATCAGGAGCGGGCGGGATCAGGCATGATGCCTGGACAGGCAACGGGACTCGGCTACATCGATGAGGGGGCGGAGACCGGTTTCAC
This sequence comes from Streptomyces sp. NBC_00353, assembly GCF_036108815.1. Taxonomy (NCBI): domain Bacteria; kingdom Bacillati; phylum Actinomycetota; class Actinomycetes; order Kitasatosporales; family Streptomycetaceae; genus Streptomyces; species Streptomyces sp. NBC_00353. The sequence continues at coordinate 511,255 of NZ_CP107985.1, read as the reverse complement.
CCGATCGCCCAGGCGAACACCGGCTGAATGGGCGCATCGGATGCCACAGAGTGCCTCATGGCCACCGTCAGCTCGCCACGGGGAGATCGAGGAGCCGGTCAGAAGTGAGGATCGCCTGGTGCATTCGGCGCAGCGACCGGCAGGGCTCCAGGCCCAGTGCGGATCTGCGGACGGGCTGTGCGGAGCGGTACACCGGGAGCGTCTCCGCCTGCCGCTCCGAGCGGTACGGCACCAGCATCAGCTGGCGGTAGAAGGACTTCCGCAACGGGTACTCGGCGGTGAGGGTGTTCAGCAGGCTGATGACCTCGCGGTGCCGGCCGAGCGCCGTACTGGCATCGACGGAAGGCTCCAGGAAGGCGAGCCGCTCCTCCTCCACCCAGGTGGAGAAGCGGGTCAGCACCGGGCCCTCGGGAGTGCCGTCGAGCACCGGGCCGCGTACGAGCGACAGTGCCCGGCCGAAGCCGTCGAGGGCGGCCTCGAACCGGCCGGCCGATCGCTGATGTCCGGCCCCACCTGCACCCAAGCCGCACATGACTGTTCAACCTGGATCGTCCTTGACGACGGTCCCCTCGAGCTCGGTAGCCCGCGCCGAACACAGCCAGTTCCTCAGGGCCTTTGCGTGATCGCGACTTGGTCTTCTGAATGTGTGCGTCATCCCGATCGGAGCGCGGGCACCGCAACCTCACGGTGCCCGATCCACGCATCTGATGGCTCGCATCGGGCCGTGATCGCTACGCTGGGGCAGGTCAATGCCTGGGAGGGAGCTGGCAATGTCGTTCAGCTACTACGTTTACGTCAGCGACAGCAAGATCGACATGCTGTTGCCGCAGATCGATCCCAGGTTCGGGGCGAAGCGCCAGACGGAGCTGGGCGTGAATCTCACGGTGCTGTCGGCGAAGCGAACGACCGAGGGCCCGTCCGACGACCGGATCCGCCGGCTGGAGACCGTCGTCGGGTACCTGCGCGATCGCGGTGATCTCGGATCGGTGGACGAGCCGGGTCAGTTCTTCTGGGGGCTGCTGCCGATGCGCTGGGGGGCGTTCCCCGGCGATCCCACGTCCTCGCTGGTGTTCTTCGGCGGGCGGAGCGAGAACACCGTCGTCGGGCTGGGCGGCTCGTACAAGCATGTGTGGGACTCCGTGCCGGACGCCGAGGCGCGCGGGGTGGGGCGCTCGATGATGTCGTCGATGCTCGACGGGCTGGGAGTCACTTCGGACCTCGAGGACGAGTACGTCGCCGACGCGGTGGACGGCGACCTCGACCGGGCCGATCGTGCCGCGCTCGCCCGGGTGCAGGGCGCCGTGGCGAGCCTGCGGTGGCCTGCGCAGAACGTCGAGTTCGTGGCCAAGCGCCTGCTGCACGGCGACAGCCCGGACGGCACGGCCAGGTCGGTCCTGCTCGGGACACCGGTGTACGTCGCCACCATCGACTGACGACGATGGCGACGTGGCGCCGAGGGGACCTGATCCTCGACCTCTACGAGGTCCTGGACGTGGTGCGCACCGGCGGCATGGGACTGGTGCACCGGGTCCGGCACCACGGCTGGGACATCGACCTGGCGGTGAAGACCCCGCGCCGGGCACTGGTCCGCTCGCCGGACGCGATCCGGGACTTCGAACGGGAAGCCGAGGTGTGGGTCGGGCTGGGCCTGCACCCGCACATCGCGAACTGCGTCTACGTCCGCACCCTCGACGGCGTGCCCCGGGTCTTCGCGGAGTGGGCGGACGGCGGCAGCCTGGCCGAAGCCGTCCGGAGCCGGAGCCTCTACGGGACCGAGCCCCTGGGAGCGGTGCTGGACGTCGCCATCCAGTCCGCGTGGGGGCTCGACCACGCGCACGAGAACGGGGTCGTGCACCAGGACGTCAAGCCCGCCAACGTGATGCTCACCCGGGACGGAACGGTCAAGGTCACCGACTTCGGCATGGCCCGGGCCCGCATGGCCACCGGGCAGGAAGCCGGGGACGCGGATCCGTTCGTCAGCGGCGGCGGCCTGACTCCCGCGTACTGCTCGCCCGAACAGGCGCGGTCGCCGGGCGGGCTCACGACGGCCACGGACACCTGGTCCTGGGCGGTCACCATCCTCGAAATGTTCCTCGGCCGGCCACCGGACCCGGACGGGACCGCGGCGGGCGGCGTCTTCGACGGCTTCGCCCGCTCCGGGGCCCCGGACGCGGTCCTGCCGGTGCCGGCCGAGGTGGCGGACGTGCTGCGCGAGTGCTTCACCGAGGACCCGGCCGCGCGTCCCGCCCGGCTCGGGCCGCTCGCGGAGCGCCTGATCCGGGTGCACGAGCGGGAAGTCGGCCCGTATCCCCGGCGCGCTCCGGTGGCGGCCACTCTGCTCGCCGACGGCTTGTCCAACCACGCGCTGTCCATGCTGGACCTCGGCCGCCGCGACAGCGCCGAGGAGCTGTGGACCCGGGCTCTGCGGGCGGATCCGCACCACCCGCACGCCCGCTACAACCGCGGGCTGCACCGATGGCGGACCGGGGTGATCACCGACGCCGAACTGGTCGACGAACTGGAGTCCTTGCGGTTCGGGGATCCGGGTGACGGTGTCGGGGAGTACCTGCTCGCGCTCGTGCACCGAGAACGCGGCGATCCGGTCGCGGCGGCCACACTGCTGCGGGACGCGGACGCGCGGACGCCCGGCGATCCGCAGATCGCCGACGCGCTCGCGTCGGTCGAGCACGCACCCGCCCCCGCGCAGTCGGTCCTGCCGGGGGAGCACGAAGACTGGATCGCCGCCCTCGCGTTGACCCCGGACGGCCAGGTCGCGGTCTCGGCCGACGGCTCCGGCGGGCTGCGGATCTGGGACGTCCCGACGAAGGAGTGCCGGCAACAGTTCCAGCTCGAGAAGTATCGTGCCTCGGCCGTGGCGGTGCGCGACGACGGACAGCTCGTGGTCGTCGGCGGGGGTGTCGGGCGGGCGCTCGTGCTCGACCTCGAAGCCGCGGCCGGGTTCGAACTGCCCGGCCACCCCAGCTGGGTGGGCCTGGTCGCGCTGACGGCGGACCAGCGGCACGCGGTCACCAGCGGCTTCGAAGGGGAAACCGTCACCTGGGACCTCGAGACGCGCGAGCCCCTGGACGTCCGGCAGTTCGAGAGCAAGGCGGACGTCCTCGGGGCACAGGGCACCCTGTGCTCCGTCATCGACTACCAGCGCCACACGAACTCCGTGTACGACGTCCGCACGGGCGAGCTGGTGCACCGGTTCGACCGCACCGTGATGTCGGCGCGGTTCAGCGGCGACGGCCGCCTCGCCGTGGTCGACCTCGGCAGCACGGACGTCCGCCTGGTCGATCTCGAGTCCGGCGAACCGCGGCAGGAGCTGAAGACCGGCTTCGGCCGGGTCGCCGTCAACCTGGACGGGACGGTCGGCTTCTCCAGCGGTGGCCGGGACGAGCCGTCGAGAGTGTGGGACCTGGGCAGTGGCCGGTGCCGCCTGTCCCTTGACCCGACGCCCGACACCAAGGAGGTCGTGCTCAGCGCGGCCGGGCGGGTCGCGGTCACCGCCGAGGGGAAGTCCGTGCGGGTGTGGCACCTGCCGCCCGCGGGACCGCCGGCTCCGTGGAGCTACGTCCGCCCGCACGAAGCCCCGGACGTCGCCGCCACCGCCGCCCGGGCGGCCGCGCTGCTGGCGGAGGCGGCCACGCTGGCCGGCACCGGACGGCACGACGACGCGGCGGGTCTGATCCGCGCCGCCCGCGCGCTGCCCGGGCACCGGCGCCACACCGAGCCGGTGCGTCTCTGGCGCCGCCTCGGCGCCCTCGGCCGCCGTACCGAGCTCGCCGACGCCTGGTCCGCGGGCCGGATCGTCCCGGAGGACGGCCGGTCGTGGGCCCTGGAGTTCAGCGGCCGCAGCCCCACCGCGCTCGCCCGCGCCGGGAGCGGCGCCGAAGCGTGGGTCTTCGACGTCGAGACCGGGCAGCTGCTGCACACGCTCAGCCTGCACACCGGCCACATCAGCGCCGTGGCGATGACCGCCGACGGCCGGCTCGCGGTGTCCGGGGGCGAGGACGGCCGGGTCGTCGCCTGGCACCCGCGCGACAGGCGGATCGTCCAGCTGTTCACCAGCCCCCGCGACCACGTGTACTACGTCGCGGTCAGCGAGGACGGCCAAGTGGCTCTCGCGGGAACCGCCGACGGCCTGGTCACGGCCTGGGACATCGTCAGCGGCCGGACCATCGGGCGCTGGGAGGCGCACTCGGGGGCGGTGCTGGGCGTGGCCGTCAGCGCCGATCACCGCTACGGGCTCTCGCGCGGCCAGGACGTCAGCGTGAAGATCTGGGATCTGCGCGCAGGCGAGCTCCGGTGGGTGCTGCGCGGGCACCACGAGTGGATCGGCGCCGCGCGGCTGAGCGACGACAGCCGGTTCGTGGTCACCGGTGGCGCCGACGCAGCGGTGCGGGTCTGGCGGACCGCCGACGGACAGTGCGAGGTGGTACTCACCGGGCACATGGACGCCGTGGTCGACGTCCTGCCGAGCCCGGACGCCCGGCGGCTGCTGTCCTGCTCGGTGGACGGCACCGTCCGGCTCTGGGACGTCGTGGGCGCGCGCTGCGTCCACGTCCTGGCCGGGCACGTAGGCATCGTGCGGAGTCTGGCTGTCACACCGGACTTCCGGCTCGCGGCGTCGGGCGGGGAGGACCGGAAGGCCCGGTTGTGGGACCTCACCACCGGCCGGCAACTGCGTGCCTTCACCGGCTTTTCGGCCGCGGTCACGCACGTCGCGCTGGCCCCCGACGGCACCCTGCTCCTGGCCGGCGACGAGCACGGGCGCCTGCTGACCTGGGCCCTGGACTGGGAATACGACTTCGGCTCGGCGACCGGCTCCCTACGGCCGGAGGCCGAGCCCACGCTCGACGAGCTGCGGGCCGAGGTCGCCGTTCCGCTGCCTTCCCGCGACGACAGCCGCCCGGCGCTCGTCGAGGCGTTCGCCCGCCTCGGCGACGGGCAGCGGCACGCCGTCACCCGCACCCTGGAGCTCGCCGGCGAACTGGACAAGATCGTTTCGCGCACCGATACCGGCTATCGGCTGTACGTACGCTTCGTGGCCGAGGACGCGGCGACCCGGGAGCCCACACAGATACCGAGCACGGCCGAACGACTCGCGCTGCTGCTGCGACCGGAGGCAGAGTTGAACCGGTCCGAGGAGTTCTGGGCCGGCTACTTCGCCGAGCAGCTCCAGGACGACCTCGTCACGCTGGCTGAGGCCGCCCCGGTCCTGCACCGCGAGGGCGAACTGGCCGCAGCCGAGCACGCATGGCAACTCGTCGTCGACGTCCGCTCCCACCTCTGGGACGCCGGGCACGTCGAAACCCAGGGCGCGATGCTCGGCTGGGCCGCGGTCCTCACCGACCTGCACCGGGAGCCGGAGGCCTTGGCGCTGGTCCGGGCGGTGACCGGAGAGCGCGCACAGGACCTGGGGCCGGACCACCCGGCCACCCTGGAGGCGACCGCGGCGCTCGCGTCCCTGCTCTCGGCGAGCGGCGAACAGGCGGAAGCGGAACGGATGTACGCCGACCTGCTGCCCCGGCTCGTGAGGCGCTTCGGCCGCGACGACGGCCGGACGCTCGACGCCCGGGTGGGGCTGGCGCGGGTGCACCACCGGCTCGGGCGACCGGGCGACGCCGAGCCGGTCCTGCGCGAGGTGCTGGCGAAACGGCGGCTGCGGCTGGGCGACGACCACCCGGACACGCTGGCCGTCCAGACCGAGCTGGACAGCGTGCGGGGGCAGGCACCGACGCCGGAGAAGCCGGCGCGGCGGCGATGGAGGAGGCGGCGATGATCCCGGGGCGGTCCAGTATCGAAGCCCTGATCACCAGCAAGGTATTCATGGGCGAGATCGGGGCGTTCTTCCCCGTGAGCATGACGTTGCGAGGCGACGAGTTCGCGGCCGTGTTCATGATGCGCGCCAGTCAGCTCGGGCATCGGACTACCGGGCCGTACACGCCCGACCGGCCACCGGCCGACGCGATGAACTGGGCTCAGCTGCGGACGGGGATGGGCATGGCGGGGCGCTTTCCCTCTTTCCGGATCGACGCGAGCGGCCTGTGGCCGCGCATCCACGTCGAGCTGCTCGGTACCGCCGTCCGCGGGCTGATCGTGATGCCGGAGGAAGTGACCGCGGATTCGGTGAACGCGCCTTACCTCGGCGAGTGGCAGGAGCAGATCTCTTCCACGGTGCGGATCGCGCTCGACTGGATCGCCGGCTGGCTCACGGCCTGTCACCACCAGGCCGGCGGCACCGAGCCGTCGGTCGACCTCGATCTGGTCTATCGGCCGGACGACGATTACGAGACCCGCCTCGCCCAGGTCGACGAGCGGCTGCGGGAGCTCATCCCGCCGGTGCGCCCGGTCGTCGAGCTGCGCTGGCGCTCTGTCAGTCCGGCCCAGCGCAAGGCCTTTGCGAAGAACCTGAAAGGCGCCCGAAGGATCGGGACTCGGTCCGACCGGCGACTGAGCTGCCGGATCGGCGGTATCGAGCTGGAAGTGCCGGGCTGAGGAAGGCCTCCGTGAACACATTCCAACACCCCGATGTCGACCGCAAGTTGGACGCGCCTGCGCAACGATGAGCTCCCGGTGGACGGGTTCTCGACCAAGATCACCCGTGTCCGCCAGGAGCTTCGCATGCTTGTCGACCCATCCTTGATCGATCTGTCCAGCCGAACCCTGCGGTTCCTTACCGGTCAACTGGCCGCGGCGGCAGGCGAAGATATCGGTACACGGTGGCGACGCCTGCCCGTCGGCCACCAGGCTCTGCTCGCCCTCGCGCACCCGCGGTGCGGTGATACCTACGCCAGCTCGCTGCCGGATTCGGCATCGGGATCGGGATCGCCACGGTCTACCGCTGCATACGCGAAGCCGTCGAGGCCCTGGCCGCCCTCGCGCCTTCGCTCGCCGAGGCGATGCGGACGATCCGCGAGAAGGCGATTGTGATCCTGGACGGCACCCTGCTGCCGATCGACCGGATCGCTGCGGACACCCGTACCACTCCGGGAAACACGAGCGCCACGGCATGAACATCCAGGTTCTCACCGATCCGTTCGGACACCTGGTCTGGGCCTCGCCCGCCCTGCCCGGATCGACCCACGACCTCACTGCTGCCCGACATCACCGGATCATCGACGCGCTCACCGAGGCGGGCCTGAAGTGCTGGGCGGACAAGACGTCAAGGCGCCGGAGAAGCACAGGCAGGTGAGGCATTTCGCCACTGAATGAGAGCCAAGCTCAGATGGTCCTCAAGACTTTGCGTTTCGGGTTCCACGAGCAGGAGCGGGGTGCCATGTTGATCTCCACGCGGAACACGACCGTGAGTCGCGGGGTACTGCCATCAGGCAACTAAGGAGACGAACATGTTTGGAACAATGGGCCCGGGAGCCATGATCGCCGCAGCCGTCACGGTCGTTGCCATCGCAGGTCTCGCCATAGTTGCTGCCCGGTGGTTCAGGGCGAGGGAGCGGTAGGCCGGAGGCGAAGCGGAAGAGCACTGGCGAACGTCTGACCGGGATATCCGCAGCTCAGGGTGGGGGCACCATGGACAAGAAGCACAAGCTGGTTCTGGCTGCAGTGGCAGCTCTACTCGCCGCCGTGCCGGCCACGTTGGTGATACAGGACAGGATCGAGACAGCAGAGCGGGAGTCGCTTGAGCAAGCGGCTCTGAAGATCTTCCAGCGCGACGCCGACCTCGCCACGGCGGAGTGGCGGAGCTATGAGCCACCAGCGGACAAGGTGTGGGACAAGGCCATTGCCAGGGCTGCCATCTCCGACGTCGAGATGCAGGGTGACCGGGCCAAGGTATGGGTCGACGAGTTCACCACGCCGTACGCCACCGATCTGTCCGGCAAGGACTCGCAGCCGACCGAACCTTACGTGAGCTCCCACCTCTTCATCCTCGAGTCAGCAGGAGACGGCTGGCGGCTCGCCAAGGATCTGACCAAGTCCGAGCTCTACGACGGCTGACGTGCCGAGTGCGGCCGTCTCCGGGCCGTCCGAGGGCCCGCAGGGGCGACCAACACTGACAGCGCCATGTGCCATCAACGACGGCATACGCAGGCGGTCTTGAGCGGCCCTATTGGGTGTAGCCGTACCAGGAGAAGGGCTCTGTGGAGGCCGCACGATCGAACACAACGTCACCGCGTGATGCTGTCGAGTGGCCTGTTCTGGTGAGTGCCGGGCCTTGGACCGGTCACCGCGGCTGCCTCATGGCCGGCTCTCGCCACGGCGCTCGTTCTGTTGACCGGCTACCGGAAGCCGAGCGGCCCGGGCCGGGTCGGCGCGAGCCGACTGGCGACCTGGTTGAAGAACCGCAAGGTTCGCGGCGCCCACGTGGTGGGTGTGCAGGGTGTCCGGTGCTTGGGGCGGACTGTGCTGTGCTCGAGTTCCGGGGGAGGGGCGAAGACGTCATCGCCACCCTGTCCTGTGCTTCTGCCGTCGACCAGGGCATTTCGTCTCGGGGTTGGTGAGGCAGACTGGTGACGCCATGCAGCATCGCCACATGGCGACGCCCAACGACTGCACGTCCTCGACTTCGCCTACGACTGCGGAGGGCTCAACAAGCGCGCCGCCGGCACCTTTCCGTCAACGGGGCCACGGTGGGGAAGGCTGCATCGACAAGACGATGGGCGCGACTCGCTCGCCGGCGATTATGGCCCGTGGCACAACGACTTCACCGGCAAGATCACCGTCAAGCACTACGGAACGTTCGGCGTAACCCGCACGGGGCCGCGCCTCACGTCCGGCGGCGCGGCCTCGCCGCATGTTCTTCGGAGATGTGCGCCGTAAGGGCGATCGACGCGGTGGCCCGGTCGTAGGAGAGCTGGGCCACCCGCGCGTAGAGGCAGTCGATGATCAGCAGTACGGAGTGGCGCGAACCGAAGCCTCCGTGCCGGAAGCTCGTTTCCGCCGAGGTCGACGCGAGGTGGATTCCCGCGGCCTGGGCGGCCGGTGAGCGCGGGTCCGAGGTGATGGCGATGGTCGTGGCCCCGCGCTCGGCAGCCAGCTGAAGAGGGCTCAGCACCTCACGGGTACTGCCGGAGTGCGAGAGCGCGACGGCGACGTCGGCGGGCGTCAGCAGGGACGCCGAGGTCTCCGCGGCGTGCACCTCGGTCCAGCCCCGGGCCTGGCAGCCGATACCGAACAGACGGGCTTCTGCCTCACGGGCCAGGACCCCGGACATACCCACTCCGTAGACGTCGATGCGGCGGGCCCTGGCCAGGGCCCGAGCCGCACTCTCGAGTGCGTTACGGTCCAGCCGTTCCACGGTGCCGCGCAAGGCTTGGAGATCGGCGTGTGCGATGACGTCGATGACCTGGTCCAGGCTGTCGTCGGGACCGATGTCCGGCCCCAGCGGGCGTTCCTGCGGGAGCTGCCCCTGCTCCTTGGCGAGTTCGAGCAGCAGCGCCTGGTACGAGTCGAGTCCGAGGGCCTGGCAGAAGCGGGTGACGGTCGCCTGCGAGGTCCCGGTGCGCCGGCCGAGGTCGGCCGCCGACGTGTGGGCCAGGGCCGCCGGATCGGCCATGACCTGCTCGCCGACCTTGCGCAGCGAGACGGTCAGCCTGGGCAGTTCGGAGTGGATCAGGTCTGTGATCACGGTGGACTCGGCTCGATTCGATGCGGTGGCGCCCAAGTGAATTCGGGTTCGGAAGATCTCTTGTCTGGACGTGACTCTACCAACCACTATGCAGCGTGATTTCTGAATCCTTCGAACAACCTCTGGTGATCGGAATCGACGCGGGCGGCACCCGGGTACGGGCGTACTGCGCCGATGCGAGAGGCCGCGTGGTCGGTATGGGCGACAGCGGCCCCGGCAATGCACTCAGCGTGCCGCCTGCCGATCTCGTACGGCACTTGACCCAGGCCATGGGCACTGCCGCACCGGAGGGTGTGCGTAGCGGAGTGACGGCGGTGGCGGGCGGTTTCGCGGGCGCCGGGCCTGGGCGCGGACGGGACACCGCGGCCTCCTGTCTGGCCGAGGCTCTTGAAGCACTGGACATCAGCGCCGTGGCGGCCGAGGTGTACGGGGACGCGGACGTCGCCTTTGCCTCGGGGCCGGGGGCGCCCGCCGACGGACTCGTCCTCATCGCCGGGACCGGCGCGATCGCCGGCCGGGTGGTGGGGCGGCGCTGCGCGCAGACCGTGGACGGACACGGCTGGCTGCTCGGCGACAAGGGCAGCGGGTTCTGGCTCGGCCGGGAGGCGGTGCGGGCCGCCGTGCTTGCGCTGGACGGGCGGGGGCCGTGGGGACCACTGGTCGGATCGGTGCTGGAACAGATCACTCCCGACAGTCCGGATGCCGGCCTGCCGCTGGCGGAGCGCACTCGCCTGAGAGACGCCATCGCGGACTGGGCCTACTCCCGGCCTCCGGTGGCGCTGGCGCGGCTGAGTCCCCTGGTGGTCGCGGCCGGGGCCGATGGCGATCCGACGGCGCGGTCGCTGCTCGACCGGGCCGCCGATGAACTGGCCGACAAGGTCGGCGCGCTGGCCCCGCGCAGCGGCGAACTCCTCGTGACCACCGGAGGACTGATAGGACCCGAGGGGCCGCTGGCGGAGCGCCTGGCGGAACGCGTGAGGCCGATGGGGCTGCGTGTCGCCGCTGTGCGCGACGGCGCCGCAGGGGCCGTGGCGCTGGCCCGGCTCTTGACGCGATGAAGTGGCTGGTTCATTGTTTCATCCGAATCGATATCTGTTGAATCAATCAATCGCACGAGAGTGGTGATCCTCATGGCCGAACCGCAGATCAGCGCGAAGCTTTTCGCCGACCGGGCACGCGCGTCGCTGGACGGAGCGATCGACACCAACGCGGCCGCGGTGGCCGCCGCCGCCCGGCTGTTCGCGGACTGTGTCGCCGCGGACGGAGTGATCCACGCGTTCGGCACGGGGCACTCGCAGGCCACCGCACTGGAGATCGCCGGGCGTGCGGGCGGTCTCATCCCCACCAACCGGATGAGCCTCGCCGACCTCGTGCTGCGGGGCGGCGAGGACCGTGCGGTGCTCGACGATCCCTTGCTCGAACGCCGACCAGGACTCGCCGCCCGGCTCTACGAACTGAGTACCCCGCGCCCGCAGGACCTCTTTGTGATCATCTCGAATTCGGGGGTCAACAACTCGATCGTCGATCTCGCCCAGTTGGTGACGGGCGAGGGGCATCTGCTGGTGGCGCTCACTTCGCTGGAGCACACCCGTTCGGTCCCCGCCCTGCATCCCAGCGGGCAGCGGCTCGCCGACCTCGCCGACGTGGTGCTCGACAACTGCGCGCCCGCCGGTGACGCGCTGCTGCCGCTGCCCGGCGGCGGCACTTTGTGCGGGGTGTCCACCATCGTCTCGGCCACGCTGGTGCAGATGGTGTTGGCCGAGAGTGTCGCCCTGCTCATGGCCGGGGGCCACGAGGTGCCCGTGTACATCTCCGCCAATCTGCCGGGCGGCTTCGAGCGCAACGCGAAGCTGGAAGCCCACTACGAGGGGCGGCTGCACCGCAACGGTCACTGACCCCCATGCCCAGCGGAACCTGCCTGCATCGGAACTCCCCTGCGCTCGGGTGCGAGCGTTGCCGTTCAGGCGTCGGTCACCGGTCGCTACCGTGGTGAATGTCGGGCCCGCTCCCGGCATCCACCGTGACCCTGAAGTGTCGTGGCAACGGCTTGCCGAGTGGGTGCCCAAGGAGGCCATCGCCTACCGGTGGGGAGCAGCGCCTGGGCGGATTCCATGGCTCTCAGCAGGTTTCCAGGGCCGTCACGGGGACGGTGGAGCCAACAGCGGGCCGTCGTGATAGGCCAAGGAGCTTGGCGGTCGGCGACGCGGCGGTGAGCGATGTCGTCCTCCGCCTCTGTCACAGGCGGAGGACGACCAGGGCGGTGTCGTCGGTGGCACCGGCCGGTGGGGTCAGGTCGGCCAGGAGGGCGTCGGCGAGGGTTTCGGGGTCGGCGCTCCGGTGGCGTGTGAGGGAGTCGGCAAGCCGGGTCAGGCTGGCATCGATGTCCTCGCTGCGGCGTTCGACCAGCCCGTCGGTGTACAGCACAAGGGTGGCCCCCTCGGTGAACGCGGTCTCGGCCTGGGGGCGGGGGATGTGTTCGGGGCGGGCGCCGAGTGGGGGGTCGGTGGCCTGGTCGAGGAAGTCCACGGTGCCGTCGGGGTGCAGCAGGGCTGGCGGAAGGTGGCCGGCGCTGCTGTAGGCGATGGTGCGGTTGGTGCCGTCGATGACGGACAAGACGGCCGTTGTCGATTCCGCGCCGTCGACCGAGCGGGCGTACAGGCCGAGGGCTTCCAGGGCCTGAGCGGGGCCGTCGGCGACGCGGGAAGCGGCGCTGAGGGCGCTGCGCAGCTGGCCCATGACGCAGGCAGCGGGCAGGCCGCAGCCGACGACGTCGCCGACGGCCACCGCGATGCGGTCGCCAGGCAGCTCGACGAGGTCGTACCAGTCCCCGCACACGTTCAGCCCCCCGACCGCCGGGCGGTAGCGCACTGCTGCGCGGTGATGCCTGACAGGCCCGGGGGCGGGCAGCATCGCCTCTTGCAGCCTCAGAGCGACTTCGTGTTCGCAGGCGTGGGCCTCGCGCAGCCGTTCGTTGACCCCCTGCAGCTCCCCAGCCCGGGTGTACAGCTCGGCTTCCAGTACCGTCGGCCGGTCACCGGTGCCTCGGTCAGTGAGGGTGCGGATCAGCTCGGTGATGTCCTCCTCCCGGTGCAGCAGCAGCGCCACCCGCCCGTCCGGGCCGAAAACGGGGACGTTGACCGGACTCCAGTACCGCTCCTCCCACACCCCGGGCCGGTCCGGGTACTCCACGTCGTAGCGGTGCAGCGTCATGGCGTCGCGCTCCCCGGTGGCAGCCACCCACTGCAGCGATGCCTGCAGCTTGCGCATGCCGGTCACGGCGGGATCCTTGGGGTCGTCGGGGAAGGCATCAAACAGGTGGCGGCCTACCACCTGGTCACGGGTACGCCCCATGCTGCTCAGGAACGCCTCATTGACGTCGACGTACACCAGGTCCGTGGTGAACAGGGCCACCGCGCCCGGCAGCGCCTGGAATACCGCCTCGTAGTCGATCCCCGATGCGTTCACGATGCCCCCTGCCCGCGACGCCATGTCGATCATGTGCTCTTTCACGATAAGCACCAGCGGCGCTCCGGGCAGGTCAGCACTCCGGGCACCGCAGCCGCTGGGCGTGGGCGCGGACGAAGACAACCCGTCGGCGGTGAAGTCCCCTGTTCGCATATCCTCGATTCTTCAGCGGTCGTGAGCGCGTGAGTGGGTTGGCGGTTCGCCCGGATGAAACCCGAACATCTTCTTGAAGGTGACCGCTGCCCGCGGAGCCGGTCCTGTTGCGCCGGTGCGCGGATCTCACAGGTCTGACCGGGGCGCTGGGCAACGTACTGCCGTCCAGCACGGCGGTCGGGCGGCGGGAACGTGCGGGGGTGCTGGTCCAACTGGCAGTCGCGATCGTGCTTCACGCCTGATCAGCCTCTTCCCGTCAGCCTACGATCCCACCCCGTACGCTCAGTCACCGGAAAGGTGCCTTGCTCACTGCTACGGATACGATCTCGACACTCGCATCCTTGCAGGTCAACGGCTCCTTTCTGCTATCGGAGCGTCAGGTCACCCAATTCCGCTGAATACCCAGGGTTGATCTTGTCCGACTCACATGCCCCTCACACCAGCACACCGGCATTCACCAGGGCCGTCACACTCCGCCTGCGGCTCGGGGCCGTGCGCGGCGATGCATCAGCCCCGCCGCGCACACCACCACGGGTACGGCGACGGCGGGCACGGTCCACCACGGGATGCCGATCCACGTCGCAGGCAGGCCCACCCCGAAACAGACCGCGGTGATGGTGATGAGCAGCCGCTTGCCGTACGGATTCCAGGTGAAGGGCTCGTAGTCACGGGGCCGGGCAAGACGCACCGCACCGAACACGAAGGTCTGAGCCGCGACGAGCGCGGCAAGCACGCCGATGGCAGCGTTCATCTGGAGCTCGTCACGGGGCGCCTCCGAGGTGTTCTGCCGTACGCCGCTCTTGCTGAGCACCACGATGTCGCGCCGCCAGGCGGTGGCCGTGACCTGGTCGCCGGGCGCGAGCCGCTCCAAGAGCGGCCCCGGGTCGCCGAAGGACACGGTTCCCTGCCAGGAGTCCCGATCCTTCAGGGTTGCCTCGTAGGAGGAGCTCTTGCCCGAGGTCTTGTTCACCGTCTTCACCACGGTGAGGTGCCAGGTACTCAGGCAGTCCGTCTGCCCCTGTTCCATCGCGCGGGAGGAGCACGCCTCGGCCGCGCGGTAGTCCTGGTAGCGCTCGCTGTCGGAGGGCAACCACCAGGAGAACACCAAGTAGCAGGCTGCCGCCGATATCAGGGACAGCAGGATCAGCAGCACGCCCATGAACCTCGCCCGACCCGGCGACCGCCGGTCGGCACCGTCCTTGCTCGGCAGTCCGCCCGTGCTGTGAGCCTTCGCCCGCGCTGTTGTCATCGCCCACCCCCTCCGCCCTAGCTTCCATCAGCCGGAGACAGGAATACACCCAGGTCGCACGGCAGTCTGTGAGAGGGACGGCTTCCGGATCCCGGCAAACCCAGCACGATGGGGGGCGCACGGACGGAGGACTTCGTGTCGGTGGCTGCCGTGGAACCGTCGTGTACGACAGGAGACCGACTTCCGCCATAGGCTGTATCGCGCACCTGAGGGACAGGAGGCTGGGGTGGCCGAGACGATGGTGGCCGAGGTGATGGCCGAGCTGGCTGAGCTCGAGGACCCGAAGACGCGCGAGGTGAACGAGAAACACGGTGACGATCACGGCGTGAACCTCAGCAAGCTGCGCGCGCTCGCGAAGCGGCTGAAGACGCAGCAGGAACTCGCGTGCCGGCTCTGGGAGACGGATGACACCGCGGCGAGACTGCTGGCGATCCTGATCTTCCGCCCGAAGGCGTTCGAGCGTGACGAGTTGGACGTCATGTTGCGCGAGGCGCGCACACCCAAGGTGCACGACTGGCTCGTGAACTACGTGGTGAAGAAGAACCCGCACTCCGAAGAGCTGCGCCTGGCCTGGTTCGTCGATCCGGATCCAGTGGTCGCGAGTGCCGGCTGGGCGCTGACCACCGAACGCGTGGCGAAGAAGCCCGAGGGCCTCGACCTTGCAGGACTGTTGGACGTCGTCGAGGCGGAGATGAAAGACGCACCGGATCGCCTGCAGTGGGCGATGAACCACTGCCTGGCTCAGATCGGGATCGAGCACCCTGAACACCGCATCCATGCAATCGGCATCGGTGAGCGCCTGGAGGTACTCAAGGACTACCCGACTTCCCCGGGCTGCACGTCTCCGTTCGCGCCCATCTGGATCACCGAGATGGTGCGCCGACAGCACGATAAGTAGGAAGGTTCGCGGTCACACTCGTGCCGCTAGTCAACGGCGACGTTGCTTATGGCGTGATCGGTGTGATCCGTTGTTGGGCCGTGTATGGCGGATCTGGTTGAGCGGCTGTTGCCGGACCGGTTGTGCGTGCTGTTTCGGCGGATGGTGTCTCGGGCGGGGGCGAAGCATCCACGAGGTGGGAGCGATCACCGGCTTCACCCCGAGAGCGCGGACGAGGCGGCAGTACGTGTCGTGATCGTAGCCGCGATCGCCGAGCACAACGTCGGCGCGGCGCCGGGGTCGACAGCGCTTGCCCCGCACCGCGGGCACAGCCTCCAGCAGGGGGATGAACTGGGTGACGTTCTTACGATTGCCGCCGGTCAGCGTGACGGCAAGCGGAATCCCAGTGGCATCCGTGATCAGAAGGTGCTTACTGCCGCTCTGCCCCGGCCAACAGGACTTCGTCCCGTCTTGGAGCCCTCTCAACGCCCGGCTGCGGAAGTCGTCTTCCGCAGCCCGGGAGAAGTCCAGGGCGTTCACACTGCGGAGTTCAGCGAGCAGAACTTCGTGCAGGCGGGACCACACCCCGGCTTCGGTTTACTCGGCCCGGCGGCGCCAGCACGGCATGCCAGAGCCGAAGCCGAGCTCCTGCGCTAGGTATTCCCAGGCGATTCGCCAGCAGCGGTTCGATCACCGACGACGACTTGTCGTCAACATCCCACGGCTTCGACCGACCCACTAGACACCCCCAGATCGTCAAAATCCCGAAGCGATCCAACCACCACAGCGATCATTTCGTTAGGAGTCCGTGAGGTGATGCCCGGAGGTGGAGAATGCGAGTGGGGTTGCACGCGCTCGGTATCGGTGACGGTGCCCATCCCGAGGTGATCCGTGCGGTGGCCACAGCCGCGGAGACGCACGGCTTCGCGAGGCTCTGGTGCGGCGAGCACGTGGTGCTCGTGGACGCGCCCGCTTCGCGCTATCCCTACTCCGCGGACGGCCGGATCGCCGTGCCCACGGACGCGGACTGGCTGGACCCGCTGCTTGCCCTGACCTTCGCGGCGGCGGTCACCCGCCGGATCGAGCTCGCCTCCGGCGTACTCCTGCTGCCTGAGCACAACCCGGTCCTGGTCGCCAAACAGGCCGCCACACTCGACGTGCTCTCCGCCGGACGATTCAGCCTCGGGGTCGGGGTCGGCTGGTCGGCCGAGGAATTCGCAGCGCTCGGAGTGCCCTTCGCCAAGCGCGGGCGGCGCACCGAGGAGTACCTCGCCGCGATGCGCGCCGTCTGGGCCGAGGACCCGGCCTCCTTCACAGGGGAGTTCACCCGCTTCGACGCGATCCGGGTCAACCCGAAGCCGCTGCGCGGCGGCCGGCTCCCGGTCGTGGTCGGCGGCAACAGCGACGCCGCCTTGCGGCGCGCGGCTACGCTCGCCGACGGCTGGTACGGCTTCAACGTCCCGGCGGCCGACGTCCCGGCGCGCGTCGCCGTTCTCGCCGATGAGTGCGCCCGCCACGGTCGCGCTTTTGACGAGCTCACGGTCGCCGTCGCGCTGAGCGACGGCATCCCGGAACACCTCCCCGCACTCGCTGCGGCGGGCGTCACCGAACTCGTCGTCGTCGGCGCACCCCCGCCCGCTCCCGACGCGGCAGCCACCTGGGTCGCGGAACTCGCCCGGACCTGGATTCGCCCGGAGGAATAACCAGGGCCGGCCGGAGTAGCAGCCGCACTCTTTCAAGCGCAAGGCGTCTCCCAGGGACAAGACGACTGGCCTGGGCCCCGACGGGCGCGCCTTGGTCCTGCAGCAGGGAGAAGGTCCGCAGGCTCCGCCATGTCGTGTGGCGCCGGACAGCGGATGTCGTGGGGTGGGCCGAGCTCCCGGGACGGCCAGTCGCGTTAAGGTTCGGGCCAGGCGGCGGGCGGTCAGCGGCCTCGTCGGTTCCTAGGAAGAGCGATTTGTCTGCCGGTTCGGGAGGCAGCTGGGAACAGGGACATGGCCAGTCGACCGCTGACAAAGATGCTCGTGACCACGACCTCTGCGTCGAGAATGTCGTGAAGATGCAGCACGCCCAGCGACCGACGCCCCAGTACACGCGCCTGAAAGCTGTTGTCGCCATCCGGGGACACTCTCGCCCGGGCGGCATCGGAGCACGTCGCACAAGGCTGACGGGCACCGGCCCCGCCGAGGCTCCGGCCTTCTGCAACCCGGCATGCCAGCAGGCCGCCTACCGGGCCGCCTGCCGGGAGATGCAGGTACGCGAAGCCGTTACGCCCGTAGGCGTTACGGCTCCCAGTGCTTTCCACGAGCCGGCGCCGGCGCAAACGGCACGGTCAAGATGGCCCGGGCTGTCACGGCCGCCCGTACCGACCTCAGCCTTCCTCGGCGCGTCCGGGGCTGAGTTCGAAGGGAACGGGCTGGACATCGGCCGGCCGAGCACGACCTGTGTCGACTCATGGATGCGGCCTGGGGGTGGACCGGACCCTGGACAGCCCCGCTGGGAAGCGGGCTGAGCCGATCGGTGTAACTGTGGGGTGAGCGGGCCAGCCGTCGGCATGGGTGGGCAGGAATGGGGGGCGGAGGTGTTTTCGAATGCCCAGCGGTGACGTGCTCGTACTCATCGATGACAGTGGCCGGGTGGTCGAGTGGGGGCGTCCGGCTGAGGAGCTGTTCGGGTGGTCTGCCGAGGAGGCCGTCGGCCGGTCCGTGGCAGCTCTTATGCGTGAGGTCGCCGCTGACGGCGGGTCGCGGCGGGAAAGGTTCTCGGATGCTGCCGCGGTGCTGGTCAAGCCGGTGCTGCGAGGTACTTCTGTGGTGTGGCAGGTGCTCTCAGTGGGGGACACCATGTCGGGGCAGGACGTGGCGATCTTGAAGGCCATGTTCACCCATTCCCCGGTGGCACTGCACGTCCTCGACGATCAGCTGCGCGTGGTCCGCATGAGCACCGCCACCGGCGAACTGAACAACACGCCGGTGGGGCACCTGCTGGGCAAGCATTTCACCGAAGCGTGGGAACTCGAAGATCCCGAGGAAGAAGCCGCCGTGGCGCAAAGGGTCATGGAGACCGGAGAACCGGTGGTGAACCGGCTCGTCCGGCACGTCAAGGCACCCGGCCGGCCCACGCGCCGTATCCAGTCCTTCTCCTACTTCCGCCTGGAGGACTCCCACGACCGTGTGCTCGGACTGGTGGCATCCGCCGTCGACGTCACCGAGCGAGAGAACGCACAGAACCGCCTGGCCCTCCTGGACACGGTCCGCAGACAAGTGGGGCACCGGCTGAACGTGGGCGCTGTCTGTCAGGAGCTGGTGGAGGCGGTAGTGCCCGCCTTCGCCGACATCGCCGACGTCGAAGTGATCGAAGACGTCATCCGCGGAGACGAGCCCCCGCCGGTGCCCGTCCCCGGAGACGTTCCACTGCGTCGGACCGCCTTCCAGGGCCGAATCGCGGGTCAGCCGGTCGGAGTCGTGCGCCCCCTGCCGACCGGCACCCCCTTCTCGCACGTCCTGTCCGACCTTCGGCCGCGCCTCGTATCGATCGAGGAGGACGGCTCGTGGCTGGACGTCGACCCGGCCCGAGCCGAAGTCATCAGGCGGTCCGGTTCACACTCCCTGATCGTGGCACCACTGGCGTTGCGCGGCCATGCTCTGGGCGTGGTCAGCTTCTACCGCCACCAGCAAGAAGATCCCTTTGAAGAGGAGGACGTTGCGGTGGCGTCCGCAGTGTGTGCCCACACTGCGCTCTGCATCGACAACGCCCGTCAGTTCATGCGCGAGTGGATTATCGCGCGCACCGTCCAGCGCAGGCTTCTTCCCCAACAACCCGCCACACATGCCACCGTGGACATCTGCCCACTCCACCTTCCGTCTCCGGAGAGCGGCGGCGCATGGTTCGACGCCATCGCGCTGCCCGGTGCACGGACCGCGCTGATCGTCGGCGACGTGGCAGGGCAAGGCATCGCCGCAGCCATCACGATGGGACTCCTGCGGACGGCCGTCCATACACTCGCCGCCCTGGACCTGCAGCCCGACGAGCTGCTGGCCCGCCTCAGCGGCACCACAGCCCGTCTCGCCGCCGCATACGCCGAACTGCCTCCCACGGAACCCCTGGACCGCGAGCCGCTCACCGCCGGCTGCGTCATCGCGATCTACGACCCGGTCGAACTCACCTGCACCATCGCCCGCGCCGGCCTCCCCGAGCCGGTCGCGGTCCTTCCCGACAGCACCTCGGCCGGCCTGCCCGGCCTGTCCGTCCCTCCAGGTCCCCCACTCGCCGAAACCGGCAACGCCCCATTCCCCGCGACCACCGTCAGCCTCCCAGAAGGAAGCACTCTGGCATTGGGCACGGCCGCGCTCGCGGACGAGGTCCTGGCCCCGTCCGGTGCACTGCGCCCGCTCCTGGACGGCGCCGGCACAAGGCCCCTGTCGGACCTGTGCGACGACATCGCGCACGCCCTCCCGGACGACCACCGGACCGGCGAGACACTCATGCTGTTCGCCCGCACGAAGGCGCTGCCCCCAGATCGGGTACTGACCCTCTCGCTGCCTGCGGACCCCGAGGCCGCACCGATCGCCCGCGCAGCGGCCCGCCGCCAACTCAAGGCCTGGGGGGTGGACGAGGAGACGGCGTTCACCACCGAGCTCATCGTCAGCGAGCTCGTCGGCAACGCGATCCGCTACGGGGCTCCGCCCCTGCAACTACGCCTGATCTTCGAGCGGATGCTGACCTGCGAGGTCAGCGACGCCGCGACCAGCGCTCCGCAGGTAAGACATGCCCGCACCATCGACGAGACAGGCCGAGGGCTGTTCATCATTGCGAGCCTTGCCGACCAGTGGGGCACCCGCTACCAGAGGCAGGGAAAGACCGTCTGGGTAGAGCAACCAACAGGGGTATCAACGGAGCACCGAAACGATGCCGAGCGTCCTACGTGAGCCCGGCACGCGGGGCCCGCCGCGCGGCGTCCCGGATCGCGAAATGCGCCGCCGCGACGCGCACTGGGTCAAGCTCAGCACCACGAACGACCCCGCCCCCAATTGGGCGGGGTCATTTCGCATCCCGGGCGCGCGCCGGCCGGCCGGGCACAGCACGGAACGGTGGGTCTTCGACCGGCTCCTTGATACTGCAAGGACGCGGGTCTTGTCGCCGCCGGAGGCACGCAGGCGTAGCGCGGCCGGTTGCTTCACCCCTGACGGCCCCGATGCAGCGTGTCAGCGCAGGGCGGGTGCACGAGCCCGTTCCGGAGCGCCGCAGCGAAAAGACCGGAATACGATGGAGAAGGATCGTTTGGGTCATCGCCCTAGGATTGTCAGGGAGCGACCGATGGACACCTGGGACGAATTCCTTCGATGGGCTACCCCGTCGGCTCTTCTGACGCTCGACGGCGCCATACGCTCCCTCAACGCCCCGATGGCCGCGACGCTGGGCAGACCGGCGAAGCAGTGCGTAGGTTACGACTTCCTCGGCTTGCTGCCCGAAACCCAGCGGGCCTCGGCCGAGAGTCTGCTGATACACGGGGCCACAACGAAGACCGTCGCGATGCGTGTGCTGGAGTTCTCCGGACCGGGCGAAGCGTCCGTGATCAGCCTCATCGAGGCCCGGCCGGTGAAGGATCCCGCAAGTCGCGAGCGGCTGGTGTGGGTGCACTCGGTGGACGCGCGAAACGACCCGGGCGGCCTGCTGATCCCGTTCCGGCTGGCTGCCGCAGCCGCGGACCTCGGCCTGTGGATGTACGCGCCCTGGAAGCATCAGCTGGATTGGCTGGGTGGCGCACCCGCCCTGGCCTTGCTGTTCCCGCATGCCTCGGCGTCCTTGTCCAGGGTGGTCCGGCGAGTTCACCCGGACGACCGGGAGGCCCTGGGACGGCTTGTGCGGTCGACCGCCGCCCAGTCCCCCTGGACCAGCCTGCGGTTCCGTACCGAGAACGAGGAGTGGCACCATATCGCCTGCCAGACCCGCCGGATCCAGCTGGGCTATGGCGGCCCCGAGCAGGTCTTCGGAGTGATCCGCGACGACACTCAGCTCGAGGCGCACCGACAGAAAGCGCTGGCCACGCTGGCTGCCGAGCGGCAGCGTGCCGACGAGATCGCTGACTTCTCCGCCGCCCTGATCACCGCCGCCAGCGAGCAGGAACTCCGGCAGGTCGTCCTGACCCGGGTCGCCGCGACCTTCGGCGGCACGGGCGCCGTGCTTACACTCCTCGATAATGAGACGGGGCTGCTACGCGCCTCCTCCGATGCCGGGGTCGACCCGCGGCAGAGCGACTCCATGGCTGGCGTGTCTCTGGACGATCCGCAACCGCTGCCCTGTGCGATCCGAACCGGCACGCCGGAATTCATCGCCAACCACGAGGAACTCATACGCCGTTGGCCGCAGGCAGTCAGTATTCCGTACCTTGACTCCTTCATCGCCATATCGATCATCCCCCTCAGTCCGGTCGGCGACCAGCCGCTCGGGGGCTGGGCGGTGACCTACGACAGCGAGCACCACTTTCCCCCGGACGAACGCGCCCTCATGAGCACTCTGGCCGACCTAGCAGGCCAGGCACTCAAGCGCATCCGATTGCAGCAGGCCCGCGTCGAGCTGGCCACGGCGCTCCAGCAGCACATGCTGCCCACGCTGCCCGACCATCTCCCGGGCCTGGAGGTCGCCGCCCGCTATCAGCCCAGCCGAGACGGGCTCGACATCGGCGGGGACTGGTACGACGCCTTCGTGATGCCCAACGGAACAGTGGCCCTGGAGATCGGCGACAGCCAAGGGCACGACGTGGACGCCGCCGCCTTCATGGGACAGGTACGCACCTCCATCCGCGCGATCGCCCCGCACGAACCGGAGCCGGGAACCGTGCTGACGCGCACCAACGAACTGCTTATCACGATGAACGCGGTTCGGTTCGCCAGCTGCACGATGCTGTATGTCGATCCACGCGACGGACAGGTCACCGGCGCCAGCGCAGGCCATGTGCCGTTGCTGTGCGCACGCGAGGACGGCAGCAGTGACATCCGCGAGCTGCTGGGCGGTCCAGTGCTGGGAGTCCTGACAGGTACCGACTACCTCGAGGAGACCTTCACGCTGGAGAAGGGCACCGCGCTGGTCATGGTCACCGACGGTGTGGTCGAAGGGCCGGGCCTGACGCTGGAAGCCGGACTGAAGCGGGCCGGAACGCTGGCCGGCCAAGCTCTCCACGACGGACTGAACGCCGAGGCGATCGCCGACCGAATTCTCGACGCCGCGGTCGCGGTGGACCACCTCGACGACGTGGCCGTGCTGGTCATCAGACGAACATGACGGATAGCTCACGGAAACGGGCCGGCGGTCGGTGACGATGTGGGGTCCTTCCGCTTTATGGCCCGCCACCCGGCTGGTGGACGAACGACGGATGGCGGACGCGTCTGGCTGATTACCCAGCATCTTCTGCCCGTTCATGACGACCGTCTTTTCGCCGCCCGGGAGGCTGGTTCCGGCGAACAAGAATTGCAGCACATCGTTGCGGAGGGATTGTAGGAAGGCGTATTTCAAGGACAGCGGCCGACGGGCGAACGACCTGCTCGTGGAATTCGCCGACATCAATTACCCCGACACCAACTATGCCTGCCCGGGAGTACCGGAGACCGCCGCTGCGCCCTGCCCTGCGACAGGCCGCGGCCTCGCGGCCACGACACCCACCCGGAAGCCGACCCTGGCTGAAGGCCTGAGCACGGACACAGTGGCACTGCTCAACGTTCGCTGTTTGCTGTCGCAGGACATCCAGCAGCCCGCCGTTGCACCCTTGGTTCGGTGCAACGGCGGGCTGTGTCGGCAAGGCTGTTACTACAGCTCGCGCTCGATCTGGTTCTCACTGACCTTGTCTTCGCGCATGGTCGCCTCGTTCTGGACGGCGTAGCGCGTCTGCGCCCCGCTGCCCTCGGCGCTGCGGATCTCGCCCCGCTGAAGCTCGTCCTGCTGGTCCCGGTACTCCACGTGCTGTCCCTTGCGGTAAGGCATGGGGATCTCCAAGTCTCGTGTGGGTCGACGGGGGCTGGTCCCGCTCGTTCGGCAGGGGCGCCCCGCCCTCTTGGCGCCCGCGACTATCGCCAGGCGCACTCACAGCCCACCCCCAACTCCGCCCTACGGCAATCACTACGGGCCGAATGGATGACGCCTCGCTGGCCGCTCCACCGCCTAGGTGTGCGGACCAGCCGCCGACTACGTGGGGGAGGCGAAAGGGTTCCCGTCCGGCGCCGGTGGGCTGCTCCACTGCGCGCCCGGAAGCAGGACAGGAGCCCAATCCGGGCCGCGATGATCCAGCCACCACCTACCGATCATGCGGAACTTCTCCTCGAACCCGCGATCCCAGTTGAGGAACCCGGTGATCGGTGCCCGCAGGCGAGTACGACGGCCACCCGCTTCGTAGATCACAACGGTCTGGGCCCCCTGGACGCGTTCGACGCGGATGGCCTGGACGTTCGACCACTGGATGGTCCGGCGGCGGAGGTTGTGCACGACGGCCGTCGACTCCGTGAGAGTGACGCCGAAGTGCTGCCCGAGGACGAGCAGCACGAACAGTGCGGCAACCCACATCCCCAACGACTCGGCTATCTCAGACCCGGCGGGCGTCCAGGTCATCCAATCCCAGACCTTCGTGCCCCACACGACGACGAGGAGGGGCAGAACAGGCAGTACGCGTTGGAGACCCGTACACCGGTAACGGATGCGCTCCGGCGGCGTAGCCTCAAGCTGCAATTGCTCCACCAATACCCGCCCCTCATACCATGTAGCCACCGCCGGCGCATGATCGCCAAGGTAGCTTGGCGGACCGGGGGCGCGCTGTCCATCGCCTGAGACTGCCGGCCGAGCGGACCAGCAGGGCCACTCGCAGTCGCTTTGCCCTCCTGCAAGCGGCCCTCGGGGTTCTGGCTCACGGACGACCGTGAGCTGTCGACCAGCGTCAGCAGGTGCGGAAGGCTGTCGACGCAGAGCCGCTGGGGCGGCCGCGGTGCCGCCCCGGGTGGCTCCGCTAGAGACGACGCTGCCAGGTCTGGCCGACGAGGTCGTGCCCGAAGCTGTGATGGGGCTCTTCGGTGATGAGCTCGAAGCCCTGCTTCTGGTAGATGCGCCGGGCCGAGCCGAGGACGTCGTTGGTCCACAGGGTGATCGACTCGTACCCGGCCTCCCGCGCGAACCGCAGGCACTCGTCGACCAGACGGTCACCCAAGCCCAGCCCGCGTGCCGCGGGATCGACGAGCAGTAGTCGCAGCTTCGCGGTCCGGTCGTCCCCGCGTACGCAGAAGACGCAGCCGGCCCGCTCTCCGTCGACGTCGGCGATCCATGCTGCCTGCGGTCCGGGGTCCTTCTGCTCGGCGTAGTCGGCGACGATCCGTGCGACGAGCGCCTCGAAGCTGGTGTCCCAGCCGAACTCGTGGTCGTAGAGGGCGCCGTGCGCCATCACCACCCAGCCCAGGTCCCCGGGCCGGTCCAGTGGCCGGATGACCACCTGACGCTCCTCCATGATGTCCTCACTCCCGCATCACTGAAACGACTGTTTCAGTAGACTAGCCCGGTGACCCGATCCGAAACAAACCCTTCCCCGCGGCGGCAGGAGCTGCTGGAAGCCGCATACGCCTACGCCCTGCGCAGCGGCCTCACCGAACTGTCCCTGCGCCCGCTCGCCGAGGAGATCCAGTCCAGCCCGCGCGTGCTGCTCTACCTGTTCGGCAGCAAGGACGGCCTGATCCGCGCCCTGCTCGCGCGGGCCAGAGCCGACGAGCTGGCCGTCATCAGGGAGATCGCCGGCTCGCAGGACGGTCCCGAGGGGCTGCAATCGGTCGCCCGCGAACTGTGGCGGTGGCTGTCCGACGCCGCCCACCGCGGCCTGCTGACACTGTGGGTCGAAAGCTACGCCCGCTCCCTCACGGACCCGGACGGGCCGTGGGCCGGATTCGCCAGCGATACGGTCGGCGACTGGCTGGCGCTGCTCGCCTCCGGGCAGCCCGCCGAATTCCGCGATACCGAGGCCGGGCTCGCACAGCGCACCCTCGTCCTCGCAGCCCTACGGGGAGCGCTGCTGGACCTGCTCGCCACTGGCGATACCGCGCGTACCACCGCGGCGGTGCACCTTCAGTTGGCTCAGTCGGGGTGACGCGGGCCGGCACTCAGCAGACCTACGGCCCGGCGAGGATCGCACTCGGAGCCCACTCCGAGATGAGCGACGCACCTGGCCGGACGGGCCGACTGCGGCGATCGGTCACAGGATCAGTCACAGTCGTCTCCTCGCCAGGTCCGGATGGCCAACTACTGCCCGACAAAGCTGTCAGCTACGAATCGACGCGAGGGCTTGCCCACGGCGTCTCAGGCTTGCCCACCGCACGCCCCGAGGGTATGGGATGCATCCACTGGCCTGACATGGTCGTCGTACCCGTGCCCGCACCGAGCGGTCGATTCGGATCGGTTACGCCTGATGAGCAAGCATGAGACATGTCCGTCTGTGCGCTGTCTCGGCTGACGGCCGGTTGAGCTCTCATCTGTCTGCCATCGCTTGCCTCACGTGTCTCACTCCGGGGCGTCGCTTCTGCCTCTCGCCGCATCCACAACGGTCTTGATCCCGGTGGCTCGCCCTCTTGCTTGGACGGTCGGCAGCCGGCTTGAAGCGGGGAGGAGGTCATAGCTCCTTGGCATCATGGGGGCCGTGATTGCCATTGGTGCCTCAGACGTTCCTGACCCGCCTCTTCGTACTCGGCTGACCGAGTTGCTGGAGGAGATCGATCCCTGGGATGAGCAGGAGCGCGCGCACCTCGCCACGGCAGCGAAGTGGATCGCAAGCGGAGCTCCGCTGTATCGGACGCAGAAGCCCGATGTTCCGACGATGCACTTGGTCAGCTACTTCGTGGCCCTCGACGAGGCCCGCGGGGAGCTTTTGCTTGTCGCTCACCGCAAGGCCGGCCTGTGGCTTCCCAGTGGCGGTCACGTCGAACCGATGGAGGACCCGTGGGAGACGGTTCTGCGCGAGTGCTGTGAGGAACTGCGCACCGAGGCCGTTCCGTCCGGGGTGTCCGGCAAGAATCCGTTCTTCTTGACCGTCACGCGAACGCGCGGGCAGGGACAGCACACTGATGTGTCGTTGTGGTACGTCCTGACCTCAGAGGCAGGTGACATCGTCTCCTTCGACGAGGATGAATTCGAAGCGATCAAGTGGCTGCCACTGCAGCAGGTCCTTGCCGAGCCCGGGGACACACTTGACCCTCACATGCATCGCTTCACCAGCAAACTCGTGGCTGCCCTTGCCCGCGCGCAGTGACCTCGGAACGCCCGCAGGTCGCTGGCCTTGGCGTCATCCGGCCGAGCCGCGCCCGCGCCTTGGCGACCTCGGCCTTGCGACGTTCGATCTGGGCGAGGCGGGGTTCCGGCAAGCGTCCCGCCTCCCGGGGCCCCGGAGAGGCGCTGTTCGAATTCAGCAGCGCGCCGGGCTCTGCCGCATCGCCGCTGCCGACCAACCACTGCTTCAAGTCCAGCAGTTCGCCGCTGACAGCGCCGGTTCGCCCGCCCACCCGCTCATCAACAGACCGTCAGCGGCCCGCGCCGAATAGCCGCTCCACCAGGGGATCCCCCTTCAGGAACGCTGCCAGCTCCGTGCGGTCCGGCGCGGTGGCGGGGCCGCGGCGCCCCACCGCGTATGCCGCCGCCGCGTTGGCTCCGCGCGCGGCCGTCAGCGGGTCGTGACCCTGGCTGAGCAGGGCCAGGAACGAGCCGACATGCGCGTCCCCCGCCCCGTTGCTGTCGACCGCGTCGACCGGGAAACCCGGCACATGGCGCGGGGCCTCGCCGGGCGCCGCCAGCCAGCAGCCGTCCTTGTCCGCCCGTACGAGCACACCCGCGCCCGGAGCCAGCCGTTCCTGCAGGGCCGCTGCCGCCGCGCGCGGATTGTCGTGGCCGGACAGCAGGCGGGCCTCGCGGGCATTGGCGCTGAGCCAGTCCGTACGGGCCAGGACGGGGGCGAGCACCGCCTCGGGGATGTCGGCCACCAGCGGTGCCGGGTCGAAACAGACCGTGATGTCGGCCGGCAGCCCCGCCGTGAAGCGCGACAGCAGCGGGCCGTTGACCGGCATCACCATCCCGTAGCCGGAGAGTTGCACCAGATCGCCGGGCCGCAGCCGCGCGGCGACCACGTCGACATCCGACTGCGTCAGCTCGGCGTCGACCCCGAAGCTGGTGACGAAGGTACGTTCGCCGCCGCCGTCGACCAGGGCCACGGTGAAGCCGGTGTCGCCGTCCGTACGGGCGGGCAGCAGTGTTCCGATCTGTTCGGCAGCGAGCGCCTTGCGTACGAGGTCGCCGTACGGCCCCGTGCCGTGCAGCCCGGCGAAGACCGCTTCCGCACCGAGGCGGCGGGCCGCGACCAGGGTGTTGAAACCGCCGCCCGCAGTCAGTTCCGTACGCGTGCCGATGACGTCGCCGCCGCGTTCGGGCAGTGCGGGAACCTCGATCACCAGATCGGCGATGACATTCCCTGCGAGGACGAGACGCCCGCTCATTGTCCGGCCTCCTGAAGAGCGGGGAAGGCGGGTTCGTTCCCGGTGCCGGCCGCGGTGCTGGTACGTCGGCCGAACAGCGCGTACACAACCGCTCCGACGGCCATCGAGATCGCCCAGCCCAAACCGTTCACGCCGAACCAGGTGTCGGAGAGCGAACCCGCGAACCAGACGTCGGTGTCGCTCGTCGACGCCTTGGTGAAGAGCAGACCGGCCACGATGGCGGCGGCCCAGCCGAGGACGGCCGGAAGATGGAAGCCGCCCGTGTACCAGTACCGGCTGGTGCGGGTGGTGTCCATCAGCGCATCGGAGTCGTACGTACGCCCGCGCAGCGAGTCCACCGCGATCACGCCGATCCAGGCCGAGATCGGTACGGCGAGCAGGGTCAGGAAGGTGGAGAAGGGGCCGTAGAAGTCGTCGGCGATCAGCATGAAGTAGATACCGCCGGCGAACATCAGCACCACATCGAGGGCGACGGCCATGGGGCGCGGCACCCGCAGTCCCAACGTGATCATAGTCAGCCCGGCGGAGTAGGTGGAGAGATGGTTCGACATCAGCAGCCCGCCGAAGGCCGCGATCAGATAGGGGATCGCCATCCAGGAGGGCAGCATCGCGTTGATGGCGGCGACCGGGTCGGCGGAGGTGGCGAGCGTCGGATCGCCCGCGGAGAGCAGCGAGCCGAGCGAGATCAGCAGCACGAGAGGGATGCCCGCGCCGAACGCCGAGGCCACAATCAGCCGCCTGCCAGGAATCTCGCGGGGCAGATAACGGGCGTAGTCCGCACCCGCGTTGGCCCAGCCGATACCGGTACCGGCGGCGATGAAGCCGATGCCCGCGACCACGCCGCTGGTCGGACCCGTCGGGGCGTCGAGCACCTTGGCCCAGTCGACGGTCGCGGCCAGGAAGCCCATCACGATCAGATTGAGGACGCCGAAGACGACCGTGGCCCACTTGTTGATCCACATGATGGTGGCGTGGCCGAGACCGCTGATCAGCAGCGTGCAGACGATGAAGACCAACAGACAGACGAGCGTGAGCACGGTGTTCTGGACGACACCGAACGCGGTGCCGAGCAGCGCGAGCAGCGCGTACGCCGCGGTGGTGGTGGTGATCGTCTCCCAGCCGACCCGGCTCAGCCAGGTGATCAAGGTCGGACCCGCGTTGCCCCGCTGCCCGAAGACCGCGCGGGAGAGGGTGAGCGCCGGGGCGCCGCCCTTCTTGCCCGCCAGGCTCAGGGCCCCCACCAGCGCGAAGGAGCCGAAGGAGCCTACGACGGCGACGAGAATCGCCTGCCAGATGTTCAGGCCGCGGAAGGCGACGAGGGTCGCGCCGAGCGGGAGCCCGAGGATGCTGATATTTGCGGCGAACCAGGTCCAGAACATCTGGCCGGCATGGCCGTGCCGCTCGTTGTCGGGGACCGGCTCGATCCCTCGGGTCTCAATGGCACCGACGCGATCGTTCGTCTTCGAAGCGGCCATGACGGAACCTCCTAGCAAGATGCGAAGGGGCGGGTGGCGAAAGCGGTAGAGCGGGAGCCCTGGAGCGCCGGAGGCCTTTGGGGTTCCGCGGCGCGCAGGGGCCTTGGGCGGCTCAACGGAGTGCGAGCAGCCGGGTGGTCAGGGGCTCCAGGACGAGGGAGTTGACGGTACGGAGCGTCCGGACAGCCTCGGTCGGCAGCGCGGAGAGCCCGGCGACCGACCCGGCGATCGCGCCCGCGATGGCGCCGATGGTGTCACTGTCGCCACCGAGATTGGCGGCGAGCAGTGCGGCTCGCCATGGATCGCCGTCGGCCACGGCGAGTACCGCGAAGGCGGCGGGTACCGACTCCTGGCTGGCCACGCTGGTGCCGATGAGCGCGCAGATCCGGTCCAGAGCCTCGGCCTCCGGGAGACCCCGTACCAGCTCCCAGGCCC
Source organism: Streptomyces sp. NBC_00353 (assembly GCF_036108815.1). Classification (NCBI taxonomy): domain Bacteria; kingdom Bacillati; phylum Actinomycetota; class Actinomycetes; order Kitasatosporales; family Streptomycetaceae; genus Streptomyces; species Streptomyces sp. NBC_00353. The sequence goes on along the minus strand of NZ_CP107985.1, from coordinate 481,509 downwards.
ACTCGATACGGGACGCGATATCGGCCCCGGCGATCCAGTGCCCGCGCTGCGCGACCGCCCGGGCAGCGACCACCGCGGTGGCGACGGCCTCCCCAAGTGTGCCTCCACCGACGCCTGTACTGACAGCGGCGGCGACGGCCGCAGCGCCCGCGATCCCGATGGTTGTGTCATGGGTGACCTGGCAGGACTCCACGACGTGATCGAGGAAGGACTCCAGCGGCTCAACGGCGAAGGCGATCCCGACCGGGGTGACGCGCATCGCGGCGCCGTTGGTCGTGCCGTACCTCCCCGCCTACTCCGGCGGTACGCCACGGGCCACTGCGTCCAGAGCGGCCTTGGTGGACGGGCCGAGGAGATCGAAGGAACCCTTGGCCCTCATCTCCTTCTCCCAGTTGAGCAGCTCATGTGCGAGGCGCAGTGGGTCGATCCGGCCGCGGCCCTCGTCGATCAGCCGGCCGACGATCACGGCCTGATCCGTGTCGTCGGTGACCGACCCGGCGGGCATGCCCGCACTGACCGGGTTGTCGGGAAGGGCGGGCTCGAAGCCGGTGAGGTTGCCGTAGACCCGTACGACGTCCTGACGGGACATCACTTGCGTAGGCATGCCGAGAGCGTCGCCGAGGGCGAGTCCGTAGTACGCGCCGAGGGCGCGGTCGAGTCGGTCGGTCACAGTCGGCCTCCTCGGCCCGAGCGCACGTGCAGTTCGAATCTGGCGGGGGCGAGCAGGCTGGTGACCTGCTCGGTGACCGAGCGGTCGGCGGCCCGGTAGACCTGGGTGAGTCGTAGGAAGGACTCGCCCGGGGAGCGGTGCAGTACTGCGGCTTCCGCCGCGTCGAGCCCGCGGACCGACACCAGGCCCTCGCCGGAGTCGGTGATACGGCCCGCGGCGATCAGAGCCCGGCTGAGCGAGCCGCCGTCAAGTCCGCGCTCCGGTAGCCCGGAGAGGTCCCCAGTGGCGGGGACCCTGCTGTGTTCGAGCGATACGCCCTGCCCGTTGGCGAGCCGTCTGACCCGGTCCAGGGCGATGAACCTGCTCGACGCGAGCCCCAGCTCGGCAGCCAGCTCCTGGTCGGTCACCTCCTCGAAGCGGAGGGTCTCGGTCGTCAGTTCGGTGCCCTGCTCGGCCAGCGCCCGGGTCCAGCCGAGGCGGTTGTCCAGCGGTGTCCCGTCGAAGGTGACGAAGGAGCCGATCCCGGCATGGGTGGAAATCAGCCCCTCTTCACCGAGGACCTGGAGCGCCTGCCGCAGGGTGGTGCGGCTGACGTCGAACCGCTGGGTGAGCGCGTGCTCCCCGGGCAGCCTGCTGCCGTCTGTATGGACCCCGGCGCGGATCTCGTCGGCGAGGACGCGGGCGATGCGATGATGCTTGTGTGCCTGTCCAGGCATGTCTAGAAGATGATCGGACGGGCTCCTTTCGGTCCAGAGTCCACGGAGAATTTCTTTTTGCTGGCGCGGGCCGGCTCCGGGTGGAGCGCAGGATGCCGACTGTCGCGGACATGAGCGGCGCCGGTGGGTCCGCGGTGGGTCCGGGTGAGCTGGGTGGCGAGCAGGTGGGGGTCGCCCGAGTCGAGTGCGAGCCATCACGATTCCCACCTCTGTCGGCGATCTTGTGATGCCGCACGACGAGCTCGCCGGGCAGGTGAATGGTCGTGCCGGTTTGTCCTTTGGAGTCCAATACGCGTAGATTTCCGCCATGCTGCGCGCGAACTGTTTCCTCTCAGCTCGCAGTTGAGCGACAACGCGACCCGTCATCATCGGCTGGGAGGACCCCGCCCACATGTCCGGAACCGTCGACCGGTGGACCACCGCACTGCGCAGAGCCTGGAGGGCCGGCACGCTGTGGCCGTGGTGTCTGGCGGCCATCGCGGCGGCCTGCGGCTACGCCGTCGCCACGGTCTTTCACCCCGGATACCTCAGCGCGGACAGCAACACCCAGCTGTGGCAGGCGCTGGGGGATGAGCCGGTGAACGACTGGCATCCGCCGGTGATGGCGCTTGTGTGGCGGATCATCATCCAGATCACGGGGGACTTCTCGGCCATGGCCGCCCTGCAGGCCGCCGTGCTGTGGGGGACGCTGTGGGTCCTCGCCCAACTCGTGTGGAAGAAGACCGGCAGCCGCGGGCTCTCCCTCGCGGTGCTGGCCGTCGGCTTTGCGCCGCACATCATGAACTTCACGGGAGTGGTGTGGAAGGACGTGCACCTGGCGTACGCGCTCCTCGCAGTCTTCGCGATCGCGCTCACCGTGCGTGAGCTGCCACAGGACCGGGCCAAGACCCGCTGGGCCCTGCTGGTGCTGGGTGTGCTGTTCCTCGCGTACGCCGCCCTCGTACGGAAGAACGGTGTCCCCGCCGTGATCCCGGTCTTCGCCCTGCTGGTCCTCGCGGCGTGGCCCGCCCCGGGCCGACGCCGCTGGCTGGCCGCTACCGGTGTCTTCGTCGCGGTCGTGATCGCCGGTAGCGCCGGTGTTTCCGCGGCTACTGCCCCGTTGGCCACCCGCGTGTACGCGGTGATCCCGGTGGACGATCTCGTCCACGTGCTCACCCCGGCCCAGGTGCGCACCGCCGCCGAACAGGCCGGCGCGAGCGCGGACTTGCGTGACCGCCTGGTCACCACCGCCATCAACTGCCAGAAGCAGCACATCACCTCCGATGCGTACCTGCAGTGCTACCCGCACCGCCGGCCATTCGACGTGACGTATCTGAATCAGCGCGCCGACGTTGTCGTCCGGATGTGGACGCAGCAGATGCCACGGCACTGGAAGGGCTACGCCGAGTACCGGGTCCGGGTCTTCACCAAGCTGCTCTTCCAGAGCAACCAGGTCTTCCGGAACGGCACCAATGTCAATGCCGGCGCCCGACTCCACCCCGAGGTGCAGAAGAAGCCGCTGAACGACACACTGAGGTCCGCTCTGCAGAACTACGTGACCGGTTTCGCCCGCGACCTGCCGATGCTTTTCCAGGGCTGGTTCTGGCTCGCCGTCTCGCTGGTGCTCGTGCTGCGTCGCCGGTGGACCGGCCCTTACACCCGGGAACTCCGGCTCCTCGGGGCCAGTTCCCTCCTGTACATCCTCGCCTACCTGCCCACCGCGCCCGAGTCCAACTACCGTTACGTGTACTGGCCCGCGCTCTCCGGGACCGTCGCACTCGCCCTCATCGCGATTGCCTTCGTGGCGCGTCGCCGCGCGGCGGCCGACGGGCCCGCCGGTGAGCCGGACGCCCGCCCCACGGTGCCGCCGGCCGGCCGTGCCCCCGAAGCCGCCCCGTCGGGACCGCACGAGGACGCCGGCGTCGCCGTGTGACCGCCCGCTGATCCGGGCTGTCAATGCTTTCCGGTGCTCAGAGGTCGCTCTACCGCGAGCGCCATGCGGTCGAGTGCGGGATCAACCGCCTCAAGAGACACCGCGCCGTCGCCACGCGATATGACTGTGAGGATGTTCAGGTGCCGCTCCTGGCGGTGGCCTGACTCGCGATACGACTGGCCTTGGTGCCTTGAGTTTGATCTGTCGGCCACTGCTCGGGGCGGTATTCGCTGCCGCCGGGCAGGGGATGTGTCCCGATAGGGGCCTTCGCGACAGGCACCGTCACAGTCTTGACCGCCCCGGCCCGGCGACGGCCACCGGTTCCCGAGGCGATCAGGAGACAGGCGACCTTGACCAGCATCACGCAGTCCACCGCCCCATGTCACATTCCAGCGGACGCCGAGGACGTCCTGCTCGGCGTGGACACTCACAAGGATGTCCACGCCGCGGCCGTGATCACCGTGCTCGGCGCCGCACTGGACGGTCGCAGCTTCCCCGCGACCGCCGATGGCTATCGGCAACTCCTCGACTGGGCACGGTCGTTCGGCGTGCTGCGGCGGGCCGGGGTCGAGTGCACCGGCTCATACGGAGCCGCCCTGACCCGTCACCTGCGCGCCGAAGGCATCGAGGTGACCGAGGTCAACCAGCCTGACAAGGCCGCCCGACGCCGTCACGGCAAAACCGACGCCATCGACGCCGAAGCCGCCGCCCGCGCCGTGCTGACTGGACGAGCCACCGCTGCGGCGAAGACCGGCGATGGTCCAGTCGAGATGCTCCGGCTGTTTAAGCTGGCGAAGGGGTCCGCCATCAAGTCCAGGACTCAGGCGATCAACCAGCTCAAGAGCGTGCTGGTCTCAGCTGACTCCGCCCTCCGCGAGTCGCCGGCCGGGCTGAGCAACCCGCACCTGTTCAAGCGGTGCGCCAACCTCGACACCCAGCCCACGAGCGGGCCGGCCGGGGCCGCTCGTCACACCTTGAGGCTGCTGGCCCGCCGCATCCGGCACCTGACCGAGGAGATCGACGATCTCCAAAAGCGGATAGCCGAGGCCGTCGAGGCCAGCACGCCCGGCCTGCTGGAAGTTCGTGGCGTCGGGCCGGACAGCGCCGCTGCCCTTCTCGTCGCGGCCGGCGACAACCCTGAGCGGCTCGTCAGCGAGGCATCCTTCGCAGCTCTATGCGGCACCAGCCCGGTCGAGGCTTCCTCTGGGAAGACACAGCGCCGCAGACTGAACCGAGGCGGCGATCGCCAGGCGAACGCCGCCCTCTACCGGATCGTCCTGAGCCGTTTGCGCTGGGACGACCGCACCCGCGATTACCTGCAACGACGTCTGGCCGAGGGGAAGACGCGCCGCGAGATCATCCGCTGCCTCAAACGCTACGTCGCACGAGAGATCTACCGACTTCTCGTCCCATCGAAGCCTCCGGCTGACCAGGCAGGATCTGTCAGAGCCGCTGCTTGACATCCATAGGGGCATCAAGCTCGCGGTCCGCTACGAGGCGACCGTCCTCGTAGCGGCCATGAACGAGTGGCTGTGACCAGCGGTCATACGAAACTGGCCAGGATGGCGCGTGGGCGTCAGGAACCCATCGCGGCTCGGTCGGACTCGCTGCGAAGAACGCAGAATTCGTTGCCTTCGGGGTCAGCAAGGACTGCCCAGCCAGAGCCATCGGGGTTCCGATGATCGGTGACAAAGGTGGCACCGAGGCCGAGCAGCCGTTCCACCTCCTGCTCACGCGATGTCTCAGGGCGCAAACACAGATGGATCCGGTTCTTGATCTTCTTAGACTCGGGCACCTGGTTGAAGTACAGCACTGGGCCCTCCGCCAGCAGCACCTGAGTCTCCCGGTCACCCGGTTTGTCCTCCGGGTGTAGTGGACGGTCAGTCACTCTGCTCCAGAACCGGGCCAGCTCGTAGGCATCCGCACAGTCAATCGCCACGTTCTGCAATACCGAAACCATGCGCGCGAGCCTTCCTCACTTCCACTCCAGACGCTACCGAGTTGCGCTCAGCCTTCGCGCACACAGCTCAGGCGCATGGCAGCACCTTCAATACACGCTCTAGCCTGAGGGAAGGGACTTGGGTCCGCCACCTGCCCCCTCCAGAGCTAGTGGGAACCCTCCAAGCCCGGCTGGACATCGTTGTGCCGGTCAAGATCACCGTGTTCATCCGCACGGCCGCAGACTTGCAGGACGGGGTGGCCGAGGCGGCCGCCGCGTCCTTGTCCGTGACGACACCTGGGACACCACACCGTGAGCGAACGCGTCATTGCGCCCAAGAGCCGGGGCTTCCTGTTCCTCGACTCCCATCCTGGCGGCTGCCGACAGCTGGTGGACGAGATGTGGCAGGCCGTCCCCGCCCCGGTCACCGCCGGGGGCGAAGGGCCGGTGGCTCTGGTCATCGGCTCGTCCGCCGGGTATGGCCTGGCCGCTACGATCGCGGGCCTGGCCCGTGTCGGTATCCGTGGCATCGGCGTGTGCTTCGAGAAGGCGCCCGCCCGGCGCACCGGCACGGCCGGCTGGTATCGCACCGCCGCCACCGCCCGCCTCGCCCAACAGCACGGGCGGGACATGGTCTTCCTCAATGGCGATGCGTTCAGCGACACGGTGAAGGAGCAGGTTGCCGACCTCCTCGCCGAGCGGTTCGGGGGACGACTCGACTTCCTGATCTACTCGGTGGCCGCGCCTCGTCGCACCGACCCGGACACCGGCAACGTGTATGCCTCGGTGCTCAAGCCGATCGGCTCGCCATACACCACCAAGACCCTCGTCTTCGACGAGCACGGTGCCCCGGAGGTGAAGGAGGTCACCACCGCGCCGGCCGAGGACGACGACATCGAGCAGACCATGGCGGTGATGGGCGGCACCGACTGGGAACGGTGGATCACGTTCCTGGCCGACCGGTCCCTGCTCGCCGACGGCTTCGCCACCGCCGCCCTGTCCTACATCGGCTCGCCGCTCACCGCGGCGATCTACCGGCAGGGCACCATCGGCGCCGCAAAATCCCATCTGGAAGCCACCGCACGCACGTTGGACGAGCGCCTCGCCAAGACCGTGGGCGGCCGGGCCGTGACCTCGGTCAACGCCGCTGCCGTCACCCAGTCCTCCACCGCCATCCCCGGTATCGCCCTGTACGTCGGGCTGCTGCGTGGCGTCCTCGGCGATGCCATGGTGGCCCCGATCGGTCAACTGGCGGAGCTGTGGGACCAGCTGACCGGCGCTCGCCCCCTAGACCTCGACGACGAGGGCCGGGTCCGCCTCGACACATGGGAACTCGACCCCGTCGTGCAGAACGCCGTCGCCGAACGCTGGAGCACCGCCACCAGCGACACCATCACCGAACTCGCCGACCTCGACTGGTTCAGCGACGAAGTCCGCCGCCTCTACGGCTTCTCTGTCCCCGGCGTCGATTACACCGCCGCCGTCGAAACCGACGTCCCCTGGCCCACTCTCACCATCTGACCCGCGCCACGGACGCCCCCGATCTCGTCGTAGAACGAGGTCGGGGCGCCAGCCCTGGTGATCTGGGCCGTTGATGCGTCGGCGTTAGCCGGCGAGGCTGTTGAGGATGTGGCCGGCGGCCGTGCCTCGGCGCCCTGCTGCGCGCCCTCTGACGGTTGCTCGCGGACCGCTGAGACGATGACCTTCAGGAGGGCGACCCCGACGTTCTCAGCCGGTCTGTCCGGGCATCAATGATTGGTACGGCGGAAGCTGCCTGCTGGACAAGGAACACGATGCCTTGCGCAGACCCGCACTGGGGAATGGCGGCAAATGGCCGGCTGGTGGCGTGGTTTTGGGGCGCGACCGACGACGATTGACATGGCCCGGACGCCGCGTGGGCGGATGTGCCCACTGGGCGCGCCGACCGTAGCAATCCGGCTCGGGCGACCCGGGCCCGGATCATGGTCGTTGCTCTCTGGTGCGGGCCGGTTTCGCCGTGTAGCGTTGCTGCCAGATGTCGTGGTTCGCAGTTCCTGCCCGCGCCCTGGCGTGGGCGTTTTGCTGTGCAGTGCGAGACCAGGGCGATCACCTCCGGGTTCGCGCGGTGCGGATCCGATATCGACTGGAAGGCACGAGCATGGCCAGCGGAACCGTCAAGTGGTTCAACTCGGAAAAGGGTTTCGGCTTCATCGCCCAGGACGGCGGTGGGCCGGACGTCTTCGCGCACTACTCCAACATCAATGCGAACGGCTTCCGTGAGCTCCAGGAAGGCCAGGCCGTGACCTTCGACATCACCCAGGGCCAGAAGGGCCCGCAGGCGGAGAACATCACGGTCGCCTGACCAGCGACTGAGCATCACAAGGCTCCCGGAGTACAGGCTCCGGGAGCCTTGTGCATCCCGTCCCTCACGGCGGACCGGGGCCAGAGATGTGCAGGAGCGGCACGTGGGCCTGGTGGGGTCAGTCGGTGTTGTGGGCCCCGTGTGGCGGGCTCGGGGCCAGCGACGCGTGCCGCGGGATGCGGGTGCCGGCGGGCCGGAGGGCGGTGGCGGCCCCGTGGCCGGCGTGAACGGCCGAGGGAGTCTCTGCGGGTGCGTGAAGCAATGGGAACTGCACGGATGAAGGGGGCTCGGCGGTATGAACGCCCCTTGTACTCGTCCCGGACCCAGTGATGAGGTCCATCGTGGTCCCGGATTCGCTCGATCTGGTCACTGACCCAGCTCAACGGGCGTCGTCGTCGTTCGTCCTGTGGGTGGGTTGTGGTGCAGGGTCCATTCGATTTGGTCGTTGACCCAGCGTCGCCGGGCGTCGTTGTCGTTGCCGGCCCGTCCTGCGTCCCGGCTGCGGCTGTCGTCATGGGTGTCGAGGAGCTGCACGTGGTGGGAAACGATGGCTGTCCGGCCGTCGGTGGGGTGGGTCGCTGCTGAGGCGGGGCCACCCGTTGTGAGGAGTCCGGTTGCTGCGATGGTCACAGAGGCGGCCGCGAGAGCAGCGCGTCGCGCAATCCTGAAAGCCATGATCTTTCCTCCTTGCTTACCGCGTGACCTGCACAACAGGCCGCGAGGGCTTGCCTTTGATGAGGCACTGACGACAGTACTCCGAAGTGGTTGAACGGTGAACTACTTGGAGGGTGAGGTGCGCCATGTCCCGGAGAGTCGTTGCGTCGAAATGTTTCCGGTAGCTCCATCGGTTGCCTGCCGCTCGGGGCCGGGCAGTTGGCGGAGCGGCTCCTTCTTCTGTGCGTCGCTGCTGACGGCCGGCTCGCGGTCGGCTCGGCGCTGTGTGACCTGCTCGTCGATGGAGCGGAGCTGGGTGTTGCGGTCCGGGTGCTGCTGGCCTTCCAGGGTCCTGGCCGGGCCTGAGGCTGAAGCCTTAACCCCTTCGCCGGCTGACCGTCGGGACGCGCGGCTCCGGCGGATCGGTTCCTCGGCGGGCTTGCGGCCCCCGCCCCGCTCAACCGCGGCGGCATGAGCAGCGGTTTGCGCGTCGCCGTGCCCCAGCAGTCGCTCCCCGGTCGCCGGCGCCGGCCGATGCTGCCGCTCGTTGCGAGGGCGGCAGCACAACGCCGTCAAGCGCGGGGCCGGTTGACCGCACATTCCTCCGGGGCGCCATGCTGGATCGACGACGGCCGCGACCGGAGGTGATGCCTTATTTCCCTGCGGCTGCGGTGGAGGGTGCAGGTCTGCATGACGGGCTGCGGCCGGGTGTCGTTCACGGCCCCACCCGCCCGGCCGGGCAAGTCACAGTGCGACCCGGTGAGCCCTTGGCCTCAGGGCGTGCCGGTAGCCCCCGGTCCATGACTCCTGGGGCCCCTCCGCGGTCAAGGGGTCGGCGTGAGGGCGCCGGTGGGGCGGGATACGGGGTGGCTGACCTACTCCGACGACAGGTGCTTCTGCGGCCCTGATCTGGAAGTCCGGCGTGGCCAAGGCCGCGCGGACCGGTGAAACCTCAGTCAGCGCGTGTCTGTGCGGTCGAGGTCGGCCAGCAGTCTTTCCGCGTCGGTCATGAGTGAGCCGTAGACGTGCCAGGCGCCCGGTTTGGTGAGGGTGCCCCGGGCGATCATGTCGGTCATGGTGTCGTGCCAGGCCAGTGTGCCGTCGATCGTTCCGCGCAGGCGTACGCGAGGGGACGTGTCCGGTGAACTGGCTGCCGGGGTGGGTTCGGCGAATGTCTGAACGGCTGCTCCTGCCAGCTGGAGGGTTTCGGCGTACTGGTCGAGGAACTGGTGCCCCAGGTGGTGATCGGCGTGGTTGTCGTGCGCGTTGTCGGCGAGGGTCCGTGCGATTCCGCGTACCTGGAGCGACACGCCGCGCAAGGCCCTGAACGTGTCGTCGTCGTTGAAGGCCGACGTCTCCTTGCGCCGCGTGTGCGCGACACAGCGTGTGTTCCACCGCAGGCTCTCGTTGGCCTGCCTCACCTGTTCCTCGGCACGGATGAGGCGGTCGTCCAAGCTGCGCGCCTGGTGCAGCCAGGTGTGGGCCTTCGAGGTGAGGTGTCGCCGGGAGAGGCCGGTGCCCATGTCGTGCAGCAGTGTGCCCATGGAGCGGGCGAGGTCGCGTACGGCGGAATCGGACTCGTTCAGGTAGAGCGGTGGCAGGACGAGGGCGTTCACCGCGATGCCCACGGCCGCGCCGGTGAGTGTCTGGAGTGCGGGGGATATGAGACTGCCCATGGGACCGGCTGTGGTGGCGGCCAGTGCGATGACTGCGGTGGAGGCGATCTGGAGTCGGTCCTCAGCGGTGCGGCGGGGTCCTGCCAGGACCGCGATGACCGCGATGACCGCGACGGCGCCCGCGGTCGGTCCCAGCAGTTGGGCTGCCGCGAGGGCGAGGACCAGCCCGGCGACCCTGGCCACTACATTTTGTGCCGCTTTGGTCACGGACTGGTAGACCGTGGACGCGTTGACCATGAGCAGAGCCGTGGCGACGGCCATGTAGGGCCGGCCCCCGGTGGACCAAGGGGCCACGATGCCCCAGGTGAGCAGTGCCGCGATGAGGGTTTTGGCGCCGTGCACCACATGGTCCGCCCGCTTGGTGCGGAGCCGGCCGACGAGGCGGGGTATCGGCCCCGGCATCGTCAAGGGCGCGCGTTCCAAGTGAATGGTTGAATCTTGCACGACATTGATGATGGCATCGTTTGTCCATTTTGACCTGGTGACGTCGGCCACGGTCGCCCGCAGTGCCCGGTGCACCGTCTTCGCTGCTGTCGCGTCGGCCTGTCACCGTCGGCGTCGGGAGGGCAAGGGGCTCGGGTGTGTGCCGAAGGAGGAGCATCCAGGGATCCCGGAATGGTTCAGGTTGCTCCATCCAGGAACTGGGCGAGGTGGGTTTCGAGGTCCAGTGCCTCGGTTTCCCTGGCGGCGGGCACGAGCTGGTACGTGCAGTGCAGCCACCGCTCGATCGCCGGGAGCGGGGCCGTGAGGTGGGCGGATCCGTGGGGGGAGGACAGCAGGAGGTGCAGGAGCGCCTCGGGGCCGAACCCGTCGGGCCAGACCTGCACGTCGCCGTCCCCGCTGAGGGTCCGGGTCCCTGCGGCGAGAAGGTCGCGCGCGAAGACCCACGGGACCAGGCCCTGGAGCCCGTCCTGGAAGAGGAGCTGAACGGCGAGCGGGTCCAGTGACCTGTAGAGCAGGTGGGTCGGCACGAGGATCCGCTCACCCAGAGGGGACGCGAGCTCCATGTCGAGCATGTGATCTACGCAACTGGTCATGGTTCGGAGTGTGTTGGGGCCGGGGGGCGCCGGGTCCGGGCGGTAGGGCGGTGCCCGGACCTGGCGCGCGCCATCGTCCGTGCGGTCAGCGGAAGATGCCGTAGTCGAAGTCGTGCGCGTTGCCGATCACGACAACCCATATGCCGCGCTGCCACTGGTAGAAGCGGTGGTTGTCGAAGCGGTAACGGTGACCGTGGTCGTTGCTGTACCAGTACCGGCCCTGCCGCTCCCAGCGGCGGTGGCCGTCCCAGCGCCAGTCGCCGCGGCGGTCGTCCCGGTCGCTCCAGCGGTGGCCGTCTCCGTCTCGGCCGCCCCAGCTGTCGCGGTGGTCGTTCCGGTCGCCACGGTGATCGCCGTACGTCGATGCGCCCTGGGTGTGGGAGGCGACCGCGGCATGGCCGGCCGCAGGATTGGGGGCTGCCGAGGCAGCGCCGCCTGCTGCCAGCAGGGTGCCGGCTATGGCGGCGAAAGCGACGGCCGCGGTAGCGGCGCGGCGCCCGAAGGTGTGATTCATGATCTTTCTCCTTGCTCGGTGCCGGAGCCCTGTGGGTGGGGCCCTGGCGGCGCCCCGGGGTGGTGGGGCAGGAGCGACGCTACTCCGAAACAAGTTGAACGTTAAACGTTGCGTCTGTGACATATTTCATCACCTTCAGGATCTGGTTTTCCGGCTCCGGGGACGTCGTGGCGAAGCCGGCTGCCGTCGCCCGCGGCGCTCTTGCTTCCGCATCGCCCGCGCTCACAAGTCGGCCGCGGAACAGCCGGCAAGCGGCGTCGTCCGCCCTGTCATCTGGTTCGGCCGTTCCGGGCGCCGCTCGTCGGCGACAAGCGCATCGATGCCGATCTGTCGGCCGGGCCAGTCAGGTCATCTGCGAAGAAAACTCCCGAAGTTGTGGACCCTGGCCGCACTGCCCTTGACGACTTTCAGGGCGCGGAATTCTTCCACCGGACCGCTATTTCGCTTCGGGGCCCCGGTGTTCCGCTGTGCGGTCCCGGAGTGGAGGGTCTGACGCAACGTCGATATCCCGGCTCACGAACCCGGCGCGTTAGCTGTGCCCGTCGCGCAGGCATTCCACTCGGTGGACGATGGTTCGACGGGTGTAGGCCGCCCCGAGGAAGTAGCCGCGGAGCGAATGACGGTAGTGCGGTGGTCCGGGCGGGGTGTCATGGGGCTGGTGGTGGCGCGAGGTGCTCCCTAGGTGGAGGGGTCTGATGCACGATCGGGTGACATTTGAACTGGCTTGCCCTGCGGGGCGGGCGGGAAGGGGCGCGATTGATCGCCGAGTGGACGAAGGAGTGCATGGCCTCACGCGGCTGGTACTGGAAGCAAGAGCCGTAAGCAGAACACGGTCACTCCACGTCCGCACCAGCACCGCGCCCCCGCCCTGCCCGACTGAGCACCACGGCGACCTCGCGCGGCACCCTGCCCAGCCAGCCGCACATCGCGGAGCCTGGACCTCCACATACACGGCCAACGGAAGCACCGCGCCCGCCCTCCGCAGGGCGAGCAGCAGGCGGTGTGGTGCGCCAACCGCTTGCTGATTTGGGGTTGTTGGACGTCTTTCAATGGTGCGTTCGCGGCCGACATGCAGTCGAATGATGCTCTTGGTGATCTCTTGGTTGTGAGCCAGAGCCCGAGTTCTGACAGCATCCGAGCGCGGAAGCGCCAGCCACGGGCTGCTGGGCGACCTCCGCCCTCGCGGGCGGGGTTCCACCCGCTCAGCTGGTCAAAGTGCCGTGGTGGAAGTACATCCGCCGGCCCGTCTCCCTCAGGCGCCACAGAGAGCTCCGCCACTACGGGCGTGAGGTGGTGGTCGGTGATGGCCGTCGGCGGACGCCGGTCCAGCGGAGTATGCGGTTGTGCGTGATGGGCTGTACCTGCGACGGTCACCGACGTGAACGTGATTTTGGGAGACAAGCGCAGGTTCGCCGCCGAGGTCGGCGAACAAGGCCAACTGCGCCGTTTGGATCTCTGGGCCGCTGGAAAGTGGCTGACCTGCGACGACAACATGGCATACGTCCCGCAGTTCCGCCGCGATGTGCTGGACACTGCCGCCTGGCTGCAGTCGGGCGAAGGCTTCTCCATGCCGTTTGCCGGCTTGTCCGCCGAGGCAACACACCGACGCCTCATGCACCGTGCGGGGGAGGACGACGAGACCGCCGCCGACCACGGGCTGCGTAGCCAGTTCCAGGCATTGCTTTGGGGGCCAGGCGGTGCAGGCTGCGCTGCGCCTTGTCGAGCTTGCCTTGAGGAAGGTCCGCCGGTAACGCGAAACTGTTTCAGACCTCACCACGAGGGGCCCTGTCCGATCGGGCAGGGCCCCTTGAACCGTGATCACGGTTAGTTGTGCGCCGGGGTCCCGCGCGCTGCGCACGGACTCCCGTCGGCTGATGGGCCCTGGCAATAGCGAGGCTCGCTCTGCGCGGCTCTCGTCAAGTTCGCCCCGAAGGGCTGGTGGTGGCGCGATATGTCACCACCAGCCGATCTTGCGCCATGGTCTGTCCACCCAGTAGCCGGGTCCCTCGGGGGTGCTACGGGTCAGGTCGTGCGCAGTGCGTGGTCGCGGAACCAGGCGAGGGTTTCGAAGAGCGTTGCTCGGCCTTCTTCGCCTGCCAGCACGGCCAGGAGAAAGCGGGGGCGCAGGGCGAGTTTGCCGTGGGGGATGGTGACGCCCTCGATCCGGTTGAGTCGCTGCCGGAGTTCGTCGCGCAGGCCGGTCTCAGTGAACGGCTCCCGAGAGGCCAGGTGTTGGAAGACGAATTCTACGGCTCCGCCGCGCCCGGTGCCGGGGAAGATCGAAAGAGGCTAGACGGTGGTTTGGGTGCCCGGCTGATCGAGGTTGAGGAAGGCACTGGTGTAGGTGTGTCCGGTACCGAGGCCGACCCAGCCGCCGACAGCCTCCCAGAAGTCCAAAAGTTCACGGACGACGGCAACGTGTGCTTCTGGGTTGTCGGCTGCCAGCTGGTCCTGGAAGCGTTCCAAGCGCTCCTGCCAGGAGGCCCGGGCGGCGGGTGAAAGGCTGGGGCGAGTGATCTCCTGTTCGGGCTCTTCCTGCCGGAGCAGCGCTGCCAGTTCCTCCGCATCGAGCCGCTGGGAGGGAAGGGCGCCGCCGGTGGCGGTGAATTCCACACCTTCGCCCTCCAACAGGGCCCGTACGTCGCCGCGGTCGTGTCCATCGGCCCACTCGAAGCCCTCGACTATCCGTCCGTCGTAGGTGAGCACGCGGTGGGCGTTGAGCAGGCCAGGGGTGCCCAGCAGGTGCGTGCCGACCGGTCCGGCGCTGGAGCCGATGAGCGCGGCGAGGTCGCCGTAGGTGGTCCAGGTTCCATCCGGCAGGGCGGCGAGCGCCTGGTGCAACTGGCCCCAGTCACGGCCGCGTTCCACCCGGGAGACGCCTTCCACCGGGGCGGGCCACAGGCCGATCACCCGGTCGGCGAGTTCATCGGCCCTTGCGAAGATCTCGGTGACCCCCCAGCGGTCGGTGCCGGCGATCCGCCGGTTCATCTCCAGATGGCTGGCGTGCAGCAGGTCCTTCTTGCGATCAAAGGGATTGTTGGACAACTGGGAGTTGACGGCGGTCAGGGTGAGGTTGCCCAGCGTGTGGACCAGGCGGCTGTGCAATTCTTCCGGCGTCTCGCCGTCGGCGCAGTCCTGGGCCAGCGCCGCCAGCCACTCCGATCCGGCGGACTGCGGCATCACGTGCTCGACGGTGAGCTTGGACTGGGTGAAGTCCACCGGCTCGAGGTGCTCGTAGCTCTGCTCGAGTCGTTGCAGGAGGAACCTACGCTGGTTGACCCGGCCACGTTCGTAGAACCGGCCGGTCCGCACGTGAAGGCGGACCTCGTCGTCGGTGGGCCAGAACCGGCGGGCGGCGGACAGCAGCTGCCGCAGGCCGTCGGCAGGGGAGAGGTCGACCGGCAGCTGGCCGGGAACGGCCTGGAAGATACGGTTGAGGTTGTTGGTGGGAATCCAGCACAGTATGCGCCGGACCAGGAAGCTCTCCACGTAGGACAGGGCCCGTGCCACCTCGGCGCTGTCGATGTTGCCCTTGGACCGTTCGTCCAGCATCAGCATGACCACGGGGTGGGCCACGCTGGCCTGCCACTCCTGAAGCCTGTGCAGGCTCCGCAAAGCGCTGCTGCTGCGCGGTGTACAGATCCTGCCGGCGCACCCGGTCGTCGCCGTCGAGCACCAGCTGCAGCCACATCAGATGCTCGAGGTCCTCGTTGCTGAACACCTCCTGCAGCGGCAGCCAGTAGGTGTCGTACACCTCCTGTCCGCGCTGCCGCAGCTTCATGAACAGGTACTTGCGCAGCAGGTCGGCCTGGCTGAGCTTCAGACCGGTGTTGTTCAGGGACTCGAAGATCCGGTGGACGTTGTCGTCCTTCTCCGCACTGACCGCCACCAGGGTCATCCGGGAGGCGATGGCCTGCTCGATGAGGGCGAGATCGTACGGATCGGCGGGATCCTCCGCCTTGACCAGCCTGCTTCTGAAGAAGCGGTAGGTCTCGCCGACCCGGCCACCGCCGCTGCCGGTGTGCGTGCCACGGATGTACTCCGCGTAGTGCGCCCTGTCCGCCTGGGTCGGCAACAGCCGGAAGTGGTCGTCGCCCTGCTTGGGCACACCAGAACCCGCGACCAGCCCGTTCGAAGGTGGCGATGGTTCACAGTCGGGGAGATGCGTCGCTCAGTTGGGGAGGTACGTCGCCGCCGAGAAGTGTGATCAGCTGAGCTAGGAGGGCGTCGAGTTCGCGGCCGACCTCGGCGATCTGCGGGTTGTCGTAGCTGGCGAGCAGCAGGCTGGGCTGGTCGACGGCGAGTTTGGTGTCGCCGTCGGGGTCCGCGTAGAGCACGGTTTGCAGTGAGGCGTGCAGCATGGCCGACGGGTCGTGGCGGAACATGCGTTCGGTGATGGTGTGGTTGCCCATCGAGTACTGGGTGGCCTTCCAGAGGGACGTCGAGCCGGCCATGAGGGCGGTGATGTCGCTGCGGTGGTAGCGCATGAACCCGTGGGGGGCGTTGATCTCGGCGAGCTCGTACGTGGCCGTCCAGGAGGCCATCTGGTAGAAGCGGTGGAGATCGGCCTCGGGGACGAGGGTCTCGTAGTGCTCGATCGCCGCGTCGTAGGGACGTGGGAGCGTCACGACGAGCCGACGGGCGGGGTGGTCGATGAGGATGCTGTCCGTGGTCATGGCCGTGCCTGTTCGTCGTCGGTGCGGACGAGTTCGACATCGTGGATGTCGACGGTGATGGAGGGGAAGTTGAGGTTGACGGTGTTGTCGGGGTTGCGGCGGAACATTCGTCGGCGTGTCGGCACGAGCAGCCCATCGAAGTTCTGGAAGCGGCCGGTGTAGTGGCCGACGAGGAAACTGTTGTTGACCTCGGCGACGTAGTCCATGCGGCGTTGCCTGCCGAAAGCGTCGAAGTAGAACACCTGGTTGGGGCTGTGTGCGGCGATCTCGGGTGGGAAGCGCACCTGCAGGCGTCGCCAGGTCTGGCCGGCCTCACGCCACGGTTCGATCTCGCGGGTCTGCACGCCCGGATAGGTGAAGAGGAACGGGGTGGTGAGGTAGTTCCAGAGCGCGTAGCCCAGGAAGTAGCCGAGGTGCGGAGCGTCCCAGGTGCTGTTGCGCAGCATTCCCTTGAAGCCGGCGCGTGCGGGGGCGAGTGTCTCGACCGGTTCGCCGTCGAGGGTCTGCACGGTGACGCTGTCGGCGGCGGCGTCGAAGACCATCTGCCAGTCGGGGCGGGTGAACGGGCTGAACACGATGTGCTCTCTGGCCGTATCGACCGTCACGGTCTGTCTGAACGTCGTGCCCGGCGGCCAGCCCTTCATCCCCCAGACCGGGCCGCCGATGGAGACGTCGGCTTTCAGGCCGCGCAGGGTGTTCCAGAGTCCTTGGCCACCGGCGGTGGCGATTGCCAGATCGTGGAGTTCAGCACTCATGGGATGGGTTCTTTCCGTAGCAATGCGTATAACAGTCAGCAACTCGAATGAGTCTTTGCCATCTTCGAACGTGCTGGTCGGGGGCTCCGGCGCCTGGCGGCCTTGTCCTGCCGCAGCCGCATCGGCGCCAGCACCGGCTGGGCCGCTTCCTGCCCGTCGTCCTTGTCCCGGCCGTCTTCGAAGAGGCCGCTGCCAAAAACTGCACAGGGCGACGGTGCATGCCAGACGGTGAACGATGTCGGAAAGCCGTGTGCGGAAGAACTGCATGCACGGTTTGAAGCGGCGGGGACTGGGAACCATCAGCCACCGCGCCAGTCCCCGACCTTACTGAGCTCGGTCGGCTGACGGATTCCGCAAGTCAGCGGGGCGACGACGGCGGCCATTGACCGCGGGACAGGTCGTGATCGAGCAGCCGATGGCTGACATCGCCATCGTAGAAGAGGTCCGAGCCGAACTCGTCACCGAAGTGCTTCGCCAGCAAGGACGAGAACAGCAGGGCGGCTGACTGCGGCCGGTGGTTCATGACGAGTTGACTGGTCTCGCCCGCCTCGTTGAAGTACACGACGACGAAGTTGTAGATCTCGATTCCGTCTGGGCGGTAGATCTCGCTGCCACGGATGCGGGATTGGTAGTCCTCCAGGAAGAGCTCGCCGCGCTTGCCGTAGAAGCGGAAGTCCTGGAAGGCGTAGATGCTTCGCGCGAAGCCCAGCAGCTTCGCTACTTTTTCCTTTCCGAGCACTTCGCCGTTGGCAAAGTTGCCCTGGAGGATGACGTCGTCGGCCAGATTGTCGAGCCAGTGGGGGTAGTAGTCCAGGTGCGGCGCCTGGTTCTTTGACCCGTCAGTGGGCTCGTTCGGTGTGGTCATGGCAGTTGTCTCCTCGTTCCTAGATTGAATCGTCGTGTTTCCGAGCTCGGGACGTCTGGACGTCCTTTAGCATTCACCAGTGCGGCGCGTCTTCGGCCAATTGCAGCTCCCCTCGTCCGAACGAGAAGTTCTCGTTCGACACCGGAATCAGGGAGATGAAGATGTCGTCGGGGGAGATATCGAGCGCCTCGGCGACCAGCCTGTTGATCGTGGCGGTCACCTTGCGATTGTCCTCCAGTGTTCGATGTGCCCGCCAGCAAGCATCCGCGATTTCCTGATTGCGCGACACGTTTCCTCTATGTCGCAGCAGAAATGAATGGGAATTCGTTCAGTAGCGCTCGGCATCCGACGGGTCGGCACAGTACTTCGCGTACTCTGTACCAGCGAAGTGCTCGCCCAGCTTCCGGGAGAAGTGCTGGAGCATCAGCAGCGGACGGTGGTTCATCACAAGATGTTGTTTCTTCCCATTTTCGTCCTTATAGACGACAGAGATGTTGGTAATTGGCCTACCGTCCACCGTCGCCACGTAGTCCTTGACGACGACGTTCTTTCCGTACTTACCGATGTAGATGAAGTCCTGGAATGAGCCAGCTCCTGCTTCGAGCAGTTCCTATGAACAGAATCGCTGGACGCAGCGGTCGCTGTCCAACGAGAGTCAGAGATCGCCGCCATCTCGCTGAGAGATACCTTGGGGGCTCGCTGAGGGATACTCGGAGGGTGGAACTGCGCCAGCTCGAGTACTTCGTCGCCGTCGCCGAGGAAGCGAACTTCACTCGTGCCGCCGCACGGCTGCACGTGGTCCAGTCCGCGGTCTCCACCACAATCAAGAACCTCGAGCGAGAACTCCGCACGCCGCTGTTGGAACGCACCCCCAAACGCGTGCTGCTTACCGATGCCGGTGCTGCCCTGCTACCGCGCGCCCATGCCGCTCTCGACGCTGCCCGGGAGGCCGCAGACGCGGTGGGCGAGGTCCGCGGCGGACTGCGCGGCACACTGCGGCTGGGCGCGATAACCACGGTTGGGCTCATCGACCTTCCCGTGTTCCTCGGTGAATTCCACCGGCGTCATCCTGGCGTGTTCCTGCAGACCAGCGCCGCCCCCTCCGGCTCCCATGGCCTGATCGAAGCCCTCCTCGAACGGCGGCTCGACCTCGCCTTCGTTTCGGGGCCCGGACCGCGCCCGACAGGCATCACGCTGACCGCCCTCGCCACCTCGGTGCTCGACCTCGTCGTGCCGGCCACCCATCCGCTCGCGAAACGCCACACCGTGTCGATCACCGAACTGGCCGACCTCGACTTCGTCGACTTCCCCGCGGGCTACAGCAACCGGACCGTTGCCGACCGGGCCTTCGCCGCTGCCTCCGTCCCCCATCGCGTCGCCATCGAGATCACCGACCTCACCACCGGCGTGGCCTACGTCCGAAACGGCCTGGGCGTGGCGCTGCTGCCACGGGTCGCCCTCGGCAAGGGACAGGACGTCGCCACGCTGACCGTCGACGACGCCGACCTGGAATGGCAGTTTTCCCTGGCCGCTCCGTCCGAACGCACGCCCGGTGCTGCGGCACGTGCCATGATCGCGATGGCGCACGAGCTCCTCTGGCAAGGGTGAGCATCGCCTCGGAGGGGGTTGTCACGTTGTCGGTTGGGTGGACATCTGACGGTGTGTCGAGGCATGGTGTGGCCGGGGACTGATGGCAGGCCGCGAGGCATCCCAGGCCGACGAACTGGGGCTGACCGTCTTCTGGAGCGGCATCGGCTCCAGCGACATCCTCCGTGAAGCCCGCGCCGCACGCTTCCCCACTCTGCGCCGCCCTACCGAGGCCACCGCCCCCATCCGGCAGCGGTCGATCCCCACCCTCTGGGCTGCCGCCCCGCTGCAAAGAGCACCCCGACGAATGGGTCAGCACCCTGGCCACCCTCGACAGCCGGCTCCAGCTGCGACACCACAAACCCGGCAGCCTCCTGGAACACGAAGAGGGCCTCTACCGGATCACTGACGGCCTCATGGAGCACCTCGCCCTGCTGATCGGCATGGCCGCCCAACTCTCTATCCTCGATGGCCCAGAAGCCCTCACCCGCGAAGTCCTGCAAGACGCCGCCCTGGCAGCGCACCCGGGGATCGTCCTCATCGACAGGCGCGGAGTCGTCGGCCGGCGGGATCGGGGGAGTGGAGGGCGCCTCCCACCGACGTCGTCCCGAGTTCCCTGGCACCAGTGGAACTCGCCATCGGCTGTAGACCTGAGCCGTGGTGGGTTTCTCGGGGACTCACCACGGCCGGTCGGCGGTGCGGCTGGCGAAGGTCGCCCGCCTGCCGGTCGTGGGTGCCCTGGCTCCGGGAGGGCCGTCTCGCGGTGCCATTCCGGGAGCTTCAGGGAGTTGGCGCCATTCAGGGTCGGCCTGGACGCTGCTGATTCACTCTCCTTGCCGGGTGGGGTGCCCGGGTGGTGACGCGCGAGCGGGCGGCGTGTTCGTCACCTGGTTGGCTGCCCGCAGCCGACTCTTCTGCTGGTGTCTGGTTGGCTCATGGCACGTGGTGAGCCGTGTCCAGTGCAGCACCGGAGCTCTTCCGGTCTCTGCCCTCACTATCGAGCGGACTGCCCGCTACCCACAATGGCCGCTCGCGTTCCGGGCGCGGGCTGGGGGTGACCGGTGGGTGGCTGGTGAGTCGTCAGACCCTGCTCGTGGGTTGGCTCTTCCCCTACAGCTTGCCCTGCAGTTGCCCCTAGGCCCTGCCCTACAGTGACCACTGACGAGATGACCGGTTGCCGTGCAGGTCAGCATCCTGTTCGTTGCTTGCCCGCCGCTTCGTCACCCCTTTACCGATGTAACGGTACGGGGCTGGAGGGCCAGGAAAACACGCCGCGACGCGCGCCATGAACGTGGTCAGTTGCTGCAGGCGCACCCTGCAGCAACTGGACGCCGCCGTCTCGAGGAGCTAGCGGCGGCTATCAGGGGCGGACGAGGACGAGGCCGACCTTGCCGGGCCGTACCGTGTACTCCACGGCGTCGGCCAGCTCGCCAAGGCCGAACCCGTAAGCCGATCTCGGGGGTTCACCGTCGCCGGGGCTGGCTGCCTGCAGCCGGACGGCGATTGCGTTAACGATCGTAGGGCCTTTGCAGAGCAGGAACGAGAACAGTTGCGGGCTGACGCGGTGCGCGCGTGGTCCGAGCATGCTCAGCGGGCGACGGCGGAGGCGGATAGGAGCGTCGCGGCGGCGAGCTGCCCCAGAGGGCGGCCGGGCCGTGGGGTGCGAGGGCGGTGATGACCGCTGGGGAGACGGCGAGGCCGAAGCCCGTGGAGAGCTGGAAGCGGGCGAGGGCGCGTCCCAGGACATGGGCGGGGGTGAGGGCGGTGACGAGCGCGGTGGCGCTGCCGGCGTAGATGATCTCGCCGAGGGTGCAGACCACGGACACCGTGGCGACGGCCGGGGCACCCCAGCCGTGTCCCAGTGAGGTGGCCGCGAGGAAGCCGAGGTAGGACGCGGTGAGCACCACGCCGGCGAGAGCCAGCACGGTCCGGCGGGGGAAGCGGGACATCAGGACGGTGACCGGGACCTGCAGGGTGACCACCAGCACCGTGTTGGTCACGAAGATGGCTCCCGACCACACCGGGGGTGCGTGCAGCTGTGTCTTCAGGACCAGAGGGAGCGCGATTTCGGTGATGTTGAGGCAGAAGGCGTAGATCACGTTGGCGGCCAGCAGCGCGCCTATCCGGGGTGCGGGCCCGTCGGCCCTGTCCTTGGCCGGGTCAGCGGCAGCGGCCGGATGAGCGTGCACGTGGACCGACCACGCCAACGCCGCCGCGGTGAGGTAGGCGAGCCCGGTGACGGCCGCCAGCGCCTGCAATGCGGTGGTGCCGCCCGCCATGCATGCCGTGGCCAGGAGCGCGCCCACGCCCAGGCCGGCGTTGCGCAGGGCGCGGCCTCCCGCGAGAGCGGCGTCGCGTTCGCGGCCGTGGGCGACCGTGGCCACGAGGGCTGCGTGGGCGGCCGGCCATGCCTGGTTGCCGATGCCGAGGAAGAGTGCCGCCGTCGCGAACAGCCAGACGTTCCCCGTCGGGGTGGCCAGCAGCAGCGCCACGCCCAGCACCCGCACCAGCATCGACGCCGCCACGACCGTGCTGCGTGCGCCCCGGTCCAGCCATCGGCCCACCGCGGGCATGCACACAAGACCCACGACGACGCCGGCTGTCATGCCGATGCCCGTGGTCGGTGCGGACAGCCTGAGCACGGTCATCCCGTAGAGCAGCAGAAAGGGCCGCAGCAGGCCGGTGCCGAGGGCGTCCACGGCCAGGGCGACGGCGTAGCGGGGGCCTCCGCAGGCACGGACGAGGGCGCGCGGCTGGATCTTGGTGGTGGTTGCCATGGCACTGGTGGCGCTGGGATCAGCGGTGCCGGGCGCCGCCGTCGACATGGACGGTCTCGCCCGTCACCCATCCCGCGCCCAGGAGCCACAGGGCGGTGTCGGTGACGTCCTCGAGCGTTCCGACCCTGCCTGCGAGGGAGGCCGCGGCGGCCCTGTCGTACAAGGCACGGCGACGCTCGTTCGGAAGCCGGTCCCAGGTGCCGGAGTCGGTGATACCGGGCGCGATGGCGTTGACACGCAGCGGCGCGAGCTCGACGGCCAGGTGGGTGACCAGCGCGGCCAGGGCAGCATTCGCAGTACCTTTGACGACGGTGCCGGGCTTGGGCTGCCAGCCCACAATGCCGGAGAAGAACAGGAACGATCCGTCGGCAGGCATCCGTGGGGCGAAGTGCTTGGCCAGCAGCAGCGGGCCGACGACCTTGGCGGAGAACGCGGCCTGGATCTTGTCGTGTTCCAGGTCGGGCACCGGCACGTCATGATGAGCTGACGCGGTGGAGATCACGTGGTCGAAGGCGCCGAGCGACTCCGCGGCCCGCGCGATGGTGGTCTCGTCGGTGACGTCGATCTGGACCTCGGGGCCAGACCGTGTGGCGACGACGACGTCGGCGCCGGCCTGCCCGGTGCGCCGGACGATCTCAGCGCCGATACCGTGGGCCCCGCCGACGACCAGGATTCGCTTGCCTGTCAGGTTCTCGTTCATGACCGCGACGGTATACATTTGCTACCGGTATCTTCAACGCTACCGAGAGGACCCCCATGGGCAAGGCGTACAACGTCATGGCGGCGACGTGCCCGAGTCGCACCGTGCTGCACCGCATCGGGGCGCGTTGGACGGTGTTCGCCGTCAACGCACTGGAGGACGGACCGATGCGGTTCACCGAGCTCAAAGCGCACATCCGCGGGATCACCCCCAAGGCCCTCACCGAGACGCTGCGCGCCATGGAGGCTGACGGCCTGCTCGCCCGTACCGACCTGGGCGGCAACCCGCCGCACGTCGAATACGCCCTGACCGAGCTCGGCCGCTCCCTGCTGGTTCCGCTGCGTGCCGTACGACAGTGGGCCGAGACGCACGTCCCGGACATTCTTGCCGCGCGCGAACGAGCCGGCGTCGAGGCGGCCTCAGGCTGACGATGCCTGCCCGAACGCCGGGCAGCAGCGCAAGGTGCCGACGACAGCGTCATGTCGAGCCTCTCAAGCGGTCTAGGGCCTGAACGGAAAATCCCCCTGGTTCCGGGCGTGCGGGAGCGTTCTTTGACACGAGGGGCAGTGAGGTTCAGGCGGCTGGTGCGAGGGTGACGTCGTGGCCGAGGGCCTTGAGCTGGCGGACAAGCTCGCGGGCAGGACGAAGAGAGAGACGGCTGCGCCGGGAAACAGCCCCGTTTCGGCTACTGCGGTGCCCGCACCCCGTGCCGGGCAGCGATGAACAGACCGCGGAGGCACTGGAGATGCTTCTCGGTCTGCCGGGACGCATGCACCGCGACGACGCGCTGGACCTGCTGCCGCTCGCCGGTGAGGCCCTGACGCATCGGCTGGACGGTGTCCCGGCTACGGGATCACTTGTCCCGCCGGTGCGACCCGGACCGGCGACCGTCACACCGCAACCGTCCAGGCCTGGGACGCCGTGCGTAGAGCTTCCAGACGCAGCCTCGAGCATGCACTGCCCGCTCTGCTCCGACTCGAACGCAGCACCGCCTCGCCCGGCGGGCAGATGCGCCTGCTCCTGCACGACCTGCTCACCGCCGACATCGACGGCCCGTCAGAGTGGAACAGCCTGATGGGCCGGCTCAGGGACTTGCTGCCGCAGCTCGCCGATGCCCAGCTGCGCGGCCTGGGCCGATTCGACGAGATCCTCTGCCACATGCCGCTGCCAGCCCCACCCAGCGGGCCGGCCGTGCGCGGTCCGACAGAGGTGATGTCGGTCGGCGCGGGCCTCGTGCCGGAAGCGCCGCCTTCGGGCGGGCCGTCGCGGCGTGGGAGAACAGGTCGCGGTTCTGCCATGTCGACGGTGAGTTCTGGCCCGCTCAGACCGGCACTGACGCTGCTGTTGGGGGTCGGCAGCCGCGATGGGTTGCTGACCCACATTGGTTGGAGTGAGTGCGGCATCCGGGCGCCCCCAGACCGGGTACTGAGCGGCCTGCACGAGGGGGTGACAAGGCCCCGAAGACGGGCGCCAGGCCCTCGCCCCCCTCGGAGAGGCGGTGGGGCCCGATGTCGTCGGTGTCGACCAAGCCGTCGGCCACGAGCTGTCGGAGGGGCGGGTAGATGTTGGTCCGGTCGCTGCTGGGCATGACGATCCTGGCCAGTGCCCGGTGTGGGGCGTCTGGGCACGCAGGTCGGCGGCCATCTCTTCGGCCTCGAGTTGTTGTTCGTAGGGGCCGTGCCCCCTGACCTACGCCCACAGCCTCGGCCGCCCCGTCCGCTATACCGACCCGCTCGGCCGCGCCGTCATCCTGGCCCGCCCGGCCTCTCCCCGATCCGCATCAGCTCGAGCACCTAAACCCCCGCGTCCCTGCCGGGCGGTACGGATGCGGTCGGCCGGCCTTCCTGCGCCCGCTGATCGGCCGCGCCCCCGTCGGCCGTGCCTGAAAGCCACATGGCCCAGGTGGACGTGATCGGCGCGAAGCTGCCGGTACCTCGCGGCAGAGGCGGCGAACATGCTGCGCTCGGAAGGCCGCTCTCGAACAAGGGCCCCGGATATCTCGACGCCGCGCAGCACGACCTGCAGGCCAAGTCCCGGCCCCTCCGGGCCGAGCAGAAGCTGACGACGCGGTCCTGTCCACCGAACTCACCGCATGGCCTCGAAGACGAGATTACCGGCTGGGAGCCAAGCAGAGCGATCGGGAGTTAACACATCTATTTCGTTAATGCGTTAACATAAGCATATGGATACGCAGACTCCCTCAGGACCGGAGCAGCTCAGGCAGAAGTGGGTGAATGCCCGCCCAGACCTGAACACCTCGTCCATGTACGTGGTGAGCCCTCTCAAGCGGGCGCAAGCACTGTTGGCGATCGCTCTGGAATCGGTGTACGAGACCTCCGAACTCACTCCCTCGGAGATGGACGTCCTGGTTCACCTGCGGTACCTGGAGGAGCCAATCATTGCGCGACGGCTGGCGCAGTGGCTGGGTGTGTCGCGTGCCGCTGTCAGCAAGATGCTGGCCAAGCTCGAGGGCCGGGGGCTGATCGAGCGTCGAGCGAACTCGGCGGACCAGCGCAGTGCCCTGGTGACTATTTCGCAGGACGGCATAGCTGTGATCGATCGGCTGTTCCCTCGGCATCTGGACCGGGAGGCCCAGGTTCTCTCGGGCCTGGGTTCCGACCGGGACCGGGTCATCGAAGCGCTGGAGCTTCTGGTCAAGACCCTTGAACGCAGCTTGCCCCACGCCTGACGAGCCAGCGGTCGACAGTCGGTCGGCGTTCTGATCGTTCACCCCCTTGGTAATGGGCCCTCGCGGCGTTCGGTCGGTCGGTGGCGGGCATGGTTCGACCAGGCCATGGCCCGGACCGCAGGGGCTGTTCGGGCGGATGGAACGTCGTGCCACCACCCGCGCCTATCTGCTCGGACTGCCGTCCGGCGCCCTGGTCAGATCATGGGCCGAGTCCACACTCCGCGGCTCCTCCCGGACCGTGTCGACCAGTTCGAACGGCAGGACTCGAATCGGCTCGCCCGATTGGCCGGGAGCTGACCGGATCCCGGTCGCCGTGAACCCGTGAGAGACGGTCGGCGGACCGGGTGACTAGGTGCAAAGGCTCAGTCGGCGGAGTTTCCATACGTTGCAGACGGTCTCGGCGGACTGCCTGCTTCAACGGGGCCCCGTATCCCATTCCCATGTTCGGCTTCGGCGCCGACTCCCGCCAACTCGCTTGCATCAGCGCGAACACGATGACCACCCGGCCTTGGGCCAAGGCCCTGAGCGCGCTCCTGAACTGCACTGGTCGAACTGATGTAGAGGCCGCCAGGCGCCTCGGTGCGCCGCGACCGCTAGAAGACCGGTGAGGATGTCGGGTTCTGGCCTCGCTGTGTGTGGTGGGGCCAGACTCGGTTTTATGGTGATGCGGGCATGGGCCGCGGAGGGTCGGGCCGGACGCGTGGGGGGGGGCAGGGAGTTGATCCCGGGAGGAACAACGCCCCGTCATACACCGGGACTATGACGAGGTGACGGGGTTGCTGCCGGACTGGCGTGCCACGGGGCGTCAAGGCGAGCAGCTTGCCGATGTCCTGGAGCGTCTGCTGACCGGTCTGGTTGAGTACCTCGGCCTGGAAGAGAGCGAGATCCTCCCGCTCGCCGAGAAGTACGTGACCGCCGACGAGTGGAACCAGCTGGCCGAGCACGGGTTCGCAAAGAGCGCGAAGAAGACGCTGCCGCTGACCTTCGGCATGGCGATGTACGGGGCGGACCCCGACTTGATCAAGAGCCTGCTCGCGCAGGCGCCGCCACCCCTGTTCGGGCACCGTCTCTACGCTTCTCGCGCCAAGCGGATCCACGGAACGCCCACGCCGCCCCGGGTCGGCGTCTGAGTACCGTGGGCATAGCTGTCCGCCGCCAATGAGGTATTGGGTCCACTGCAGAGACATTGGCCGGCTGAACGCCTCGCGATCCGCGCGAAATCGATGCCGTCGATGTCCGGGTATGGGCCCTCCGGTGCGCGGAGTGGCCGCGAAAATCCCCATAGGAATGTGCTTGATGCTGCCGCCGACCGCGAACGTCACTGGCGCTCGGTCGTGTTCCTGCGTAGTGGTGTGGGTGGGAGCAGGCGCTGGATCTCGTTGCAGGTCAGCGAGGTCAGGCCGGGGTGTAGGTCGGTGTGCGTGTTCGTCAGCGCGGACGGCCGTCCGGGACAGGAGTCCGTCACTCGTCGCGGGATGGCCTTGGGACCAGGGATCCGCCGGCGGCGACTTGCATGAGAGAGGAGCTGAAATCGATGTCGGTGGCCGACCGGCTGGCGCGGGTGGCCTCCCCGGCGAACTGGTGCTGATAGCCTTTCCAGGCATCGTCGGCGATCGCGTCTGCCACCCTGGCGCGAACCAGATGAACCATTTCGGTGGCGGCGCGATCAAGCCGGGTGCCCAGTTCAGGTGAGGCCCAGTCGTCAGGTGAGACGGACAGCGATGTCGGTGTGGTCAACGCTCGCATGAAGGCGAACAGGGGGCGCATGTGTTCGTCGGCCA
Source organism: Streptomyces sp. NBC_00353 (assembly GCF_036108815.1). Classification (NCBI taxonomy): domain Bacteria; kingdom Bacillati; phylum Actinomycetota; class Actinomycetes; order Kitasatosporales; family Streptomycetaceae; genus Streptomyces; species Streptomyces sp. NBC_00353. Next base: position 454,220 of record NZ_CP107985.1, on the reverse strand, counting down.
CCAAGGCGTGTCGCGGGCTCCCGGCGGTGGCCGCCACGATGACTGGCTTGGCGATCAGCAGGTCGTTGTCGAGTATGTCGATGAAGGACTTGAAGAGCCCGCTCACTCCTGCTTTGTAGACTGGGGTCGCGGCGATGAGTCCATCGGCCTGAGCCAGTGTGTCCGTGGCCGCCCGCAGCGAGGTGCTCGACAGTCCGGATATCCCGGCTTGAGCGATGTCGACCGCGAGAGGAGCGAGGTCGACGAGAGCCGCAGTCGCCGGCACCTCAACCGCGTGCAGGCGGTCCAATACACGCTGCGCGAGCCGGTCGGCGAGCAGCCGCGTGGTGGACGGGTCGCTGACCCCCGCGCTCACGACAGCGATCCGCAACACAGGCGGGGTGTGGTCGGTGGCGGTGGATTCGGTCACTTCGTTTCCTTCCTGGGACCTGTCGGACCAGTGGCCATGCGGGACGGCCAGGTCACGTAACTGGGCAAGTTCGTCCGGGTCGAGGAACCGGGTTGTGGCATCGTTCACTTCCTGACCCCGGTATGCCGCCCGCCATGTCCGCAGTGCGGGGGAGTGGTCTGACGGCTGCGCGAGTTCAGCCTGCTTTGGGGTACCGGGCCCGCTGCTTCGGGTTGGTGTCTTGATAGGGCGACGTGCCCGTGAGGTTGTCGCCCCGGTTCTGGTTCGGGCGGGGCCGGCGCGGTTCGGCGTCCCCGTACTCGGCCTTCACCAGCGCGGCATGTGTGGGGGCGTCCGCCGCATCGGGTGGCCTGCCCGCGGCTATCTCTTTGCGCAACACAGGCACTACCTCGGTAGCCAGCAACTCGACCTGTTCCAGGGCCATCTCCAGCGGAAGCCCCATGGAGTCGACGTTGAACAGTTGGCGCTGGTAGTCGCCGAACGCCTCCCGGAAGGTCATCGTCTTGTCGATGATCTCCTGAGGACTGCCCACGCTCAGCGGGGTCTCCCGAACGAATTCCTCAAGCGTGTTACGACCGCGCGAGAAGCTGTTGAAGTAGGGCCGGAAGGTATTCCATGCATCCTGAGACCTGCGCGCGATGAACACGTGACCGCCCAGACCGACTACGGCCTGCTCGCGTTTGCCGTGCCCGTAGTGCTCGAACCGCTGACGGTACAAGTCGACGAGCGGCTTGAAATGGAAGTTCGGAGCGAGGATGTTATTTGCGAAGTATCCGTTCCCGTAGAACGCTGCCTGTTCGGCGATCTCGGGGGTGCGGATGGCACCGTGCCACACGAAGGGCGGAACGCCGTCCAAGGGGCGCGGAGTCGACGTGAACCCCTGCAGCGGAGTGCGGAACTTACCTTCCCAGTCGACCACGTCTTCGCGCCACAGGCGGTGGAGAAGATTGTAGTTCTCCAGCGCGAGCGCGACACCGTCCCTGATTTCCTTCCCGAACCACGGATAGACCGGCACCGTGTTGCCCCGCCCGAGCATCAGGTCCATCCGGCCCTTGGCCAGATGCTGCAGCATGGCGTAGTCCTCGGCGATCTTGACTGGGTCGTTGGTCGTGATCAGTGTGACCGAAGTGCTGAGCAGAATTTTGTTGGTGATAGCCGCGATGTGAGCGAGGAGCGTCGTCGGCGAGGAGGAGAAGAAGGGCGGGTTATGGTGCTCGCCTATCGCGAAGACGTCGAGCCCGACTTCGTCGGCTCGCTGCGCGATCTTTACGATCGCCTCGATACGTTCCGCCTCACTGGGGGTTTCGGAGGTGACCTCGCTCCTCGTTACGTCACTGACCGAGAAAATTCCGAACTGCACGGTTGCACCTTTCTGCGCGTTATTCGTTCATGATGTAGATGACGGCTTACGCCTTGGCCGTAGGACTTTGCATCGTTTTATTTTTATTCGGGCGGGATCGACCGCGATCCGAAAGGCGTCCGTGAGGCCGGAGCCATGCCGGTCGGCACGCCCTTCCGTCTTGTCGGCCACACCGTCGACGTGATCCCAAAGTTGCTGTTGATCACGACGGCACGGAAATGTGGGCATCACGCCGGTGACGTCCCGCGGATATACGGCGAATCGACTTTCTCTTTGCCTGGTCGACTGTTGAGTTTGCGGAGCTGTTGCTGGGCATTGACCTGTTCCCCGGAACGAATGCGGTGAACATCAGCCCGATGACCGCGGCCGCGGCCGCGACGGTGAACGCGGTGCGGACTCCCTCGCGTGAGGGCAATGTGGCCGCACCGACCTTGACGGTGGTGTGTGTCAGGATCAGAGCGAGGACGGCACTGGCGACCGCACCTCCCACGGAGCGCATCAGGGTGTTCACTCCGTTGGCCGAGGCCGTTTCCGTCACCGGGACCGCGTCGGTGATGAGGCTGGAGGTGGCCGCGATGGCGATGCCAGCTCCGGCTCCGATGATGGTCGCAGCGATGACGAAGTCGTTGACCGAGGTCATGCACAGTGCGATGAAGACATAGCCGGCGGCCATGACGGCCGCTCCGACCATCATGGCCGACCGCGCACCGTACCGGGCGACCAGGCGTGCTGCGGCCCGGGTCAGAAGGAGTGCGGCCAGGCCGTTCGGGACGACGGCCATCCCGGCGCGCAGCAGACTCTGGCCGAATCCGTAGCCGGTGGCGGTCGGCGCCTGCAGGACCTGCGGGAACACAAAGAGCATGGTGTAGACCGCGAATCCGATGCCGATCGTGGCGAGGTTGGTCATCAGTACCGGCCGCTGCGCGGTCATCCGCAGGTCGACCAGGGGATAGTCCGTGCGCAACTGGTGCCGGCCCCAGCCGAGCAGGACCAGGACGGCCGCCGCGCCGAGGCCGAGTGTACGAGGGCTGCCCCAGCCCCATTCCCCGGCGTTGACGACCGGCAGGAGCAATCCGATCAGCCCCACGGTCAGGCCGACCGTGCCGATGACGTCGAAGCGTCGCGCGGCCGGAGGCTGTGACTCGGGGACTACCAGGGCGACCAGCAGAGCGCAGAGCAACGTGAACCCGCCCGACGCCCAGAACAGCACGTGCCATTCCGCGTGCTCGGCCACCAAGCCCGCCAGCGGGATCCCCGCCACGGCCCCGAATCCGAGTATCGCGCTCAGGAGGGCGATGGCCTCACCGATGCGCGGGGGTGGCAGTTCGTCCCGGAACAGACCCAGGGCGAGCGGGATCACCCCGATCACGCAACCCTGAAGTCCGCGGCCGATCACCATCGGCCACAGCGAACTGGTGAGCGCGGAGATCACCGAGCCGGTGAACACCACGGCGAGTGTCAGCAGCATCGCGCGTCGTTTCCCGAAGAGATCGCCCAGGCGCCCGCTGACCGGAGTGACGACGGCGCCGACGAGAAGGGTGATGGTCACCACCCAGGAGGCACCCGTGGGCGAAGTGCCCAACAGCCGGGGGAAGTCCGGGATCAGAGGGATCACCAGTGTCTGCACCAGCGAGGACAGCAGACCAGCAGCGGTGAGGGCGGCGACCAGGGCCGGTGAGGAACGGAAAGGCTTCATGTGGAGCTCCACGGGGAGTCGGGACGGCGGCGACCGTGGCTTGACAGACAACCGCAGGTGCCGAGAGTCGGGCGGTGCACGCCTTGTTCAGGGATGGGAAGGCGTGCCGCGAAGCTCAGGTTGGTGCAATCCGTCTGAGCATCACGGTGTGCGAGTCGGGTCCACCGTCGGTCCCTGGGCTGCCTGTGGTTCCGCTTCGCTTTCCATTCCGCCGGTACGGCCCCGACGCAGATCGTTGAACCAGGCGACCGCGCACGCGGCCAGGTACAGCAGCGCGATGGGCGCGGCGAGCAGCAGCATGCTGAGCGGGTCCGTACTGGGGGTGGCCACCGCCGCGAAGACGGTGATACCCATGAACATCCCGCGCCACCAGCCGGTCATCCGGCGTGCGCTGACTATGCCGCCCAGGTTGAGCAGGACGAGGATCAGCGGAAGTTCGAAGGAGAGGCCGAAGACGAGCACCATGCGGGTCGCCAGATTGAGGAAGTCGTCGACCGGCAGGAGGTTGGTCGCCGTGTCGGGGGTGAAGGAGATCAGGACACGTGCCGTGGTCGGCAGCAGCCAGTACGTCACCGCGGCGCCGGAAAGGAACAAGGGGACACCCACTCCCAGGACGGCCAGCGTGTACTTCTTCTCGCTGCGGTACAGCCCCGGGGCAACGAACGCCCACAGCTGGTACAGCCACACCGGACTCGCGACAACGACCCCTGCGGTGATCGACACCTTCAGTGCGAGGGTGAAGGGTGACAGCAGACCGTTGATAGAGATCAGACCGCAGTGCCCGGCTACCGTGGTACCGACCAGCTGGCTGGGGGTGCAGCCGGGCAACGGATCGATCAGGAATCCGATCAGTTGCTTGTAGAAGAGGGCCGCGACAACCGTGACCAGCAGGATCGCTCCCACGGCCTTGAGCAGGCGGTTTCGCAGCTCGCGCAGATGCCCTCCGAGAGTCATCTGCGACGCGTGCGGTGTTCGGGTGAGCATGGTCAGTCCCTGACGCCTTCACGTGTGGCAACTGCCGCACCAGGCACGTCGGTAGTGGTGGTGGCGCGTCAACGCCGTTGAACGGTGTCCGCCTCGGTCGTCTCCGGGGACGTCTGACGGTTGTCAGGCGTCTGCGGAAGTGTGGGGGCGGAGACCTGCACGCCGTTGTGAGGTTGCTCCGCTTCGTCCTTGCGCATGGCCTTGGTCTCGCTCTTGAGGATGCGCAGGGACTGCCCGAACGAACGGGCCATGTCAGGAAGCCGTTTGGCGCCGAAGAGGAGCACCAGGACAACGAGGAGGAGCACGATTTCGGGTGCTCCGAGCCTGCCGAACATGAGTGTTTTCCTTTCTGAAGGAACGGGTACAAGAGTGAGTCACTCCTGCAAGGGTGGCCGGGCTGTCGGCCGTATCAGGGATGGCCGCCTTCGGTTCTGATTGCAAGCAGTGGACCCCCGGCCTGCCTATGGAGGCGGTTCTGCTGCGGCTTGCGCACGAACTGCGTGGCACAGCCTCCACATGTGGTGCGGCGGATGTCAGCGCTCGCCGGATCGCTACTTCCGCCGTTGTCAGCGGTGGGGGCTGGGGGTCGTAGAGCTCTGACCAGATCCGGCGGAGCTCTTCGACAGCTTCTGAGTGCCCGCCTCGGCACCGCCGGCCGCGTCCGAGCTCACGGCCGGTGCCTCGTCGGACGGATTCAGGTCCTCGGCAGTGAGAAGGTGACTGACCAGTGACCTCGGAGAAAGGTCTCTCGGTGTCAGGTCACGCAATTCGGCCGGGAGTTCGCTGCGGATGCTCTCCTGAGTGCTCTGCGAGAACTCTTGGAACTTGCGCAGATTCCTCACGGTGGCGGATACCATTGAGGGCAGCTTGTCGGGCCCGACGAGAATGACCGCAAGTACCATCAGTGTGACGACTTCGAGCGGGCCGATATCGAAGAACATGTACGGCTCCCGTGTGGAGTGGTGTGGTTGCCGCAACGCCCGGGCGGACAACTGAACGTTGAATGAACGGCGCTCTGAAGGCCGCCCTGATTCGACTGGGCAAGGCCAGGCTTCGGGCTCGTCCTGGCAGCCGGGAACAGCCGGCGGCCAGGACGTCCATGCTCGAAGCCCCTGGGCGAGGAGAGCCGGAAGCCGGTGGGCTGTCTCCCGTACACGCGTGTACGGGACGGCGACGATTTCCCGCATCACTGCGGCCGGCTGATCATGGCTGCTGCCGATCACCATGGGAGCGGGGCGCGTTGACGGCGCCGTATGCTCATCGGCGTGTCTTGGTCGAGCCAGGTCAGCCGCTTGGAGTGTCAGTGGCTGGTGAGCTGGTCCTCGAGCCCGATGATGGCGCCGAAGGCTCCGCCGTGCTCCTGGTTGATCTTGCTGACACCGGCCACGGTGGCGCTGTGGGACCAGTCGCGCTGGAGTTCGCCGCCCACGGCGGTCCAGGTGATCGGGATGACGCCCGCCTGCTCGAGGCGCCGGACGGCCATGTCGTGTCCCTCGGGACTGATACCGCCGGAGGCGTCGGTGACGGCGTAGACCTCGTAGCCCTCGTCCAGCGCGGACAGGGCGGGGAAGGTCAGGCAGATCTCGGTCCACAGAGCGGCGATGACTATCTTGCGGGCGCCGGTCTTGCGGATGGCCTCACGGACGTGGGCGTCCTCCCAGGCGTTGATCGCGGTGCGGTCGTACACCTTCTGGCCGGGGAAGACGCCGGTGATCTGGGGAAGCAGCTTGCCGCCACGGTCGGACAGGACGCTGGTCAGGATCGTGGGAACACCGAAGAGCTTGGCCGTCTTGGCGAGGCCCGTCACGTTGTTGATGACGGTCGTCGAGGGGTGGCTGCCCACGCCGGCGATGAGGGAGGGCTGGTGGTCGATGAGCACCAGGACCGAGTCCTTGGCGCTGATCGGGTCCCAGTGGGGACGCTGCTTCGCAGCGGCCGTGTTCATAGCGGCCGGGGTGGCGTCCACGGTCGCGGCATTGGCGGTGCCCGTTCCCGCGACCACTGCTGCAGCACCTGCGGCCGAGGCTGCCAGAACCGAACGCCTGCTGGTGATACCGGACATGATGCGTCTCCTATGAAGTAGGGGAGTCAGAAGCCGCCACCCGATCGGGGCGACAGAACGACCATAAACCGCAGTTTGTTAATCAGTCAACTACTAGCTATTCACTACTCTGGGCAACTAGTCGCGCTCATAACGTGCTCGTGCCGCTGGGGTGTCGCACGGATCCACGCGCGCTGGCATCTGCAGGAAGGAGCAGGGGCTCGAACTACCCGGACGCCACATGCCGCGCCCTGGGCCCACCCGACCGCTCGCGAACGCTGGAGTGCCGACTCCGCGGTCACGCGGCAGCCACCGCCGCTGTTGTGGGTCACCGGACCGGATCTTCCACCGACCCACACGCGAATGGGGTGAGCGATTCGCGCTGGATGGCGTGCGCGTCGGCGACGACCATCTGGACGCCTGGCAGGCCGCTGGGGGCTGAGCGTGCAGGGACGCCGGGCCGGCATCAACCTGCCCTCCGTCGGAGGCGGACGTTCAGGCCGGGGTTCTTACGGTGTCCGTCAGCGTTGACACCAAACCGCCTGAAGGCCTGGACGCCGATCCGGTCATCTTCCCCGAGCTTCAGGGGCAATGCGCAGCCCCGGGTGAACGCGCAAGTAGCAGCGCCCGACGGCTGGCCGAGTCCCGAAACGCACCGGCAAAGACACCGGCAGAACCGTGGTTCCCGAGGCGGCCGGCCCACTGGCTTCGACGGCGAGCATCTTCTTCGTCGTGGCCTTCTTGGCTGCCGTCTTTTTGGCTGGCGCCTTCTTCGCGGTCGCCAGGGGCTCACGCGGCGGCTCTTGCCGGATTCACGGGTCACCGGGGCGCTTCCGGCATAGGCCTTCAGGTCCCGGGCCGTGCCGAACCTGGTGCGGTCGTCACCGATCTCGGCGAGTATCCGAGCGCCGGTAAGCACGGCAAGACCGGGAAAGCTCGTGATGATCTCCGCGTCGGGATGCTGAAGAAAGAGCTCCTCGGTATCACGCGCACCTCAAGGGGGCAGCGCCGGCCGGGGGATGTGCTGGCGGACGAAGTCCAGCAGCTGCCGGTAGCCCGGGCAAGCTGAGTCAGCACTGGCGAGGCCGGCGCCGATGGCGTGGCGGCGCCGGCGCCACGCACCTGGCCCAGCGCATACCCGTCAGGAACTGTGGATCGCGAGCGTGACCTGGATCGAGAGGACCTACCACCGCCCCCGCCGACAAGCCTCGCCCGGCCGCCTTCACGCGCTTCAATGCGGTGGCGAGGTCCGGCGCCCCGGCCGCCAGAACGGTCAGCCCCTTGTGGAGATAGCGGCAGACGGTGGAGGTCGACAGGCCGTTGTCACGGGCGAGTTGGAAAAGACGGGTGCCGTCGATGAACCAGCGCAGGACGAGCACCGCCTGCCGGAAGCAGCCGAGAGCACGCCGCCCCTTACGAGTCCTGGCCGCGATGCGGTGATCGCGCAGCGGACCGGTCAGATGCTCGGCGGTGGACCGCTTCGCATCGAGCACGGCGGTGTCCCGTGCCACCTCATCTGCGATCTCTCGCTTTCGTGTCGGACGTTCACCCTGGAAGACGCCGGCACCCGTACGCTGATTACCCGCGGAGTCCGCTTCAGGAGACGCGACTAAGTGGGCCCATGGATGACCGGCCAGGCCGGCATCCAGGTCCTGGTCCGCTTCATGCCGCACCACAACCACCGGATCGAGGTCCACCACGCGGCCACCGACCGCTACCTCGGTCGCGCGGACCTGGCCGACCAGACCACCGACGAACAGATCAGCGCAGTCCGGTGAGCGCGGGCCGCCCGCACCCTGTGGGGCTCGCAAAGTCATCGCTGCAGGTAGGAGCCTGCGTGCCGAGCCCTCGGCGGTGGCTGAGATGCTGCACGGGTGATCACCTCGCTGCTGTACCGGGCCACCCGTGCGCTGCTGTCCGTGCCGGCGGTACTGCTGCGCCGGGAGACCGCCAAGGATGCCGAACTGCTGGTGCTGCGGCACGAGAACGCGGTACTGCGACGGCAACTCACCAGTCCGATCCGCTACGAGCCCGCCGACCGATTCTGGCTGGCCGCGCTGTCGTCGCTGATACCGCGCCGCCGCTGGAGCAACGTCTTCCCGGTCACGCCGGGGACGCTACTGGCCTGGCACCGAAGGCTGATCGCCAGAAAGTGGGACTGCTCCGGCCGACGCCGACACACCGGTAGACCGCCCACCGCTGCCGCGCTCAAGAAGCTGGTCCTGCGCCTGGCGCAGGATAATCCCCGGTGGGGGCATCGCCGGATCCAGGGCGAGCTGGCCCGACTGGGGCACCCGATCGCGTACTCAACTGTGTGACAGATCCTGCACGCTGCTGGCATCGGCCCGGCCCCGCGTCGCTCCGGTCCGAGCTGGCGCGAGTTCCTCACCGTGCAGGCGGAGGGGATCATCGCCGCGGACTTCTTCCACGTGGACACCGTGACCGGCAGGCGCCTGTACGCGCTGGTGTTCCTCGAGCACGGCACCCGCAGACTCCACCTCACCGGCGTCACCGCCCACCCCACCGCACAGTGGGCGACCCAGCAGGCCCGCAACCTCGCCGCGGATCTCGGCGCTCGTGTCGAGTCCCTGCGCTTCGCCCTTCGCGACCGCGACAGCAAGTACACCAGCTCCTTCGACGCCGTCTTCGAAACGGAGGAGATGGAGGTGCTGCTCAGCGCGCCGCAGGCGCCGCGGATGAACGCCCACTGCGAGCGCGTGATCGGCACGATCCGCCGGGAGGCACTCGACCACGTTCTGATCATGAACGGGGCCCACGCCCGACAGGTCCTCGCCGAGTACCAGCACCACTACAACAGGCATCGACCGCACCGGGCCCGAGACCAACGACCGCCCGAGGCTCAGGACCAGCTCGCTGTCGGGCACGACCCCCACACGCAAAGACTCCTACGCACCCGCGTCCTCGGCGGAGTCATCAACGAGTACAGATACGCCGCTTGAGCTGCAGCGATGACTTTCCGAGCCCCACAGGGCGGCCACGGGTCGGCGAAGGAGTGTTCGTCATGGCGCGGAAGGTAAAGGCGTCCCGCGCTTAGCGTCCTGCCCTGCCCGCCCCAGGCGCCAGGGCTCTACCCGCAGCATCGAATTGAAGGTTCGAGCCTGTCCACAGCATCAAATTAAAGGTTTAACAACCTGGCGACTGGGCCTGAAGAGGGTTGACGGCTGCGTGGTCCACGCCACACGATGAGCATTGAGCAGCACGGACGGAGACGTGCCCGGGGCACCACCCCGGACCCCCGCAGTCCGGAATCCGCCGGGCGACGGACACACCTGGGACAGACCGGTGTTGGCCCGTCGCGCGTGACGATAGGCGCCGATGGCCACGGTCGCCATGGTCGCCGCGTCCAGGCCGTGGCCCATCGCGTCGATCATGGCCACATGCAGGATGTCGCCGTTGAGGGCGTAGTCGAAACTGTCGCCGGCCACGTCGTACGCGGGCTCGAGGATTCCGGCCACCTCAACCTGCGGAACAGTCATCGAGAGCGGGGGCAGCAACGACCACTGGATCTCCGTGGCCAGGCTCATCGGGGCGCGGCGTCGGGCCTGGAAGAACAGGTCGGTGTAGGCGTCCTTGGTGACGATCATGTCTGCGACCAGACCGGCGAGTCTGCGCAGCAACCGCCGGTCGTCGTCATCGACGCTGTCCAGGGTGACGGCCATCGCCCCGATCTGGTCACTGCCGTCCAGCAGCGGCACATACATCCGCACACTGCCGTCCTGCGGCACCTCCACCGCTTTGCGGCTCAGGAACGCCTCGCCGGCGGGGGAGTCCTCGACCGGTTCGGGGTCACCGACTGCCAGCCGCCGGCCCGGCAGCGGCATCAGCAGCATTTGTTCGTAGTCCTGCAAGAGGATCGAGAGGTCCCGGCCACCGACCCTGGCCACCTCTTCCGCAACGAGTGGGGCGATCAGCTCCGGCGGCATCTCGTGAGCCCGGTCCAGCAGCACACCCAGCAAGCGCTCACCAAACCCCTCCGACCGGTCCACCTCAAACCTGCTCGGGTTCCGCCCGCCTCCGGTCATCGCTGCTCGCATCCCTTCGTCCCGCGGCCTCGGGGGGAAATCACCGGGCGGCTGTCTCCCCGAGGTGTTCGCCAGGCGGCCTGGCGCTCGCCTTCGGTGGCCAGGCGCCGGTACGAGGTGGTGCTGGCCAGGATGGAGATCACCTTCTCCCGCCCCTCGACGGCGGCGCCTTCAACTCCCTGGCCACGCATTCCGGCTCACAGTGCCCCGACCCAACGCACCCGGATCCATCGGGCACACAAGGGCGATCCGCTCGAAGAGCGCTCACACGCCCCGTACACACGGGGCTCCGGCCACGACAGTGGTCACCCCGTACAGCCTGACACCGCCAACCACCCCAATGAGCCGATTACGCCAGAGACGGCATGTCGCACCCCGTCAGAACTGTTGACATGCATGGTCTCCTGAGCAAACGGGTACTGCTCCCGTGACCGGCCAACCCAGCGTGACCGACCACAGAAGTCGGGCCAGATCCCTCAAGCGCAGCCGCTCGATAAAGCCAGTCAGGAATTCCGCACCGGCCGCTCGGTGAGGGGCGCGGGCACGACGGCGAGCGCGGGGCCCTGCTTCCACGCGCGGCCGGGGAGCCGGTCGGCCGGGACGGGGATCTCCAGTTCCTCGCGGAGCGCGGGGACGAGGACGAAGCGGCGGGGTGTGGTACTTCGAGGCGGTCTTCCCGCCCCGCGTGCGGAACCACCATCGCAGACCACACCCGCTTACTACGATCGCGCGGGATCGGGTACGCCCGTACCTCGACCGCCCGCCAGGAGCTGGCGAGCCAGCTCGAAGCCCTCCACCGGGCGGAGTGCCACAAGGTCTTCGAGGAGCAGATCAGCACCCGCATCAAGGTGCGGCCCGAGCTGGAGAAGGCGCTCGCTGGCCCGCCAGTTCAAGGAGGCCGCGCCCGAGACGCCGGTCATCTTCACGTGCGCGAGCTCAAGCGGCTCGGGCGCAACGCGGCCGAGTTGATGACGCTGTCCGCCGAGCTCCAGGCCGGCGGCATCCAGTTCGAACTCCTCACCGGCCCGCTCACCGGGATCTACGACCCGGGCGGCATGGGCGCCAAGTTCTTCGCCGTGCTCGCCGTCGCCGGGCAGATCGAGCGCAACTACATCCGGGAGAAGACCCTCGAAGGCCTGGTCACCGCCGCGGCCAAGGGCAACCACGGCGGACGGCCGAAGGTCATCGACGACGACATGCTCACCTTCGCCATCGCGCTCAAGGACAGGGCCGTCCCCGTACCCGACATCGCGAAGAAGCTCACCATCAAGGTCGGGAAGAACGCGGGCAAGTCCCCCTCGGTCGCCTCGCACTACCGGGCGTTCGCCGAAGCCGAGGCCGCAGCGGTCGACGACGGCCTGCCGCGGCGGCCCAAGCCCGTACACATCCGCCGGCCCGAGGACCCGCTCACCGCCGAGGAGATCGACCTGCGCGAGAGGCTCCAGGCCCAGCCCTACCCGAACCCCGAGATGCGGTAGAGCCCTTCTCCTGCGTGCTACTGGCTGTGGTCGGGGACGTGGCGTCCGTCGGCCAGACGTATGTTGTGCCCGGCCGGTCTCGCCAGCCGCTCTTCAGCGAAGTCCCACGTCAACGACCTGGTCCTACTCGGGTTCGGGCGTGGTGGCGATGAGGATCTGAGCGGCCTGGGTGATGTTGTCGGCGCGGACGGCGCGGGCCATCGCTTCGCGGGCGGCGTCGGCGGTGGTGTCCGGGGGAACCACCAGCAGGGCGAAGAGGTCGTTGTCGCCGCGGGTGATGAGGACGGTGTCGTCGCCGACCGGGTCGGAGTCGAGGTGCACGACCTGGTCGTCGATGACCAGGCGGGTGGGGAGGCCGTTCCAGGCGGACGTGTCCAGACCCACCCGGGTGATCGGCCCGAGATGCCCGGTCAGCACGCTGATGAGCGCGGGCAGCTCGGTCTCGATGTCGCGCGTGCGCGGCCACCACGCGCCGTCCAGGAGCCCCTCCCGGGACCGCGTGGTCTCCAGCCGCAGCAGGGCCGTACCCGGTTTGACCGCCTGGTGGATCGCATCCGGCAGGAGCAGTGGGGGCGTGTGGGGGATGTCGGAGTCAGCCATGTGAGTCCGCCCGTCTACGGGGTGCGGCCGTGCGTCGTCGCAGTTCGGCGCCGATGCCGACGCCGGTGCCCGGTCGACGATGTGCACGAACCCGCCGTCGTTTCACGGTACTCCCGCCGCCCACACCGCCGCACTCCACAGCGCCTGCGCCGGAAAATGCCTGGTCACACCGGCCATAGTCCATCGAACAGGCGTACAGTGAAAGCACCGGAAGTACTTCGCGCACCGGCTTTCACGCGGGTGTCATTTCCGGCGGTCGCCTAAAAACCGGACTGTCGATGGGCAGTCCGGGGGCAGGTCCACACCATGATCACGACCCTCGACCGGACCGCGCCCCGCGACCTTGCCGCAGAGCTCCCGGCACGCTTGTCCCTCACCCCGAAGACCACGCTCGCCGGCCAGCTGGACGGGGCCTGGTGGCCCTACTCCCGCGACCTCGAAGCCGAGCTTCCACCGCTTGCCGCCGCCCTGGAGGAACCCTGGGGGCGCATCACGCGCGTCACCGTGAACCCCACCCGCTGGCCCGTCGTACCGCACACGGTGCCCGTGGACGGGCGCACGCTGCACGTGGGCTGGTTCACCGAACAGGACCCCGACAAGCTGATCCTGCTCTCCTACATCGCCGGCCGCTGGGACCTCCTCGTCATCCCGCCCGAGACCGCACCCGCCGCCGCGGCCCGCCTGATGGCCGCCGCCGCGATCCCGGGCAGCGTCCTCACCGCAGGCGTCCTGACGGCCAACGAAGCCACCATCGACGTTCAGCGCCGGGAAGCCACCTGGGAGGGCGAGGGCGGCGCCTGCCTGTCCCCCTTCGGGAATCCGATGGACCGAAGCGCCCTCCCTCTGCCCGGAAACGGCTGGAGATGAGCTCCGTGGAGACCCTCGTCCTCATCGCGGTGATCGTCCTCGCGATCGGTATCGGAATGCGCCTGATCCACCTGCTCAACGCCCGGCACGACGCACGGATCGCGGCCCACCACTTCAGCGACCCCCTGCCGAGACCTCCCGGCCTGCCGGACGACACCAGTCGTCGAGCCCACCGCACGGATGTCGACCGGTGAGGAAAGACCTTCCTCCGACCGGGGGCAGCGGGCGGGGCGCCACGGCGCCCCGGCCCGCCGGCTTCTCGCCCACCCCGAAGGGAACACGCCCACGTGAAGTACATCGAGACCCAGACACTGCCGTCGCTCGGGTACGCCGAGGTACGGATCATCGCGCACACGCCCGAAGCCGCCCGAGCGGTCGCGGAAGCCCTCCGCGGCTGCTTCGTCGGGGCGGAACAGCGCAGCTATCCCGGCTTCGACGGCGACACCCGCCTCCACCTCACCGTGGACACTGCAACTCCCGCTGGCCCCGCCCGCTCCTGGCCGGCCGCCAGCCGGAGCCCCGTCGGCACCGGCGCCCACTCCGACGAGACCTAAGAGCCCCGACGGGCCCCAGAATCCAACCCCGCACACGAGAGGACGCGGTCATGGCCACACTGCGCGAACGCAAGACCTACCGCGATCAGGTGCTCCGGGTCCTGTACGAAGCCGTCGAAGGCAACCGCCTCCTCGGCATCACCGGGGCACAGCTGCGGCGCGATCTCCACGTACCGGAACAGGACCTGGCCGCCGCCTGCACCTACCTGGCGGGCGAAGGCCTGATTACCGTCGACTGGGAACCGGGCAACACCCCCGCGATGGTCACCCTCACCCACGAGGGAATCCGGCGCATGGAATCCGAGGAGGAAGAGCACGGCTGAATCCCCTTGCACACTTGAAGGGCCTGGCACCGTGGGTACCCGATGCTTCAGTTCCGCGTCCCCGACGCGGCCACAAGGCTCCACAACGTCAAGCCGACGTGTCCGTGTGAGCTGTCCCGAGTTTCGTGGCGGCCGGTTGGGTGCCGATGGTTGCAGTCACGAGGGCTCGATCATGGGTCGGTTGAGTTCGATCTCGCCCGGCGCGCTGTTGGTCAGCGCGACCACGGTGTCGGCGTTGTGCCGTACTTCGTCCCAGCGGTGTTGGTAGGTGCAGTAGGCGATGGCGTCGAGGCCGAAATGGATGAGGTACGCGTGGAGGCGTTCGCGCAGGTGGGTGGGGAGTGGGCCGGTGGCGTGCCAGTCCGCGAGCAGCTCGGCGTGGATGTCGATGGTGCGCCACTGCGGGTACCACGGCCACCAGTAGATGAGCCAGGCAGCGTCGTAGAGGTGGTCGCCGTACAGTGCGTTGCCCCAGTCCAGAACTGCGGTGACGGTGCCGCCGGCAGCGAGGACGTTGCGGCTGAGCAGGTCGCCATGGATCATGCGGCGTTCGTTGGGCAGGTACGGTCCCAGTGTGGCGAGGGCGGCCAGCCCGGCCTCGACCGGCCCGAGCCCGATCTCGGAGTCGGCCAGCGCTGCTCGCCAGCCAGGTACCCGGGCCGTCTCGGTACCGATGGCCAGCAGCGCGTCCACCCAGGAGTCGTACGGTGCTCGCCCGTCCGGGGTCCAGATGCCGTAGCCGGCGGTGCCGGCAAGGTCGATTCTGCCGATGGCGTCGAGCGCGGTCAGCAGGCTCGGCAGTGTCAGCGCCACGTCGGCTGTGGACAGGTCGTCGAACCCGGTCCCGTGCGCGCGGGTCGAGATCGCATACTGCCAGTTGTCGACCATGCCCCTCGCCAGGACCGGCGGGACGGGCAGGTGGGGTCCGGCGAAGCGGGCGGCGATCTCGTCCTTGGCGAAGTCCATACCGTGCGCGCCGATGCGCAGGACCGCCTCCACGCCGTCGATGGTCAGCTCGAACGCCTGAGACCAGGCGCCGGCCGCCAGCGGCTGTGGTTCGGTTGCGCGCACCCCGAAGGTCGTGCGCACCAGCCGTCGGGCCAGAACCGGCAATCCGGCGGGGGCATGCTCGGTAGGCACCCGAGCATGCTAGTGCTGCGACCGTGAAGCTTCGATCGGGCCTGGGCCCGCCGGAACGAGGTCGAGCCCTGCTTCACCCCGACCTTTGCGTCCTGACTCGGTGAACCTTCACGGTCATAGCGACTAGGCCGGATTCACGGTCAGGTGGTCGAGAGGAAGGATGGGGGTCGGCCAGGATGGTTCGGATCGCCACTCCGTCCAGCCGCTGTTCAAGGCGAACGGGCCCTGGCGTTGCTCGATCATTGCCAGTACTTGTTCGCGTGCTTGCTGGACGGCTTTGTGGTCAGTGTCGTCCACGACGCCCAGGCGGCGACCTTGGGCGTATTCGTCCTCGTCCTTCCAGCGCCAGGAAGACAGGTCGGGTGCGACGACAAGGTCGACCAACAGATCGAAGGTGTCGAAGCCGATCTTTGTGCGTTCCAGTGGGCGCTGGAAGTTGACGTACCAGTTGAGCATGTGGTGATCGTCGGTCGGGTTGTAGAACATGTTGATACTGAAGTACGTCTCCGGCGGGTTCCACAGAAGCAGCACGGTGTCCCGCCAGATCCATCGGTCCAGCTGCCAGCGGCCTGCCGCGAGGTTCGGGAGTGCCTGCTTGCGGACCAGGTCGTCGCCGCTGAGCATCGACTCGATGAACGTGGTGGCGGCCATCGACTCCGCTCCGGGGCGGCAGGCCACGACGAGCGCGTTCTGGTCGTCCTGCACTACCCGCAAAGCCTGAGCGCTCCAGACCTTTCCTCGGAATACGTCCCGCCGCACGGCCGTTTGTCCCGGTTCGAATCGCTGCATGTCAGTCCTCCATGGTTTCCCTTGATCATCTCGAGCGTATGGCCACGCAGCTGCGGGCAGAAGGGTGGCGTGACTGGCATCTGCTGACCGCCATCGCGAACGCGGCCGGAAACCATCGCGCCCAGCAGCAGGGTCTGCGCCCCTCCCCGGGCGATTCCCACGAACACCGAGCCCGCATCTTTGCCGCCATGCAGGCCCCCGAGCGTTCCGACGACCTGCCTGTTCCTGCAGGAGCAATCACCGAACACGCCCTGCGCTCTCACCTGTCCGCGGCTGCCGTGAGCACCGCGCGCGGCCTCGGCCTCGTCATCCGCCCTGGCTCGCTCGACCCGCAGGCACTGCTGCTGGTGCTCGGCGAACGGTACGGCTACTGGACGGACGACATCGAGCACACAGACCCCTTCGACTGGCCGACCGCAGAGGACGACACGATCTGATCGGCAGGGGAGCGCACGAAGGAACAGCACACACCGCCCGCCCAGACGCCCAGTGCTGCCTTCGGGCATGGCACTTCGACCACCTCAAGGCAGCCCTTGAAGCTGCCGAAGTGACCATGACGGCAACCAGCGGACCGGCTGGGGGGAAGATCCCGCCCGCGTCGGGGCGGCCTTCAGGCCGGGCGGCTCGCCGCCGCCGAGGCCGGTGCGAGGCGGGCTGCCGCGTGCCGGCCCAGGGCGTGGACCTCGTCGAGGGCCGGGTCCAGGGCGGTGACATCCTGTTGGAAGGCTTCCAGTCTCTCGGGGTCGGTGCAGATGCTGAGCAGCAGAGAGGTGAACGATTCCCAGGCGTCGGCTGGAGAGCGACGGCTGATGTATTCAGCGCAGTCCAGGTAGTGGTGTACGCGCGGGTTGGCCGTACGGACCTGCTCGATGTGCTGCAGTGCGGGATCCTGCAGGCAGGCCCGGTAAGCCAGGCGTAGCGGCAGGGCGGACTCCACCAGCACGGCGAGCACGTGGCGGACTGTGCAGATGGTGCTGTAGTCCGTCTCGCGCAGTCGGCGTGCCCTGTCGGCCGTGAGCATCCAGCTCGGGTCGGCCAGCTTGTTGCCGGAGAGCTCGCGCTGCGCGGCGATGGCCGTCATCTCGGTGAACGCCTGAGCTGACAGGGCTTCATCGTCTTCTGACCCCAGTGACTGTTGGAGGGCTTCCATCACGCTGTCCGCGCCGAATTCCTCCATGCCGAGCACTGCGGCTGCCGCGAACGTAGCCAGTCCCTGAGCGTCCGCCCGGCTGTGTGGATCAGCCGGGTGGACGCCGCCACCTGCCGAGCGCATTCTCCGCGCCTGGTGATAGCGCCTGGTGTAGTAGGCGTGTGCGGCAGCATGCGCGGCTTCCGCACGCCGCTCAGGATCGTCGCCTACGGCTTCGACAGCCCGCTCGACGACGGCCACCGCACTTGAACGGTCCTGGCCGAGGTACCACGTCAACGCTTTACGAACCCCACGTTCCGGCAGCGGAACCCAGGTGGCGACGAACACATCCTCGCACCGCGGGTGCACGGTGAAGACGCGGAGCACGGCTTTTTCAAGACGCGCCTTCCTGGCCGTGGCCAGGGCAAGAGCCTCGGCGACCACGGCGGTATCGGCCGTGAGTTCCGAGACCGATCCGGCACCTCTTCCCAGACCGCGCCGGGCGCCCCACGGCAGGGCCCCGAACTCACGCCAGCGCCTGATCCGGGCCCAGCTCACGCACAGATCCCGCGCCCGCATCAGTTCAGACAGCTCCCGCTCAGCCGCACTCGGCCCCTTCCACGCCACAGCCACACTCTAGTTAGAACCCCGCGATTACGCCGCCCGGTTGCCGGCTGACGAGATGGCCTACTGGATCGCACGCCCGCTGAACCAGCACGTACCTGACGGGTGCAACGTTCTCAACTCCCTTCACACGTAGGAGGATTCATGCCACGACCTGTTCGCCGAACCCGACGTCGCCTGCTGCATGCCGCAGGCGTCGCCATGCTCCGCGGCGCCGCGTACGCGGCCGGCAGCACCATCACGACCGGGTTGCTCGTGTGGCTGATCTCGCGGTGAGCCCAACGCACCGGCCGCGGAGCCCGCCGTGGCCGTCTTTACACGGCGCGCCTCGCGGATTGCCTCCAAGGCGTGCGCAGTCCTGAGCGTGCCGTAGCGGCGCGGCTGATGCTGCTCTCTGGCGCACCGGTCAGCCGTCGGTGCGCGCGATTGCGGATGGTGCTGCCCACGGGCTGCAGGATCTTGCCCTGGAGCGACGAAACGCGCCCTTTGGCCCGTCCCATGGTGCGCCGGGAATCAGCGCGCGCCGCCGGAAGCAACCGGCACAAGGGTCCCGCCCGGCCCATGGGGAAGACCGGGCAGGGCCCCGTACCATCAGCCCGCGGGCGTCAGCCGCACGGTGAGGATCTGGAACGGCCGTAGTGTCACGGCCACCTCCCCCTCACGGGCCGCTGATACCTCTGCGGGCTGCCCCGCGAGCGGGCGCTCCAGCAGGTCCGTGACCTGTACTTTGCCCAGCGGGAAGCCCGGGCGCAGAACCGCCTGCGCCCGGCCGCCCAGCGACTCGTAGAGCCGCACCACCACATCGCCCGAGCCGTCGTCGGCCAGCTTGACCGCCTCGACGGTGACGGCCGGGTTGTCGCTGGTGACCACCGGGGTGGCCGAGGCCGCGGCGCCGACCCGCAGCGGCAGGTTCAGTGCGTACCCCTCGGCGACGGCGTCCTCGACCGTCGCGCCCGGCAACAGGGCGTAGGTGAAGCGGTGCTTGCCCTGGTCCGCCCCCGGGTCCGGGACGCGCGGGGCTCGCACCAGGCTGAGACGGACCGTCGTCGTCGTACCGCCGTCCGTCTCCCGCGTGGTGCGGGAGACATCGTGTCCGTACGTCGAGTCGTTGATGACCGCGACGCCGTACCCCGGCTCCCCGATGTGCACCCACCGGTGGCCGTAGACCTCGAACCGGGCAGCCTCCCAGCTGGTGTTGGTGTGCGTGGGGCGCTGCACATGGCCGAACTGGATCTCGGCGCGGGAGTGGTCGGCCCGGACGTCGACCGGGAAGGCGGCCTTGAGTATCTTCTCCGCCTCGTGCCAGTCGATCTCCGTCTCGATGTCGATCCGGCGGCTGCCCGCACGTACCACGATCCTCTGGACGATCCGTGAGCCCTTGCCGAAGGAGCGCTCCACCCGCAGCGCGCCGAGCAGCGGGCCCTCCTCCGACACAGTGACCGACTCGGCCTCGGTGAGGTCCGTGTAGCGGTTCCGGTAGTGCTTGTCGATGTCCCAGGCGTCCCAGTAGTTGGGCAGGTCGCTGTGCAGGCGCAGCAGATTGCCGGCAGCGTTCGGCGCCAGCACCTCACGGCCGGCCACCAGGTCGCGGACGGAGGCGATGGTGCCGTTCGCGGCGACTTCCACCCGCACCAGGCCGTTGTCCAGCACCCGGCCCTCGACGGTCACCGGCTGCGGGGCGGCCCCCGACGCGCCGAGCGGTGCGATGCCGCTCGCCGGGACCTCGGTGTACACGGCCACCGAGCCGTCGGCCAGCTGCTGGCCGTCGGCCGCTGTGCCCGCGGGCACCGTGACGACCTCGGCGCGGTCGCGCGGAGCGGTGTTGAACACCGACAGGCCTTCACCACCGGAAAGCGCCGCCAGTGCCTCGGTCGTCAGCTCCTGCACCTCGGCCGCGACCCGAGCGTACTCCGCCTCTGCCTCGCGATGGACCCAGGCGATCGAGGAGCCCGGCAGGATGTCGTGGAACTGGTGCAGCAGCACCGTCTTCCACAGCCGGTCCAGCTTCTCGTGCGGATAGCGGTAGCCCGGCGCGTGCAGCGCGGCCGTCGTCGCCCACAGCTCCGCCTCGCGCATCAGGTGCTCGCTGCGCCGGTTGCCCTGCTTGGTGCGCGCCTGTGAGGTGTACGTGGCGCGGTGCAGCTCCAGATACAGCTCACCGGACCACACCTGGTCCTTGGGAACCTCCTTCGCCGCCTCCGCGAAGAAGGTGTCCGGGTGCTCGACCGTCACCTTCGCCGAGCCCTCGAGGTCGGCGAGCCGGCGGGCGCGCTCCAGCATCTCCCGGGTGGGGCCGCCACCGCCGTCACCGTGCCCGAACGGGGCCAGCGAGCGGGTGCCGACGCCCTTGTCCTGGTAGTTGCGCACCGCGTGCGCCATCTCCTTGCCGGAGAACTCGGCGTTGTAGGTGTCCACCGGCGGGAAGTGAGTGAAGATCCGGGTGCCGTCCACGCCCTCCCACCAGAACGAGTGGTGGGGCAGCTTGTTGGTCTGGTTCCACGACAGCTTCTGGGTGAGGAACCACTCGTTGCCGGCGAGCTTCGCCAGCTGCGGGTAGGCGGCGTTGTAGCCGAAGGAGTCCGGCAGCCACACGCCCTTGGTCTCGATGCCGAAGTGCTCGATGAAGAACCGCTTGCCGTGGATCAGCTGGCGGGCGATGGCCTCACCGCCCGGCAGGTTGCCGTCCGACTCCACCCACATGCCGCCGACCGGCGCCCACTGCCCGTTCTTCACGGCCTGCTGGATACGGGCCCACACGTGCGGGTAGTTGTCGCGCACCCACTCGTACTGCTGGGCCTGCGAGCAGGCGAAGACGAACTCGTTGTACTCCTCGGCCAGCGCCGTGACGTTGGAGAAGGTGCGGGAGGTCTTGCGCTTGGTCTCACGGATCGGCCACAGCCACGCCGAGTCGATGTGCGCATGCCCGACGGCCGACATCCGGTGCGCACTGGCGTGCGCGGGCTTGGCCAGGGCCTCCTTCAGCACGGCGCGGGCGTCGGCCGCGGTGCCGGAGATGTCGTCCAGGTCCAGCGCGTCCAGGGCGCGGTCCAGACACGTCATGATCTCGTGCCGGCGCGGGTCGTGCGCCTCGAGCTCCAGCATCAGCTCGCGCAGCACCTGCAGGTCCAGTGACAGATGCCAGACGTCCTCGTCCAGTACGGCGAGATCGGCGCGCTTGAAGGTGTACAGCGGCTTGTCACCGGCAGTGAGCCGGTCGCCCAGCGGAGTGGGGCCGATGAAGTCGTTGGCGAGGATGTCCGGGTTGGAGGCGGCCTCCACCAGGTAGTGGATCTCCTCGCCGCCGACGGCCGGGTTGGCGACCGGGACGTACTGGTTCTGCGGGTTGACGGCCTTCAGCGGGCGGCCGTCCGGCACGTGCACCAGCGCCTCGGCCTGGTTGCCCGGCCAGTCGCCGACGAAGCCCAGGTCCATCACCGTCTCGACACGCTTGCCGGCCCACTCGGCCGGCACCCGGCCGCGCATCCGGAACCAGGTGGTGCCCCACGGCGGGCCCCACGGCGTGCCCATCGCGAAGGGTTCGTACGCGGCATCCGCGGCCTCGGCGAAGGGCACCGGCTCGCCGGGCGCCTGCCAGGCCTCGACCATGAGCGGGACGGAGGCGGAGTAGACGGCCGGCTTGATGCGCTGGTCGTGGATGCGTTCGACGCGCTCCTCGATCCGGCGGCGTTCGTCGTGCATGGGATCTCTTTTCAGAAGTTCTTGGGCAGCTCTCAGGGAGCTTTGCGGCAATGGAGAGGCGCGGCGCTACGTCAGGTACGCGAGGCCCGGATGCACCTCGCGGTACTCGTCGACCAGCCGCCGCGCCACCTCCACGGAGTCGATGAGCGGGTGCAGCGCGAAGGCCTTGATGGCGGCGGACCGGGAGCCGGAGGCGGCCGCGGCCAGCACCTCGCGCTCCACGGCCTTGATCGCGCAGACCAGCCCGGCGGCATGACCCGGCAGCGGGGAGACGGTCACCGGGTGGGCGCCGTTGCCGTCGACCAGGCAGGGGACCTCGATGACGGCGTCCTCGTCGAGGATGGGGAGGGTCGTCCGGTTGCGCACGTTGAGGATCAAAGTGGCGCGCTCGTCGCGGGCGATGGCCCGCATCAGGGCGAGGGCGACCTTCTCGTAGCCGCCGGACTCACTGAGCGACGCCTCGTCCCGCTCGCCGGCGCCGGCCGCCTCGCGGTTCTCCGACATATAGGTCGCCTCGCGCTCGGCCCGGGTGTCGTCCCAGGTACGCAGCGCGGGCGCGGCCGGGTCGCGCATGCAGTCGTAGAAGCGGGCCTGCTGGTCGCGCAGGAAGGCGCCGCGGGTCTGCTGCGCCTCCCGGTACGCCTTCACCGCTTCCCGGTTGAAGTAGTAGTAGTGCAGATACTCGTTCGGTACGGCGCCCAGCGACTGGATCCACTCCGGGCCGAAGAGCTTGCCCTCCTCGAAGCTGCCCAACAGCTCCCGGTCCGCGAGCAGCCGCGGCAACTGGTCGCGGCCGTCGATGTGCAGGCCGCGCAGCCAGCCCAGATGGTTCAGCCCGACGTAGTCGATCCAGGCGTCCTGCGGGCGTGTGGCGCCCAGCGCGCGGGCCACCCGGCGGCCCAGGCCCACCGGGGAGTCGCAGATGCCGATCACCCGGTCGCCCAGATGCCGGGACATGGCCTCGGTGACCAGGCCCGCCGGGTTGGTGAAGTTGATGAACCAGGCGTCCGGGGCCAGCGCAGCCACCCGCCGGGCGATGTGGTCCACGACCGGCAGCGTGCGCAGCCCGTACGCGATGCCGCCGGCGCCGACCGTCTCCTGGCCGAGCACGCCCTTGGCGAGCGCCACTTGCTCGTCCGCCGCCCGGCCCTCCAGACCGCCGACGCGGATCGCGGAGAAGACGAAGTCGGCGCCCCTCAGCGCCTCGTCCAGATCCGTGGTGACGGTCACCGCCGGGGCGTCCGGGTGACCGGCGGCCTGCTCGGCCAGCACCCGGGCGATCGCGGAGAGCCGGCCGGCGTCGAGGTCGTAGAGGGTCACGCCGGTGACCCGGCCCTCCGCGCGGTCGCCGAGCAGCGCACCGTACACGAGCGGCACCCGGAATCCCCCGCCGCCCAGAATGGTCAGTTTCATACTTTGATCACCTCTACGCCGGCCTCCGCGAGCGCGGCGAGGGTCGCCGGGTCCGCGGACGCGTTGGTCACTACTACGTCGAGGTCCGCCGGACCGCACACCTTGGCCATCCCCTGGCCGGGGAACTTCCCGGCGTCGGCGAGCAGCACCACCTTCTCGGCGGCGGCCATCATGGCCCGCTTCACCGGCACCTCGACCACGGTGGTGTCCATGACCTGTCCGCCGGGTCGGACGCCGCTCGTTCCCAGGAACAGCCAGTCGGCGTGCAGTTGGCGCAGGCTGTCCTCGGTGAGGAAGCCCACCAGCGAGCGGTACTCGCGGCGGACCACACCGCCGGGGAGCACCAGCTCGATGCCGGTGTCCTCGGCCAGCTCCTCGTACACCACCAGATTGCTTGTGATCACGGTGAGTCGGCGGCCGTGCAGCTGCCGGGCCAGGCGGTAGGCGGTGGTGCCGATGTCCAGCAGCACCGTCTGGCCGTCCTTGATCATTGCCGCGGCGCGCTCCGCCAGGACGTCCTTGTCGGAGACCCGGACCTCGGCGACCTCCGCGAAGGGCTGATCACCCTCCTCCACCACCGCGCCCCCGTGGACGCGGGTGAGAAGGCCGTCCTCCTCCAGCCTGATCAGGTCGCGGCGGACCGTGGCGGCGCTCACGTCCAGCTCGGAGGAGAGATCGGCCACAGAGGCGGGCCCCCCGGAGCGCAGTGCCCGCAGGATGAGTTGATGTCGTCGCTCTGCCAGCATGCAGTGCACACTACCCTTCAATTTCATTCAATTCCATGCTTGATATTGAAGAAGTCTTGAAAAGTTTGCGCACTTGTCCCACGATCGGCTGGTCGAACTTGCACACTCTTGACGAGAGGACGCGCTCGTGAGCGAGCCGCTCCCAGCCTCCGACGTGACACCGGGCGATGAAGCGCCCGACCTCCTGCTCACCGGTCTGCTCTTCTACGACCTGGTCTTCACCGGCCTCGGACAGCCACCCGTGCCGGGCGAGGAGATCTGGACCCGGGGGATGGGCAGCGGTCCCGGCGGCATTGCGAACCTCGCGGTCGCTGCCGCCCGCTTCGGCCTGCGCACCTCGCTGGCCACCGTGTTCGGTGACGACTTCTACGGCCGCTACTGCCGCGAGGTGCTTGCCGGGCAGGAGGGTATCGACCTCTCCCTGTCCCGTACGGCCCCGGCCGGCTGGCACACGCCCGTCACCGTCTCCCTCGCGTTGGGGGATGACCGGGCGCTGGTCACCAACGGCCACGAGCCGCCGTACAGCCAGGACGAGCTCATCCGTGACCCACCGGCCGCCCGCTCCGCGCTGGTGCACATCGGCGCCGAGCCGCAGCAGTGGCTCGCCAAGGCCGCCGCTTCGGGCACCAAGATCTTCGCCGACGTCGGTTGGGACCCCTCCCAGCAGTGGTCGTCCGACGTGCTCGACCGGCTCTCCCTGTGCCACGCGTTCCTGCCCAACGAGGGCGAGGCCATGGCGTACACCCGCACCGACACCCCGACGGCGGCGCTGCACGCGCTGTCCGACCTGGTGCCGGTCGCGGTGATCACCCGGGGGCGGGACGGCGCGATCGCCGTCGACCAGAGCACGGGTGAGTTCGCCGAGGCCGGTGCGCTTGACGTTGATGTCCTGGATGCGACCGGCGCCGGGGATGTCTTCGGGACGAGTTTTGTCGCCGCCTCCCTGGCCGGCTGGCCGCTCGCCGAACGGCTGCGTTTCGCGGCGCTCGCGGCGGGGCTGTCCGTACGCCTGCACGGCGGGGCGCTGGCGGCGCCCGGCTGGGGCGGCGTCGCCGAGTGGTGGCGCGGTGTCGCAGCCGATCCCGGCGCCGAGGCGCTGCGCCGCGAATTCGGCTTCCTCACCGACCGGATCCCCACCGACCCCGGTCCGCCCCCACCAAGGGCACCGGTCACTCCCCTGTAGGACCTTCCTCCGTAAGACCCTCCGTAACACCTCCTGAACCCTCAACGACGAGAAACCGAAAGGCGGTGGGAGCAGTGCATCTCTCGCGCAGAGGACTGCTTCGCGCGGGCCTGGCAACCACCTCGGCCGCCCTGTTGGGCGGCACGGTCGCCGGCTGCTCGGTCCCAGCCGGATCCACCGGGAGCGACATGACGCTCTGGTACTGGGGCGGTGGACTGAGCGACAAGCTGGTGGAGGACGCCGTCAAGCGCTTCACCCAGGTCGACCTCAAGGCCACTCAGATCGGCGGCTACTTCCGCTCGAAGCTGCTGACGACCCTCACCGCCCGCGCTCATGCGCCCGACATCACCGGACTCAAGGGCGAGGACATAGCCTCCCTGCTGCCCAACGCCGACCAGTTCGTCGACCTCAATACCCTCGGCGCGGACAAGCTGAAGAGCCAGTACCTGGACTGGAAGTGGAGCCAGGGCACCGCCGACGACGGCCGCCAGATCGGTTTCCCGATCGACACCGGCCCCTGCGTCCACTACTACCGCCCCGACATCTTCGAGAAGGCGGGCCTGCCCACCGAGCCCGAGGACGTGGCCGCGCAGATGGGCACCTGGGACGACTACTTCGCCGCAGGTGAACAGCTGGTGAAGAAGGCCAAGGGCTCCTACATGGTGAGCGACCCGCTGGCGATCTTCGGCATGGCCGTGGGTCAGTCGACGAAACGCTACGTCGACAAGGACCGGCACTTCATCGGTGACCAGGAACACATCACCCGCGCCTGGGACCTCGCGCTGGAATGCCTGGACCGGGGCATCGACTCCCCGTTCAAGTCCGGCACCGTGGACATCAACCCGGCGCTGGAGGACGGCAAACTGCCGAGCCAGATCGGCGCCTCCTGGGTGGCCGGCGACTTCAAGTCGCAGCTGACGAAGTCCAAGGGGAAGTGGCGGGTCGCCGCGATGCCGGAGCGCCCGGCCAACGACGGCGGCTCCTTCCTCGGCATCACCAGGTACTGCCGTGATCCCGAGCTCGCCTTCCAGATCATTACTTGGCTGCTCGGCCCCGAGAACCAGTCCCGCGGCTTCCTCGAAGCCTCCCTCTTCCCCTCCACCCCGGCCTCCTTCGAGTCGCCGGACCTGCGCACGCCGGACGAGTTCTTCGGCGGCCAGATCACCATGGACGTCTTCGGTCCGGCCGCCCAGCGGGTCCCGGTCTCCTACAACAGCCCGTACGACGTAGCCCTCAGCCAGCCCATCAGGGACGAGCTGACCTCCGTCTACATCTCCGGCAAGAACCGCAAGAAGGCCTGGCGGGACGCCATGGCCCAGTGCCGACGTATCGCAGACCACCTGGGGGTGAGCTGAGTCATGGCCGATCTGAAGACCGCACCGGCCGCAGCGGCCATGGACGCGCCCCCACCGGCTGTCGCTGTCAAGGCCCATCCGGAGGGCGGCATCCGTCGCCACTGGCGGCTGTACGCCGCGATCTCGCCGTTCTATCTGCTCTTTCTCTGCTTCGGCCTGATCCCGGCCGGCTTCTCGCTCTTCCTCGCCTTCCAACGCTGGGACGGCCTGGGCAACATGGAGTACGCGGGGCTGTCGCAGTTCCGCTATCTGCTCACCGACACCCAGTTCTGGGACGCGCTGGGCAACACACTCGTGATCTGGGCCATGGGCACCTTCCCGATGCTCGTCATCGCCCTGATCAGTGCCGTGATGCTGAACTCCGCGGTGCGGCTGAAGCGCGTCTACCGGTTCGCCTACTTCGTGCCGTCGGTCACCTCGGTGGTCGCCGTCGCGATCATCTTCGGCTCCATCTTCTCCACCAGCTTCGGCATGGTGAACGCCGTGCTCAAGGCCATCGGGGTCAGCGAGGTCGCCTGGCTGAACGAGCCGTGGGGCATCAAGGTCGCCGTCGCCGCGCTGATGACCTGGCAGTGGACCGGCTACAACGCGATCATCTATCTCGCCGGTCTGCAGACCATCCCCAGCGAGCTGTACGAGGCCGCGAAGGTCGACGGAGCCGGTCCGGTCAAGACCTTCTTCAAGATCACCGTGCCGATGATGCGCCCGGTCATCCTGTTCACCGTGGTGGTGTCCACGATCACCGGTCTGCAGTCCTTCTCCGAGTCGCAGGTGCTGCTCGGCGCCAACAACGGCGGCTCGACGTTCTCCGGCGGCCCCGAGCACGCCGGCCAGACGGTGGTCCTCTACTTCTTCCAACAGACCTTCGACAACAACGACTTCGGCTACGGGGCGGCCATCGCCTGGGCGATCTTCCTGATCGTGGTCGTCTTCTCCATCATCAACTGGCGGCTGGTCCAGCGCCGGGAAAGGGACTAGGAGGCCGCCATGACCAAGACCTTCACACCGAGGATCAAGGGTGCCCTGGCCCGCGGTGTCTCCTTGCACACCGCGCTCATCGCGGGCGTACTGCTGTCGGTCTTCCCGTTCTATCTGGCCGTCGTCATGGCCACCCGGACGACCAGCGAGATCTTCTCGTACCCGCCGAAGCTGCTGCCCGGCTCGCACTTCGGCGAGAACGTCAAGAACCTCTTCGACAACGTCGACTTCTTCGGGTCGATGCTGAACTCGTTGATCGTCGCGGTCAGCGTCACGGTGCTGGTGTTGTTCTTCGACTCGCTCGCGGCGTTCGTCTTCGCCAAGTTCGAGTTCCCGGGGCGCAAGCTGCTGTTCGGGCTGATGATGGCCATCTTCATGCTGCCCGCGCAGCTGGCCGCCATCCCGCAGTTCGTGATCATGGCGAAGCTGGGCTGGATCGGCTCGCTCACCGCGCTGATCGTCCCTGCGGCGGCCAACGCGTTCGGCATCTTCTGGATGCGCCAGTACATGACGGGCGCCATCCACGACGAGCTGATGGACGCCTCCCGCCTCGACGGCTGCAGCTTCCTCCGCCAGTACTGGCATGTGGCGCTGCCCGTGGTCCGCCCTGGCCTGGCGTTCCTCGGCATCTTCACCTTCATGAGCCAGTGGAACGACTACGCCTGGCCCCTGATCGCCCTCACCAACCCGGACAACGTCACTCTCCAGGTCGCGCTGTCCCAGCTCAACGGTGTGCACAGCATGACGGACTACGGCATGGTCATGGCCGGCGCCCTGCTGGCCCTGATCCCGCTGCTCATCGTGTTCGCCTTCGCGGCCCGCCACTTCATCGCCGACCTGGCCAAGGGAGCCATCCGCTGATGACCCGCCCGTCCCTGCCCACCCGCCCCTGGGAGAGCCCGGAGCTCACCTCCTGGCAGCGGCTGCCGATGCACGCCGTACGCCGGGAGGGGGACCGGATCGAGCTCGACGGCAGCTGGCGCTTCCAGCTGCTGCCCGCGCCCGATGTCCCGCTCGCGGACTTCTGGACCGAGCTGGAGGTGCCCGGCCTCTGGACCATGCAGGAGTTCGACGATCTGCACGGGGTGGCGGACCTGCCGCACTACACCAACGTCCAGATGCCGTTCCCGCACTTCCCGCCGCAGGTGCCCGCCGCGAACCCGACCGGTGTGCACGAGCGGGAGGTCGACATCCCGGCGGAGTGGGCGGGGCGGCGGATCGTGCTGCACGTGGGGGCGGCGGAGAGCGTGCTGGTCGCCGCGGTCGACGGGCGACCGGTGGGGATGGGCAAGGACTCTCATCTGGCGGGCGAGTTCGACATCACCGACGCCGTACGGCCCGGCGAGCGTGCCACCGTACGGCTGACCGTGGTCAAGTGGTCCGACGCCACGCACATCGAGGACCAGGACCAGTGGTGGCACGGCGGTATCACCCGCTCCGTGTACGTCTACGCCACCGATCCGCTGTATCTCGCCGATGTGAAGATCACCGCCCCGGCGGACGGCGGTCTTCTGGCCGAGGTGCAGGTCCGCTCGGCGGCGGGGGCGCTGCCCGCAGGCTGGTATGTCAGCGGCGAGCTGGAGGGTGTCGGGGAGCTGGCGCAGGACGCGGAGTTCGACGCGTACTGCAAGGAGGAGTGGCGGGTCTCCGACTTCCTCGGCGAGGCGCGGCTCAAGGCCGTCGTGCCGGACGTGCGGCCGTGGACCGCGGAGACCCCCGAGCTGTACGGACTCACGGTGCGGCTGCACCGGGCGGACGGCAGCGTGGCGGACACCTCGCGGCACCGGGTGGGCTTCCGCACCGTGCAGATCCAGGGCCGGGACCTGCTGGTCAACGGCGAGCGGATCTTCCTGCGGGGTGTCAACCGGCACGACTTCCACCCGCTCACCGGGCGGGTCGTGTCGCAGGCGGACATGCGCGCCGACCTCGTCCTGCTCAAGCGCTTCGGCTTCAACGCGGTGCGCACCTCGCACTACCCCAACGACCCCGCCTTCTACGATCTTGCCGACGAACTCGGCGTCTATCTGATCGACGAGGCGGACATCGAGTCGCACGACCACGCCCATGAGATAGCCGACGACCCGCGCTATCTGGCGGCGTTCACCGACCGGGTGTCGCGGATGGCGCTGCGCGACAAGAACCACCCCAGCGTGCTGATCTGGTCGCTCGGCAACGAGTCCGACTACGGCGCCAACCACGACGCCGCCGCGGGCTGGCTGCGCCGCTACGACCCGACCCGGCCGCTGCAGTACGAGGGCGCCGCGAAGATCGACTGGGCCGACACCTCGCTGGCCTCCGACATCGCCTGCCCGATGTACGCCAACCTCCCCGAGGTCGTCGAGCACGCCCTGTCCGGGCGCCAGACCAAACCGCTGATCTGGTGCGAGTTCTCGCACGCCATGGGCAACAGCAACGGCACCCTCGCGGACCACTGGGCGGCCATCGAAAGCACGCCGGGCCTCCAGGGCGGGTTCATCTGGGAGTTCCGCGACCACGGCATCCTGCAGCGTGTGGACGACAAGCGACCGGCCGGCACCGCGGGCGCCGGCGCCTTCGCCGACGGTGTCGCCGGTCCGGGCCTGCGCTGGGCCTACGGCGGCGACTTCGGTGACACCCCACACGACGGGGCGTTCGTCACCGACGGCATGGTCTTCCCCGACCGCACCCCCAAGCCGGCGATGTACGAGCACCGCGAACTGGCGGCGCCGGTCCGGCTGACCGCGTCGGTCGACGGGTCGGTGACGGTACGCAACCACCAGCACTTCCGCGATCTGTCCTGGCTGGCGGGCGAGTGGGTGCTGGCGGCGGAGCGCACCGGCACGCACACCGTCCCAGCGGTCCTGCCCGACCTGGGTCCGGGGGAGTCGGCGACCGTCGCCGTACCCGCGGAGCTGCTGGCGCAGGCGGACGGGGACGGCGGCGAGGCGTGGCTGACGCTGCGCGCCACCACGGCCGGCGCGGAGAGCTGGGCGCCGGCGGGGCTGGAGGTGTGCACGCCGCAGGTGCGGCTGCGCGGCGCCGCCCCGGCGGTCGCCGACACCGCGCAGGGCGAGGTCACCCTCGACGAGGACGGCCTGCTCGTGCACCCGCTGCTGGCCGCGCCGCCCACGCTGAGCCTGTGGCGCGCGCCCACCGACAACGACGAGCTCGGCGGGATCGCGGAGCGCTGGCGCAAGTGGGGCCTTCAGGCTCCGACCCGCACCCTGCTGGACGTGTCCGTACGCGACGGGCGGACCGTCGTACGGGCGGAGTACGCCACCGCCGAGGGCGC
Source organism: Streptomyces sp. NBC_00353 (assembly GCF_036108815.1). Taxonomy (NCBI): domain Bacteria; kingdom Bacillati; phylum Actinomycetota; class Actinomycetes; order Kitasatosporales; family Streptomycetaceae; genus Streptomyces; species Streptomyces sp. NBC_00353. Next base: position 423,538 of record NZ_CP107985.1, on the reverse strand, counting down.
CGTACGCCATGAGCAGACCTTCACCCCGATCCCCGGCGGAGTCCTCGTCGAGGAGACGGCCGAGCTCCCCGAGGGCCTGACGGACGTCGCCCGGGTGGGCACCGTCTTCGAGACGGCCGCCAGCTACGAGGAGCTGGACTGGTTCGGCCAGGGGCCGTGGGAGTCCTACCCCGACCGCTGCGCCGGCCCGCCCGTCGGCCACCACCGGGTCGCCGTGGACGACCTGTTCACCCCCTATCTGCGCCCGCAGGAGAGCGGCGGCCGGCAGGGCGTACGCAGCCTCGCCCTGCACTCCGCCGCGGGGGAGCGGCTCGCGGTGCGCTTGGACGAGCCGCGCCAGGTGTCGGTCACCCGGCACCGCGCCGCCGATCTGACGGCCGCCACGCACCACGACGAGCTCACACCGCAAGAGCGCTGCGTGGTCCATCTGGACGCCGAGCACCGCGGTGTCGGTACGGCGTCCTGCGGGCCCGACACGCTGCCGCAGTACCTCGTGGGCCCGGGCGTCCACCGCTGGTCCTGGAGGCTGACCGCCGAGTAGGCGGCCCCCGGGGCACCGTCCACCACCAGCCAGCCAAGTCCGCATCCACCGGGCCGACAAGCCCACCGCGCTCCGTCCCCCAGCCGGAGCGCGGTCCGGGCTGCCCGAAACCTCTCCTGGAGACGATGTGTGCACCTCGCACGGCACCGACCGGCGCACCTTCCTCAGCCGCGCCGGGCTGATCACCGCAGGCACCGCGCTCGCCACGGCCACCGCCGCCACGCAGGCCGCAGCGCAGGCGGACGAGCCCGCCGACTGGCGGCCGGACCCGGACAGCAACCGGTTCACGCTGGTCGTGATGCCCGACACCCAGTACCTCTTCGACGGTCCGAGCATCCAGCGCGCACCCGTCGAGGCCTCCCTGCGCTACGTCCTGGACCACGGCCGCGACGACAACATCGTCTTCCTGGCCCATCTGGGCGACCTCACCGAGCACGGCACGGACACCGAGTTCGCCGCCGTGGGCGAGGCGTTCGAGCTGCTGGACCGCAACGGCGTCGGCTACAGCGTGCTCACCGGCAACCACGACATCCCCTCGCGCACCGACGACCAGCGCGGCGCCACCCCGTATCTGCGCACCTTCGGCCCGGACCGGATGGCCGATCTGCCCACCTTCGGCGGGGCCACGCCGGACGGCTACAACACGTACCACCTGATCCCCGCCGCCGGCCGCGAGTGGCTGGTCCTGGCGCTGGACTGGCGGATGTCCGAGGCGGGCTTCGCCTGGGCCCGCCAGGTCATCGCCGACCACCCGGAGTCCCCCGTCATCCTCACCACGCACGACCTCGTGGGCGTCGACGAGGACAAGGGCGGGGCGGTCCTGTCCGACTACGGGCAGCGCCTGTGGTCCGAGCTGATCCACGACCACGACCAGATCTTCCTCACCCTGAACGGCCACTTCTGGCCCGCGGCCCGCACCGTCCGCGAGAACGCCGCCGGCAACGACGTGCACCTGCACCTCACCAACTACCAGAACCGCTACTACGGCGGCGCCGCCATGATCCGCCTCTACCACTTCGACCTGGATCGCGACACCATCGACGTCGAGACCGTCTCGCCGTGGATCCTGGGCCGGGCCGCCGACGGCCTGAACGAGCTGGAGCGCGGGGAGATCGAACTGACCGGCCCCGACGACCGGTTCTCCGTCGCGGTGGACTTCGCCGAGCGTTTCGCGGGCTTCGCCCCCGTGGCCGCGCGCGGGCCCCGGCCCGCGGCGCAGCTGTTGGTCCCCGGCACCCTGGCGTACTGGCGTTTCGACGGGCGCGAGGACGGCGCCAGGGCCGAGGGACCGATTCGCGACCTGAGCGGCCGCGGCAACGACCTCACCGTCGTCGCCGTCCCCGGCTCCTCCTCCCGCAGCCTCACCTTCTCCGCCGCCCACCACCCCGACCAGCCCGGTCACGGCAGCCTGCGCTTTGCCGGCGGCAAGCCGCCGCTGCAGGGCGCATATCTGCGTACGGTCCAGGGCGCACCGCTGAACGCCGCGACCTTCCCCGACGGTTACACCATCGAGGCCTTCTACCAGCCCGCCGAGGACTGGGACTCCGCCCGCAACGCCTGGGGCGGACTCGTCGGTCGCACCGGCACCGGCGGCGCCGCGGGCAAGACGCAGGACGACCCGGACGAGCCGCTGGCCACCCTGTCGTTGTCCGACGGCCCCGGCCCGCAGTGGGCCGTCCGGCCGCTCAACCAGGAGGGCATCGCCACCAACTGGGGCGACGAGACCGCGCCCGGCCGCTGGTGGCACGTCGCCGTCGTCAACGACGGCAGCCACACCACGATGTACGTCCAGGGCTGCCCGGTCGCCCGCAACCCGCACGCGGCAGCCGTCGGCCTCACCTCGGTCGGGCTGCCGTGGCTGCTGGGGGGTTACGAGTACGGCGGCAGGATCGACCAGATCCTCAACGGCCGCCTCGGCGACGTCCGCATCTGCGACCGGGCGCTGGCCGTCGGCGACTTCATGCTCAGCTGACGGACTTCATCCGGGCCGACCGGTCCCGCCCGAGGGCTCGCCCCCTCTCGCCTCCGGGGGCGAGCCCTCCATCCCGCCGATTCCCGCCATCCACCGCAAGGGAGTAGCACCCGCATGCCGTCCTCCAAGCTGCCGATCTGGGCCGACCCCGACGTGCCCGCCGCCGCGCTCAGCGCCCAGGCCCTGTCCCGCCGCGGCCTGCTGCGCCGCGCCGGCCTGTTCGGCGCCGCCTTCGCCGCCGGATCCCTGCTCAGCCCGTCCACCGCTTCCGCCGCGTCCGCGCCCCAGCTCGGCGGCACGGACCCGGAGTTGGCGTACCTGGTCGGCGACCACCACATCCACAGCGTCTACAGCCACGACGCCAAGTACACGTTCAGCCAGCTGGTCGACGCGGGTGCCCGCTACGGCCTGGACTGGATGGTCTTCAACGAGCACTCCAACTTCGGCCACGCGAGCTACGGCGCCCGGCTGGAGCACGAGGAGATCCTCAAGGCCCGCGCCGCCCACCCCCGGCAGCTGATCTTCCAGGGCCTGGAGTGGTACATCCCAGCCGCCGAGCACTGCACGGTCTTCGCCGCCCCGGGACCGCACGAGGTCGACCTGCTCACGCGGTTCGAGCTCGCCTACGACGGCAAGCTCCTGGACCACACCGCCGGCGGCCCCGACCACCCCGACACCCCGCGCAACGAGGCGCACGCGGTGGCCGCCATCCGCTGGCTCGCCGAACAGCGCCGCACCGGCTACATCGACGACGTCCTGGTCATCGCCAACCACCCGATGCGCCTGGGCATCGACTCCCCGCACGAGATGCGCAACTGGCGCGACGCCGCACCCGACATCATGATCGGCATGGAGGGCGCCCCCGGCGCCCAGGGCGGCGGCATCCCCGGCTGGCGCGGCCCCGACTCGCAGCGCGGCGAGTACGAGAACGCCCCCTCGGCCAACTCCTGGCCCGGCTACCCCACCGACGCCTACGTCACGTACGGCGGCTTCGACTGGGTGACCGCCACCGTCGGCGGCCTGTGGGACGCGATGCTCTCCGAGGGCAGGCTGTTCACCATCACCACCAACTCCGACGTGCACCGGGTGGTCTTCGACACCTGGAAGAACGGCGACTGGCCGCCGGGGCAGAACTTCGACAACACCGGCCGGCTGCCCGACCCGGTGAACACCACCGAGCCGCAGCCCGGCGGCGACTTCTGGCCCGGCCAGTTCAGCCGGACCCATGTGGGCGTCACCAAGTACGGCTACCGGCCGGTCATGGCGGGTCTGCGGGCCGGCAGGGTCTGGCTCGACCACGGCCAGCTCCTGGACGGGCTCGACGTGCGCCTCAGACGCGCCGACGACACCGGCCGCGGAGTCACCCTCGGCGGCCGGCTGCGGGTACGCCCCGGCGACCGGCTCACCCTGTCCGTCACCGTCACCACGGCCTCCCGGCCCAACGCGCACGACATCCTGCCGGAGCTCGCCCACGTCGATGTGATCCACGGTGCGGTGCGCGGCCCGGCCGCGGACCGCGACTCGTGGCGGGCGCCCGACACCCGGGTCGTGCACACGACGGACGTCACCGGCCGCTCCGGGACCTATACCCTGCACATCCCGCTGACGGCCGGCGACGAGCCCTTCTACGTCCGGCTGCGCGGCAGCGACGGCAACCGCAACGGCACCGGCTACCTCGGCGCGTCGATCGACCCGCACGGGCCGATCGCACACGAGCCGGGCGGCGGCGACCCGTGGCTCGACACGTGGTTCTACACCAACCCGGTGTTCGTCGATGTCGCGGGGAGCTGACGTGACGGCTCAGCTCCCGGCCTCGGTGCTGCGGATGCTGGCCGAGGAGCCGCCGGCCGGCGGGCTGGAAGACGTCCGGCACGTGGTGGTCCTCATGCAGGAGAACCGGTCCTTCGACCACTACTTCGGCATGCTCCCCGGCGTCCGCGGCTTCGGCGACCGCAATGCGATCCGCCTCCCCGGCGGCGCCCTGGTCTTCGACCAGCCCGACGGGGAGCGGACCGTCCGCCCCTTCGCCGCCCGCGCCGCGGCCGGTACGCCGCAGCTGGCGACCTTCCACGACCTCGACCACAGCTGGGAGACCGCCCAGCAGGCCTGGCACGGCGGCTGGATGGACGGCTGGGTCCCGGCGAAGACCCCGGCCACCATGGCCTACCTGGACCGGGACGACATCCCGCTGCACTACGCACTGGCCGACGCCTTCACGATCTGCGACGCCTACCACGCGTCCATCCACTCCTCGACCAGCCCCAACCGCAACTACCTGTGGTCCAGCCTGTCCGGCCATGAGCCGGACGGCCGCCGCGCCGTCGACAACGACGCCAACGACGAGGACGTCCACCCCGGCTACGACTGGCCGACGTACGCCGAGCTGCTGGAGCGGGCGGGCCGCAGCTGGCAGACGTACAGCGAGTGGGAGAACTACACCGACAACCAGCCGGAGTTCTTCGCCACCTTCAAGGCCGTCGCCCGCGAGGCGCTGCGCAAGACCGACGGCCACACCTACCTGGAGTCCTTCTACGAGACCGTCCGCGAGGCGGCCGACGACGCCGAACGGGACCGGCTGCTGGGCTTGCTGGAGGAGGGCGTCGACGCCCTCGCCCCGGCGGAGCGCAGCCTGTTCGAGCGGGCCCTGCGCCGGGTGCCCACCGGCACCCTCACCGACGCCTTCGCCCGCGATGTGGCGGCGGGCCGGCTGGCGGAGGTCTCCTACGTCGTCGCCCCGGCGGTGTCGTCGGAGCACCCCAACGTCTCCTCCCCGCAGGCCGGAGCGGAGGTGATCCACGGGCTGCTGGACGCGCTGGCCTCGCACCCCGAGGTGTGGCGGCACACGGTCCTCCTCCTGACCTACGACGAGAACGACGGCTTCTTCGACCACGTCCCGCCGCCAGTGCCGGGCCCGGACGACCCGGACGAGTGGTGGGAGGGACACCCCACGGGCCTGGGGATCCGGGTGCCGATGCTGGTCATCTCACCCTGGTCGACGGGCGGTCACGTCTGCTCGGAGCTCTTCGACCACACCTCCGTGAACCGGTTCCTCGAGCGGTGGACGGGGGTCGAGGACCCGAACGTCTCGCCGTGGCGCCGGACGGTGACGGGCGATCTGACGGCGGCGTTCGCGTTCGACCCGGAGCCCGCTCCGGCCGCCGTGCCGCCGGGAACGCGTCCCGCCCGCGCGCTGCCGTACCAGCCGGACGCGCACGCCGTTGTGCGCGGCGAGCAGGTCGCGGTGACGCTGGTCAACACCGGCGCGTCCAGCGCGCACTTCGCGCTCTACCCCTACGCGGGTGAGTTCGCCGCGCCCCAGCACCGGGATGTAAGGGGCGAGGCGCAGTGGACGGTGCCTCTCACCGCCGACCACTACCGCTTCACGGTCACCGGCCCGAACGGCTTCCGCCGCGAGTTCACGGGCACGCCGTCCGACGGCGTGGAGGTCGCCTCGGCGGTCGAAGCCCCGGCCCGTGAGCTGCGGCTGACGCTCACCAACACCTCGGCGCGGCCTCAGACGGCAACGGTCCGCCCGCAGGCCCGTGAACGGGATCCGCACCCGGCCTGCCTGCGGTTGGCACCCGGCGAGACCCGCACCCTCACCCACCCCACCAGCGCCGCACACGGCTGGTACGACCTGGTGGTCACCGTGGCGGGCGACCCGGCTTTCTCCCGGCGGCTGGCGGGACACATCGAGGACGGGAGGCCGAGCGTCACGGGGTGACCGGTCCGCCAGCCGCGACAGCCCGGGGCGGTCACGCCGAGCCGGGTTCGTTCCACCGACAGTCCGACCCGCCTGCCACCGCGCGCTCCCACGCCGTGCCCGAGGACGCACTCACACGCTCCTGCACACACAGCGAGTAGCAGCTCTCAACCCCCGGATAAGGCGACGGCTAGGGCCGCGCCGCCTCGCGGATCGTACGCGGCGCCGCTCCCAGTTCGCGGCGGCAGGTCTTGTTGAAGGCCTGGAGGTCCGGGATGCCGACCGCCGCCGCCACCGCCGGGATCGGCATCGTCGAGGCCTGGAGCAGATGCCGGGCGCGCTCCATACGGCGGCGGCGGATGTAGGACACCACCGTGTCGCCCGTGCCTGTGCGGAACAGGCGGGTGAGGTGGTTGTGCGAGACCCCCGCCGCCCGGGCGATCCCCGGCACCGGCAGCGGTCCCGCCAGCCCCTGTTCGATGTACGCGAACGCCGCCGCCAGCGCCGGATGCGGCTGCCCCGCCGCCTCCTGGCCGCCGCCGAGCTGCGCCGTGTGCCACAGCACCGTCCACACCTCCGCAGCCGCCCGCGCCGGCGACACCGGCATCGCGGCCACCGCGTGCCGCAGCAGAGCGGTGAGCACCGGGGCCTCCGCGCCCGCGTCCTGCATCACCGGCACGGTCCGCCGCTCACCGCGGCCGGGCAGCGCGAAGTGCGCGTACAGATGCTCGTTCCGGCGCGATTCGTAGTGGAAGTGCACCTCTACATCCGGCGGCACCAGGCTCACGTGCCCGGGCCGGATGGGATACCGGCCGCCGCCGAAGGCCAGCTCGCCGGAGTAGGTGTACAGGTGCAGCTGCCACAGGCCGGGAAGCCGGAAGACGTCGTGCGAGCCGAGGGTGCCGTGCATGCCGACGCCCGCGTTCACCGCCTGCGGCGGTTCGTCCAGCGGCAGCACCACATGACCGGTCATGGTGAGAAATTACCAGTAGTCGATGAATAGAGCACACGACAGGGGAGCAGGCCCTTTCTAGGCTTGCCGTATGTCAACCAGCAAGCAGCTACTGAACTCGGCCCAGGTGGCGAGCTTCGTCGCGCACGGCTCGCTCCGCCTGGACGCCGTCGTACCGCCGGAGATGAACGAGCAGGCCATCGGCGTCTTCGACGCCGGGATCCCCGAGGTGCCGTTCGGCACCCCCGTGGACAAGGCCTTCCCCGAGGGGTCCTTCGCCCGCCGGCTGATCGAGCTCCCGGCCGTCGCCGGCGCCCTGGAGAGCCTCGTCGGCCCGGGCCCCACCGTCGACCACCACTTCGTCCACGTCCGCGAACCGCACGGCGGCGAGGCCCAGCCCCTGCACGCCGACGCCGTCATCGACATCCGGCCCGACGCGTTCGACGTCCAGCTCATGTACTACCCGCAGGACGTCACTACCGAGATGGGCGGCACCCTCAGCGTCCCCGGCAGCCATCTGCGCCGCACCAACGAGTCCGACACCGGCCGCTACCAGAACCTCCGCGGCCAGACCCGCCTCACCTGCCCGGCCGGCACGGTCGTCCTGCTGCACCATGGCATCTGGCACGGCGGCCGGCGCAACGCCAGCGACATCCTGCGCTACATGTTCAAGATCCGCTTCAACCCGACCGTCCCCCAGGTCCGCCTCTGGGACACCTCCGACCTGGACGACCCCGCCGTCGCCAGGGAACTCAGCCTCACCTTCCCCTGGTACGAGCCCGCCACCGGCCGCCTGGAGGTCTACAACCGGGTGAAACTCTGGCGCGCCCTGACCGGCGACGACACCTTCGACATCGACTACTGGGCGACCCGCGTCGCCAACCGCCCCACCCTCCGGAGCCACGCATGAAGCAGCAGGTCCTGGTCCTCTATCTGGCCAACTCGGCGCTCGACTCCGAGGTGGTGGGCTGGTCGCAGTACGACGGCACGGGCCGCACCAGCCCGACCACCGGCGACAGCGACGAACCGCCGTACGAGACGGGCGTCGCGGCGCTCCAGGACGGCTGGCGGCTGTTCCAGGCCGCGCAGCTGATCCCGCCGTACCCGGGCGCGGAGTACGACACGTCGTTCCTGAAGCACGAGTTCTTCTTCGAGAAGCTCCAGGGCTGAACGCGTAAGGGGCGCCCTCCGCGGAGGGCGCCCCTTACGCACGCCGACGTCAGGCGTAGAACGCCGGCTTGTCCACCATCTCCACCTGCTCCACCCCGCCGGAGCGCTGCGCCCGCACCGCCGCCACCGACACTGCCGTGGCGGCGTAGCCGTCCCACGCCGACGGCCCCGTGGCGCGGCCCGCCGCGGCCGAGTCCACCCACGCCTGCAGCTCCGCGTCGAAGGCCGCCGAGAAGCGGTCGTCCCACTCCTGGTCGATCGCGGTGCCGATCCGCGCCGCCGCCCGCAGCTGCGCCCGGGCCGGGTCGGGCAGCCGGATCAGGCCCTCCTCGCCGATCGCCTCGCACTGGATGTCGTAGCCGTACTGGCAGTTGACGAAGACCTCCAGATCGATCCGCACCCCGTCGGCGGTCTCGAAGAGGATGAACTGCGGGTCCGCCAGGTGCTCGAAGCGCCGGCTGGTCGACCGCGGCACGATCACCTGCACCGAGACGATCTCGTCGTCCAGCAGCCAGCGCGCCGCGTCGATCTCGTGCACGCCGGAGTCCTGCACCGCCATGTCGGTGGTGTACGCGTCCGGCACAGCCCGGTTGCGGTGCGCGCAGTGCATCATCAGCGCCCGGCCGATGCCGCCGCCGGAGATGATCCGCTTCAGCTCGCGGTAGCCCGTGTCGTACCGGCGCATGAAGCCGACCTGCACCAGCCGCCGCCCGTAGGCCTCTTCGGCCGCCATCACGGCCAGGCAGTCCTCGGCGGTCGTGGCCAGCGGCTTCTCGCAGAGCACCGGCTTGCCCGCCGCGACGGCGCCGAGCACATGCTCGGCGTGGGTCGGGCCCCAGGACGTGACCAGCACCGCGTCCACGTCCGCGGAGGCGATGAGTTCGGCGCCGTCGGCGCACACCCGGGCGCCGCCCGCCTCGCCCGCAGCCTTCTCGGCCAGGGCCCGGTCGATGTCGGTGACGGCGGAGATGACGGCGCCGCTGGTACGGCGGGTGACGCGTTCGATGTGCTCGCGCCCGATCGAGCCGGTGCCGATCACTCCGATACGTATGGTCATGCTGGTCGTTCTCCTTGCGGGTCGGGCGGGACAGAGGCGGGCTTGCGGGCTAGCGGTTGGGGCGCCGGGTCCCCGACAGCCCGGCGCCGTTCAGATACTCGCGGGTGCGCACCGCGATCGGCAGCGGCACCTCCGGGGCGCAGGGGTACAGGTCCTGCTCGACGATGACGAACAGCTCCGCGTCGAGCTCCGACAGCGCGGCGACGATGTCCGCCGGGTTCGGCACCCCGGCCGGCGGCTCCACGCACACGCCGCGCCTGACGGCCTCGCTGAAGGACAGGTCCTCCGCCTCGACCTGGGCGAGGATCTCCGCGTCCATCTGCTTGATGTGGACGTAGCCGATGCGCTCGGCATACCGGCGGATCAGATCGAGGTTGTCGCCGCGGCCGTAGGCGACGTGCCCGGTGTCCAGGCAGAGGTTGGCGTAGCGGGAGTCGGAGGCGTTCAGGAAGCGCTCGATCTCCGGCTGGGTCTGGATGTGGCTGTCGGCGTGCGGGTGGACGACGAGGCGTACGTCGAATTCCTCCAGCAGGATCTTCCCCAGCCGATCCGCCGCGCCGCTGACCAGGTCCCACTGTGCGGCGGTCAGCTCGGGGGACTCGGTGAAGGAGCCGGTCTTCTCGTCCCGGTACAGCGGCGGGATGAACACCAGGTGGTGCGCGCCCGCGGCGGCGGTCAGCTCGGCCACCCGGCGGGCGCCCGCCAGCATCTCGTCCCACTGCTCGGGCCGGTGCAGCGCGCCGAAGACGGTGCCGCCGGAGACCTGCAGTTCGCGGGCGGTCAGCTCGTCGGCCAGGCGCCGCGGGTCGACGGGGAGGTAGCCGTACGGGCCGAGCTCCAGCCAGCGATAGCCGGCCTGGACGAGTTCGTCGAGGAAGCGGGTGTAGGGGACCTGGTGCTCGTCCTCGGCGAACCACACGCCCCAGGAGTCGGGCGCGGAGCCGAGGCAGAGGTTGCCCGCGGTGGCGCGGGGGGTCGATGCGGTGCTCACGGTATGGCCTTTCAGGGGTCTGGGAGATACGGGCGGGTTAGCGAAGGCGGCGCGCGGGCCGCCCCCGTCCGGCCAGCGGGTGGTGACTACCTTCGGCCGGGTGTAGAAGCGCAGCTGCACGGGAGCGGGTGGAGGGCGCCGTCGCCTCGGCGGCGCGGCAGGGCGCGGTCGTCGTGGTGGACGGGCGGGGGCTGACGGTGCCGGGGCACGAGGACGGGTTCTTCACCGGCCCGTCGCTGCTCGACCGTGTCACGCCCGGCATGGACGCCTACCGCGAGGAGATCTTCGGCCCCGTCCTCGCCGTCGTAGGCGTCGCCCCCCTCGACGCCGCCATCGAGCTGGTCAACGCCAACCCGTACGGCAACGGCACCGCCCTGTTCACCGGCGACGACGGCGCGGCGAGGCGGTTCCAGCGCGGGGTGCAGGTCGGGATGATCGGCGTCAATGTGCCGGTGCCGATGGCCGGCTACTCCTTCGGCGGCTGGAAGGACTCCCTCATCGGCGACAGCCCGATCCACGGCCCGGAGGGCGTGGCTGACCAGCGGCCCCATCTCGCTGGCCGCATCGTCGCCGGGCCCGACCCGCACTGCCCGCGCCCTGCGCCCCAGCGCCGCGACCAGCGGGTCCGCCGCGTCCCCGACCGCGACGGCCACCGAGACCGCCATGCACCGCTCCCCGGCCGAGCCGTAGGCGGCGGCGATCAGCTGGTCGGCGGCGAACTCCGGGTCCGCATCGGGCAGTACCACGGCGCACGACGTTGAACACGCCGCCCGGCAGCTCGGCCTCGGCGTACAGCCCGGCGATCCGGTTCGACGCCGAGGGGTCGCGTTCGCTGGGCTTGAGGACGAAGGTGTTGCCGGTCGCGATGGCGATGGGATGCATCCACAGCGGCACCATGGCCGGGAAGTTGAACGGGGTGATCCCCGCGCACACCCCCAGCGGCTCACGGAAGGACAGCACGTCCACCCCGCGCGAGTACTGCGCCGAGTAGTCGCCCTTGAGCGCGTCGGCGATCCCGCACGCGAACTCCACGACCTCCCGCCCGCGCACCACCTCGCCGCGCGCGTCGTCCAGCACCTTGCCGTGCTCGGCGGAGATGATCCGGGCCAGCTCGTCCTCATGCCGTACGAGCAGCTCACGGAAGGCGAACATGACCCGCATCCGGGTGCTGAGGGAGCTCTCGCTCCAGCTGTCGAAGGCCTTGGCCGCGGCGGTGACCGCCGCGTCCACGTCGGCCGGCTCCGCCAGCAGCACGCTCGCCCGCTGCCGTCCGGTCGCCGGGTCGAAGACGGGGGCGGTGCGGCTGCCGCAGCCTGCGGCGGGGGAGCCGGCTATCCAGTGCTCGATGGTGTGCAAGGGGTTCTCCTTTCGCTGTTCAGTCGGTACGGATCACAGATACGGCCGCTGCGCCCGCTTGGCGGTCTCGTACGAGGCGTGTGCCTGCCGGGTGGAGTCCAGCTCCGCGACCTCCGCCACCGGCACGTCCCACCAGGCGGAGCTCGGCGGACCGGGGCTGAGATGGTCCGTGGTGACATGCACGACCGTCGTGCGGTCGGCGGCCCTGGCCTCCAACAGCGCCGCACGGAACTCGGGAACGCTGCCCGCGCTCAGCACCCGCGCGCCCAGGCTCGCCGCGTTCGCCGCCAGATCCACCGGCAGCACGCCGCCGTCCAGCCGCCCGGTCTTCTCGTCGCGGAAGCGGTAGCGGGTGCCGAAGCGCTGCGAGCCGAGGGACTCCGAAAGCGCGCCGATCGAGGCGAAGCCGCCGTTGTCGACCAGCACCACCGTCAGCTTCAGCCCCTCCGAGACGGCGGTGACCAGCTCCTGGCACATCATCAGATACGAGCCGTCGCCGACCAGCACCACCACCTCGCGGTCGGGGGCGGCCAGCTTGGCGCCGACCCCGGCGGCGATCTCGTAACCCATGCAGGAGTACGCGTACTCCACGTGGTACGCCTTCGGATCGCGCGCCCGCCACAGCGCCTGCAGATCGCCCGGCATCGAGCCGGCCGCGTTGATCACCACGTCCCGGTCGTCGAGGAGTTCGTTCAGCGCGCCCAGGATCTCGGTCTGCGCGGGCAGCGGGCCGTGGCACAGGTGGTAGGCGTGGTCGGTGGCCCACCGCCAGTCGGCGGCCAGCTCCCGCACGCGGGCCCGGTACGCCTCGTCCGTGCGCCAGTCCGCCAGCTTGCGGGTCAGCGCCTCCAGGCCCGCCCGGGCGTCGGCCACCAGGGGTTCGGCGGCGTGCTTGACGGCGTCGAGCCGGGCCACGTTGAGGTTGACGAACCGCACCTGCGGGTAGGCGAAGACCGTCCGGCTGGCGGTGGTGAAGTCGCTGTAGCGGGTGCCGATGCCGAGGACCACGTCCGCCTCGGCAGCCAGCGCGTTGGCGGCGCTGGTGCCGGTCGAGCCGAGGCCGCCCACCGCGCACGGGTGGTCCCACGGGATCGCGCCCTTGCCGGCGTGCGTGTCCGCCACCGGGATGCCCGTCGCCTCGGCGAACTCCCGCAACTGCGGCCACGCCTGCGCGTACACCACACCGCCGCCCGCGACGATCAGCGGCCGCTCGGCCTGCCGGAGCAGCGCCACCGCGCGCGTCAGCGCGTCGGGTTCGGGCTGCGGCCGGCCCACGTGCCAGACCCGGCGGCGGAAGAAGTCCTCCGGCCAGTCGAAGGCCTCCGCCTGCACGTCCTGCGGCAGGCACAGCGTCACCGCGCCGGTCTCCACCGGGTCGGTGAGCACCCGCATCGCGGCCAGGGCGGCCGGGATCAGCTGCTCGGGGCGCTCGATCCGGTCGAAGTACTTCGACACCGGCCGCAGCGCGTCGTTCACCGAGACATCGCCCTGGCGCGGATCCTCCAGCTGCTGCAGCACGGGGTCGGCGACGCGGGTGGCGAAGGTGTCGCCGGGCAGCAGCAGCACCGGCAGCCGGTTGACGGTGGCCAGCGCGGCGCCGGTGACCATGTTGGTGGCGCCGGGGCCGATGGAGGAGGTGCAGGCGTAGGTCGCCAGCCGGTCGTTCATCTTGGCGTAGGCGGCGGCGGTGTGCACCATCGCCTGCTCGTTGCGGGCGAGGAAGTACGGCAGCTCGTCGGGGTACTGCAGCAGCGCCTGCCCGATCCCCGCCACGTTGCCGTGGCCGAAGATCCCCCACACGCCGTCGATCAGCCGCCGCTCACGACCGTCGCGCTCGCTGAACTGATTCGCCAGGAAGCGCACCAGTGCCTGGCCGGTGGTCAGTCTCATCTCGTCGTCCCTCCGAACGGCAGCCGCGGATCGGTGGGCTGGTCCTCCCAGGTGGTACGGATCCAGCCGTGCGCCGGGTCGTCGCAGATCAGCCAGGCGCGTTCGGGGCCGGGCCCCGCCATCACGTTGAGGTAGAACAGGTCGTAGCCGGGCACAGCCATGGACGGCCCGTGCCAACCGTGCGGAATCAGCACCGTGTCGCCGCTGCGCACCTCCTGGAGCACGTCGACGGGCCGCTCGGGGGAGCCGTACACCCGCTGATAGGCCATGCCCCCGTCCGCCACCTCGAAGTAGTAGATCTCCTCGAGCTCACCCTCCTCGCCCGGCCGCGCCTCGTCGTGCTTGTGCGGTGGGTACGACGACCAGTTGCCGCCCGGCGTCAGCACCTCGCACACCAGCAGCCGGTCGGCGTCGAAGGTTTGCGGCAGGCAGTAGTTGTGGACCTGCCTGCTGCAGCTGCCGGCCCCGCGCAGTTCCACGGGCACCTCCTCCGCCGGGCCGTAACGCACCGGGAGGCGCCGCTCGCAGCGGGCGGAGGGTAGCGCGAAGCGGCCGCCGTTGCGGCTGGTCACGCGGGCCTCGCCGTCCCGGGGCAGGTAGAGGAAGTCGGTGGGAGCGCCGAACACGCCGTCGCGCCCCTTCAGTTCGTACGACGCGCCGTCGACGGTAACCGTGCAGCCGCCGGACAGGGGCAGCACCAGATGCTCCGCGTCACTGGTGCCGAAGACGTGCTCCTGGCCCGGCGCCAGTTGAAGGATCCGCAGGCCCGAGTAGCCCCACCCCGCCGACTTCGGCGTGATCACCGTTCGGTACGGCCCGGAGGCCGCGGTATCCGCTTGCAGATATTTCGTGCTCACAGCAGCCCCACCGCCCTGTCCACCGCTCCCGCCACATCGCCGTCCGCCGGATAGAGCAGCGAACGGCCCACCACCAACCCCTGCACCCCGGGCAGCCGCAGCGCCCGCCACCACTTGGCTCGCGCCACCCGCTCCCCATCTGCGTCGCCCGGATCGCCGCCGAGCAGCAGCACCGGCAGGGTGGTCGCAGCCAGTACCCGCTCCATGTCGTCGACCACCGGCAGTTTCAGCCATGTGTAGGCGCTGCGCCGGCCGAGACCGGAAGCAATGGCCACCGAGCGGACGACCGCGTCGGGCGACAGGTCGTTGCGCACCCGGCCGTCCTCCCAGTGGGACAGGAACGGCTCCACCATGGCCAGCAGCCGCCGCTCGGCCAGCTCGTCGACTGCCCGGGCCGAGTTCTGCAGCACGCCGGCGGTGGCCGGATCGTCGAGGGCGACGCGAGTGAGCATCTTGCCGCCGTCGAAGCGGAGTTCGGCGATGGTGTGCGCGTCGTAGCCGGTGAACCGGTCGTCGATCTCGAAGACCGAGCCGGCCAGTCCGCCCCGGTTCATCGACCCGAACACGCACTTGTCGTCCAGTACCCCGAGCAGCAGCAGGTCCTCCAGGATGTCGGCGGTGCCCAGCACCCCCGTCACCCCGGGCCGCTCCAGTGCGACGCACAGCCGCCGCAGCAGCTCGGTGCGGTCCGCCATGGCCAGCGCGTCGCCGCCCACCGCCGTCGCCCCGCGGGCCGGATGGTCGGCGGCGATGACCATTGCCCGCCCGGTGTCTCCCAGCGGGGACTTGGCCCGCCTCCGGGCCGCGGCCGCCGTGGCCACCGCCTCCGGATCCCGCACCCGCAGCGAGGTCAGCTCCCGGATCCGCCCCCTCACCATGTGCCGGCCGCCTTCAGCCGCTCCGCGACCTCGGTCTCGGTGGGCATGGCGTCCGAGCAGGCGAGCTGTCCGGCCACATGGGCGCCGGCCGCGTTGGCGAACGCGATGATGTGGTCCAGTTCCCAGCTGGCCAGTAGGCCGTGCACCAGCGCACCGCCGAACGCGTCGCCGGCACCGAGGCCGTTGATCACATCCACCGGCACCGGCGGCTGCTCCACCGCGGTGCCGTCCCGATGCACGGCCAGCACACCGCGCGGTCCCTGCTTGACGACGGCCAGCTCCACGCCCGTGGCCAGCAGCGCTCGGGCCGCGGCATACGGGTCCCGCTCGCCGGTGGCGACCTCGCATTCGTCGATGTTGCCGACAGCGACGGTCGCGTGCGCCAGGGCCTCCTCGTACCAGGCCCGGGGCGGGGTGGTCCAGAACATCGGGCGCCAGTCCAGGTCGAAGACCGTGTGCGCCCTCCGCCCGCGCGCCCGCAGTGCCGCCAGAGTGGCGGCTCGGCTCGGCTCCTCGCACAGCCCGGTGCCGGTCATCCAGAACACCCTTGCCGAGCGGATCGCGCCCAGGTCCAGCTCCTCGGGCGTGATGTCCAGATCCGGAGCCTTGGGGAAGCGGTAGAAGTACAGCGGGAAGTGGTCCGGAGGGAAGATCTCGCAGAACGTCACCGGCGTCGGCAGCCCCGGGGAGACGCCCACATGGGCGGTGTCCACGCCGTAGCCCGTGAGGGCCGCGCGGACGAACTCGCCGAAGGGGTCCGCCCCCGTCTTCGTGACGACGGCGGCGGCGCGCCCGTAGCGGGCCGCCGCCACGGCGACGTTCGTCGGGCTGCCGCCGAGGTAGTTGGCGAACGAGGTGACCTCCGCCAGGCCGACGCCGCTCTGCAGCGGGTAGATGTCCACGCCGCCCCGCCCCATCGTCAGCACATCCAGTGCCATGAAACCCTCCTGTCGCGCTCTACTAGAGCGCGCTAGATGCGAGTACCATGATCCCGTAGCGCCGGGATGTCAAGAGTGCGGGCGGCGGCCGGCCGAGGAAGTGCGTTCCCGCGCGGGAGCAGACGCGAAGGACCGCACCGTCAGGACGACGGCCAGAGTGCGACAAGACAGGAGCGAAGCGTTGGCAGGAACCGACCAGAAGCGCCCCACCATGGTGGATGTGGCCGCCCGGGCGGGTGTCTCGCGCGCCCTGGTCTCCCTGGTCTTCCGTAACCGGCCGGGCGCCAGCGAGCAGACCCGGCAGCGCGTCCTGCGGGCAGCCGACGAGCTGGGCTACCAGCCGGACAGCGCCGCCCGGCTGCTGGCCCGCGGCCGCAGCCGCACCATCGGCGTGCTGCTGACCCTGCACCATCCCTTCCACGCCGACCTGGTCGAGGCGATCTACCCGGAGGCGGAGCGCCTGGAGTACGACGTGCTGCTGTCGGCCCGCGCCCCGGGGCGCGACGAGCGCACGGCCGCCGAGGCGCTGCTCAGCCACCGCTGCGAGGCGCTGATCCTGCTCGGGCCCGAATCGGACGCCGCCTTCCTCGGCGAACTGGCGCGGCGCAGCTCCGCCCTGGTCGTGGTGGGCGCGGACGTGCCGGGCAGCGGCGCGGACAGCGTCCGTACGGCGGAGGGCAAGGGCGTACGCCAGGTCATCGACCACTTCGTCACCCTCGGCCACCGCCGTATCGCCCATATCGATGGCGGCCGGGGCGCCGGCTCCGCGGAGCGCCGCCGCGCCTATCGTGCCGCGATGCGTCGTCACGGCCTGGCCGACGAGATCCGGGTCATTCCCGGCGGACATACCGAGGAGGCGGGCATCGCCGCCGGGCGACTGCTGGCCATGGAGGACGCCCGACCCACCGCGGTTCTCGCGGCCAACGACCGCTGCGCCGTCGGCCTGCTGCACAGCCTCGCAGGCGCGGGGCTGGAGGTGCCGGGGGACATCTCGGTCGCGGGTTTCGACGACAGTTACCTCTCCCATCTGTCGCACATCGACCTGACCACGGTCCGCCAGGACGCCGCGGCTCAGGCCGCGCAGGCGGTCAGCTTCGCGGTGGAGCGGCTGGAGGACGCGGCGTCGACGCCGCCGCGCGAACTGGTGCTGGAACCGCGGCTGATGGTGCGCGGGACGACGGGGCCGCCGCCGGGGGCGTGAGGAATGGTCTCCCGTCGCACAGCCACACCCCGCCGGCTTGCGGAGACGCGGCAGGCGGTGGCGTGGGGGTGGAGGACGGCACTAGGGCTTGTATCGAAAGTGGATCGCGAACAGTGCGGCGAAGGTTCAAATCACGGTGGGAGATCCAAAGCAGTGCAGTCATTGACGGCGACCAGGACCGGGTCGACGCAGCCAAGCCGCAGTAGCACAGCAGAAACAGCAGTGGGCCCGTGGTGTCGATCGGCACCGTTGGCCTGGGTGCGTACGCCGATCATCAGTTCCAGATCAGCCTGCCACCCTGAACACGTCCAGTTGCGCCCTGCGCCCCCGCAGAAATCTGCTCCATGAGGACGACCGTCTCGCTGAACAGAGCGGTCAGTGACTCGTGAACTCCGAAAGATGGCTCATCCCCATCGCCGAATGAACCGATCTGACCGCTACGCGCATCCAGGAACTTGCCGTAACAAGTATCGTCGTCCGAGATGATCGGAATCCACTGCTCATGCCAGAAGGGAAACTCCGGATCGGGGGACGGGTCGTCGCGCTCGATCTCCATCTTGAAGTGGTACGTCCGCCCCATGGCCGCGAGTCCCAGCAAATCGCGGTTGCTGCCGGGCACGACCCCCTCCGTGACACCAACAGGGCCGTTGTCGGCCCCGGAGGCCAGAAGCCACGTCCGAAGGTCGACCGGGAAAACGACGCCCATGCGCTTCTCTGCCGCAGTGATCGCCGCCGGCGTCGCGGGAGCGAGAACCGACGATGCAGTCGCCGGTGCATTCGTCTCCAGCCAGTCCACCAAGCGCTGCCACGCCAGCTGCACATCACCCACGGTCATTCCTCTCCCCAAACGTGTACCTCACGGCGCACCCTACGGCCCGGAAGCGAATCGAAACGCCCCCAGAAGCGCAACATCGTGTGCGAGGACGGCTTCGGCTGCGTGCCCTGCGGCAGAAACTGCCTGGGGCATGAAACCTGGATCCCACCGCGTGACAGCCGAGGGTCACAGCCACTCGTTGACGGCCGCGATGAGGATGGTTGCCTCGTAGCGGACTGCGAGCTTGTCGTACCTCGTGGCCACAGCTCGGTGTCTCTTGAGGCGGTTGATTCCGCACTCGACAGCGTGGCGCTCACGGTAGTCGACCGGGTCGAAACGTGGCGGCCGGCCGCCACGGGAGCCGCGTTTCCTGCGGTTGCGCGCCTGGTCGGCCTTGTCGGGAATGGTGCAGCGGATGCCGCGGCGGCGCAGGTAGGCGCGGTTCTCGCGGGAGGCGTACGCCTTGTCAGCGCGCACGCGATCGGGGCGGACACGTGGCCGTCCCGGCCCTGAGCGAGGCACACGGACTCTGTTCAGCACAGGCTCAAACTGCGGAGAGTCTCCACGCTGCCCGGCTGTGACCATGATCGACATCAGTTTCTGGCCCTGCTCGACGGCCACGTGCAGCTTGGTCGTGAATCCGCCGCGCGAACGTCCAAGTCCGTGATCACGAGGCTCGGTGAAGACACCGCCCGGCGGCTCCTTCTGTAGATCGCCCCGCTTCCGGGCCCCGGCCGCATGCTGATGGGCGCGACATACCGTGGAGTCAACGCTCAGGTCCCACGTGATCGCCCCCTTCAGGTCGGCCTGGGACTGAAGCTGGGTGAAGATCCGGTGCCAACTGCCTTCCCGCTGCCACCGGCGGAACGGGTCGTAGACCCGACCCCACGGCCCGTACTCGGAGGGTACGTCGCGCCACGGAACACCCGTCCGAACCCGGAACCTTATGCCGTCGATCAACTGCCGCCGAGACCAAACAGGCGGCCGCCCCGCTCTCGTGCCCTTCGGCAACAACGGCTCCAGCACCGTCCACTGCTCGTCCGTGAGATCTCCCCGCCCCATGCACCGAGATCATCCGTCACTCAAGATCCACTTTCGATACACGGCCTAGTGTCCTGCGCCAGTAGTTGATCGTTAGTTGGTGTGTGACTTCTGCTGCTGGTGCGTCAGTTCCTCGTCGGGGACCAAAGCTTCAACCGTTGCTGCTGTCTGATGACGAGCGGGCGGTGTTGGAGCGGTGGACGCGTCGGGCGCCGTCGGCCCAGGCACTGGCCTTGCGGGCGCGGATTGTGCTGGCGTGTGCGGGACCGGAGGTGCCGGCGATCATCGCGGTCGCCCGGGATCTGCGGGTGGCTGCGGACACGGTCCGCAAGTGGCGGCGACGCTTCCTCGCCGAGCGGCTGGACGGGCTGGTCGACGAGCCCCGGCCGGGCCGGCCGCCCACCATCAGCGTCGATCAGGTGGAGGCGGTGGTGGTCACCACGCTGGAACAGCTGCCGAAGAACGCCACCCACTGGTCGCGGACGTCGATGGCTCAGCACAGTGGCCTGTCGAAGTCGACCGTGGGCAGGATCTGGCGGCGGTTCCAGCTCAAGCCGCATCTGGCGGACACTTTCAAGCTGTCGACGGACCCGTTGTTCGTGGAGAAGGTCTACGACGTCGTGGGCCTGTACTTCGACCCGCCCGAGGGTGCGGTGGTGCTGTCGGTGGACGAGAAGTCGCAGATCCAGGCTCTGGACCGGTCTCAGCCGGTGCTGCCGATGATGCCCGGTATGCCCGAGCGGCGTACCCACGACTATGTGCGCAACGGCCTGACCGCACTGTTTGCCGCGTTCGATGTCGCCACGGGGGAAGTCATCACGGCCCTGCACCGCCGGCACCGGGCCGTGGAGTTCAAGAAGTTCCTGATCCGGATCGACAAGGAGGTGCCCGCTCACCTGCAGGTCCACCTGATCGTGGACAATTACGGCACCCACACGACTCCAGCGATCAGAGCCTGGCTGGCCAAACACCCGCGGTTCGAGCTGCACTTCACCCCGACCGGCTCCTCGTGGATCAACCAGGTCGAGCGGTGGTTCGGCTACCTGGCCCACCAGATGATCCGTCGTGGCGCACACAAGAACATCCAGGCCCTGGAAGCCGATATCCGGGCCTGGGTCAAGGACTGGAACGAAGACCCCAAGCCGTTCATCTGGACCAAGACCGCCGAAGAGATCCTCGACTCCCTCGCCCGCTTCTGCCGACGGATCTCTGGCGCAGGACACTAGTTGGTAAGGCTGTTGGGGAGGTGAGGGCCGACGTATCCGACGTACACGACGGGTGCCGTTCGGCTGGCCGTTGCGTCGTACAGGTGGAGCCGCGGGGCGGGTGGCCGGCCAGATCCGATCCGAAGGTGCTCGCGCATGAAGATCCGGCCGGGGGGGCGACGGTCCGGGGAACGCTGAATGTCCGGGCTTCCCTGAAGCGTGGAACCGAACTGCGCTGGGCGTGGGAGAGCTGGACCCGCACCGACCGATGCGCCTGCTGCACCTGGCCCGCCGCATGGAGGGCGTGGGCGGATGCTTCGACATCCTGCCCCCGCCGCATGGAGGGCGTGGGCGGATGCTTCGACATCCTGCCGGAGTCGGCCTACAACGAGGACGACGCCGGCGACGACGGCTTGCTCTGCCTGCTGCTGTGCGACCAGGCCGAGCCGGGGATGTGGGACTGGGGCGGTGACGCGATTCTGCGGCCGTACAGCGCTCCCAGGCCCAACAGCCGCACCTGAGCACCCGCCGCCCGGCCCAAGACGCCAGACGGCTTCCTGGCAGCGCCTGCCGACCGCCGACCACACCACACAGAATGGCACCGCGATGCAACACGGCACCAACAACCTCGACTACTCCGTCGCCGGCGAACCCTGCGCCAGCGTGGGCGACCGAACACCAGAAGGCAGTCCTCACCTTCGAGTCGGCCCGCGCCCACGCGGACAACCACCACCAGCGCGCCGTGAAGCTGAACGGTCCCGCACAACAGGCACGCGCTGCCCTGGACCAGGACGACGCGCTGCGCGAGACGAAGGCCTCGCTGCTCGAGGAGAGCGACAAGGCGGAGAAGGAGCTGACAGCGCTGCTGCGCGGGTGCCTGGCCGACGCGATCCGCGACCGTTCATTGATGCCCATGTGGTTTGTGACGGTCCTCGGCGCCGTACCGCCGACAGAGAAGACTCAGGAGTGGATGGACCTGGCCACCGAGGTCCTGGCCTACCGCGCTACTTACCAGGTGACCGACACAGTGGTTGCTCTTGGGCCGGAGACCGACGACATCCCGAGCGCTGGGAATGGCACGACGACCTGGCAGAGAGACTCAAGCGCTGGTAGCCGGGCCATCAGACATTAAGCCAGTAAACCGCACCCGGCCACGGCCTTTCATCCGGTCTGCTGGCTGTGGGGTATCCCGGGCGGGTATGCGTGTCACGGGCTGGTGGTGCCAGGCGTTTTTACGCCCCTGGGGCATGTCATCGGGTCGTGGTGTCCTCGGCTTCCCAGCGCAGCAGGTCGCCCGGCTGGCAGTTGAGCACGTCGCAGAGTGCGGCGAGCGTCGCGAAGCGCACTGCCTTGGCGCGGCCGTTCTTGAGTACCGCCAGGTTGGCGGGTGTGATTCCTACGCGGTCCGCGAGTTCGCCCACGGACATCTTCCGCCTGGCCAGCATCACGTCGATGTCGACGGCGATCGGCATCAGATCACCTCGTCCAACTCGGCCTGCATCTTCGCTGCTTCGACGTCGCGCGCGACGGCCTGGGCGAGCAGCATCCGCAGCACGAGGACCATGAGTGCGACCCCCAGGATGGCCATGCCGACCCCGCCCATGATGACGGTGACGCCCGGGTCGTCCCGCTGGCCCGGCGCGTTGAGGGCCGTGACGGCGAACCATACGAGGGAAGCCGACACGATCGCGCCGATCATGACGTCCACGTACCGGAAGGCGGCGTGGGAGAACACGGTTCCGCGTCGCACCATTGCCACCAGCCGCCATACGCAGACCAGGGCGACCTGGACCGACACCATGCCCAGGATCGTGATCACGCGCAGTGGGGTCAGCGGGAGCGACCCGTCCTCCGGGTCACTCCCGCTGGCCAACGCCCACACCATTCCTGCCTGTACGAACACGGTGCCGGCGAGCACCACCACGAGCACGGCCCGCAGCGCACGCACTGTCAGCTTTCCCATGACCCATCCCTCCATCGAGTTACGATGGGAATCTATCGAATATCGATAGGTGAAGCAAGGGCTGGGGCGGTGAGTGGGCGGTGGTTTCGCGCCACGGCGGGACGTCGCCGCCTCCTCCCATGGCATGGCGTTCGCGCGAACCGTCTTGATCTTGTCGAAGCCGGCCTCGCTCGAGCGCAAAACGGACGCCACGCAAGTTCGCCGAAGCCCTGGGGTTGCTGGGTGGGTTGTGTGGGTGTGGTTGGCGTGCGTCGTGGTGTGTCTTGGTGGGTGGTGGGGGTTGATCCTTTTGGTGTGGGACCCGATAGGGTCGGTTGTGGCGCTGCGGGTTGACGTGGGTGTGTGGGGTTGTCTCGCGTTGTGTTTCGTGTGGTGTCTGGTGTGTGTTGTCTTTTTTGTTCGGTCGTTTGCTTCGAAGGATGCAGATGGAACTTGCCTCTTCGCCTTCGGCGGGGCGTGCGTTGGTTGTTTCGTATAGCTGGTGGTTGATGCCGTTGGCTTTAGGGGCTGGGACGGTCGCTGCGGTGGTCGGGGGTCCTGATCAGGTTCAGGTTCCTGCGACGTTTGTGGGTGTGGCGGCTACTGCGGCCAGTGCTGTGTGTGTGCGTTTGTTGGTGCGTGCTCGGGGGCAGTTGCGGCGTGGTGATGAGGGTTTCCGCCGGTCGCAGGCTGAGTTGTCGCGGCAGTGGGAGCAGCATGTGGCGGGTCTGGAGAGGAGTTTCGGGGGTGAGCGGTCGGGTCTGCGTGCGGAACTGGTCGAGCAGGCCCGGGATTTCGAGGCTCGGCTTGTTGAGTTGGCGCGGGCGCATGAGGTTGGTGTGGTGGCGCAGGCGGGGGTGTGGGAGGAGCGGCTTGCTGTTCAGCGGGCTGTGGTGGGCAGGCTCGGGGATGTGTATTTGCCTGATGCGTTGAAGCGTTTGCGGGAGGGGGAGGCCATTGATGACATTTTGTTGGAGGTCGGCCGGGACGCGGATGCGGGACCGCAGTTGGGTGCGGAGTTGCGGAAGGTTCTGCGGACTGCGTTGATCGGTGTGGAGGAGGAGTTCGACCGGTCGACGTCGGCGGAGCAGGCTGTGATCAGTATCGGCAGCCGGATTCATGTGCTGACGAGTAAGTTGCGTGGGCGGTTGCATGAGATGCAGGGTGAGCACGGGCGGTTGCCTGTGGTGGCCCGGGGTCTTATGGAGTTGGACCAGGAGATCGGTCCTGCTGACTGTCTGGCGGCCAGTGTCGGTGTGCTGGGGGGTTCGGACCGGCCGGGGCGGCAGTGGCAGGAGCCGCAGCGGCTGCTGAGTGTGGTGCGTGGTGGTATCGGCCGGATCAAGGATTTCGATCGTGTCCAGGTCCGTCATCTGCCTGAACTGGGTGTTGACGGGGGTCTGGTGGACCACCTCACGCTGATTTTTGCGCATCTTCTGGATAACGCGGCGCGGTACTCGCCGCCGACCGAGGCTGTGGTCGTCTCCGGTAAGGAGGTGCCCAACGGGGTCGGTATTGAGATCCAGGATGCGGGCAAGGGGCTGAGCGAGGAGAAGAAGCGCGAGGCGGAGCAGTCCTTGGCGGGTACGTCGAGGGGCCCGGGTCTCGGTGGTATCTCGGAGGACGCGAATCTGGGTCTGCGTGTGGTGGGGGCTCTGGCGCGTCGTTATGGGATCCGGGTGACTTTCGCGGACTCGCCGTGGCTGGGCACGTCGGTGGTTGTGGTCGTGCCGCACAAGTTTTTCAGCCAGTTGCCTGCTGTGGTGAGCGGGCCGGCCCCGGCCCCGGCCCCGGCCGCGGTGGCGGTGGCGGAGCCGGTGCGCACGGTGGCGGTGGAGACGTCTGGTGCGGTGGACACCACGCCCGGTGGGCTGCCCAGGCGCCGCAGTATCCGTAACGACCTTGTGGGTCCGCAGCCCGGTGGTGCCGTCCGTGGGCAGAGCGTGGCCGCGGTGCCGCCCGATGCGTCGTTCGCGGGCCTTGCCGCGTTTGCCACGGCCGGGCGGGAAAGCGGTCCGCCGCATGAGACGGCCACGGACCGCACCCCGGCCACGGACCGCACCCCGGCCTTGGATGGTGTCCCGGCGGACCGGGCCCCGGTCACGGACGGCGCCCCGGTCACGGACCGCGTCCCGGTCACGGACGGCGCGCTGGCCACGGGCGGCGTCCCGGTCACGGACCGTGCCTCGGTCATGGACGGTGTCCCGGTCACAAACAACGCACTGGTCACAGACAACGCCCCGGTCACGGGCGGCGACCCGGTCACGGACTGTGCCCCGGTCACACACAACGCCCCGGTCACGGGCGGCGTCCCGGTCACGGACCGCACTCCGGCCTTGGATGGTGTCCCGGCGGACCGGGCCCCGGTCACGGACCGCGTCCCGGTCACGGACCGTGTCTCGGTCGTGGATGGTGCCCCGCCCTTGGATGGCGTCCCGGTCACAGACAACGCCCTGGTCACGGGCGGCGTCCCGGTCACGGACCGTGCCTCGGTCATGGGCGGCGCCTCGGTTGTGGATGGTGTTCCGGTCACAAACAACGCCCTGGTCACAGACAACGCCTCGGTCACGGGCGGTGTCCCGGTCACGGACCGCGCCTCGGCCGTGGATGGTGTTCCGGTCACGGACCGTGCCTCGGCTACGGATGGTGTTCCGGTCACGGACCGTGCCTCGGCTACGGATGGTGTTCCGGTCACGGACCGCACCCCGGTCGTCGATGGTGTTCCGGTCACGGGCGGTGTCTCGGTTGTGGATGGTGTCCCGGTTGTGGATGGTGAGCGGGTTTTGGATGGCGAGATGGCTGTCGTACGCGAGTTGAACGAGCACCGCACTGAAGAGAGCGACTAGTCCCATGACGCAACAGGGAACCGATGTGAGTTGGGCGCTCCGTGATCTGACGGAGAGCATCAAGGAGATTCGTTTCGCCCTCGTGGCATCGAGTGACGGTAAGGCGATCACTTCGTATGGTGCCGAGGACCCCGATGATGTGGACCGGTTCGCGGCTGTGGTCGCGGGGTTGCAGGCGTTGGCCCAGCCGGTGGCCAAGCAGTTCCCGAAGTATGCGGGGCAGCTGCGGCTCGCGATGATCGAGGTCGACGGGGGTCATTTGTTCGTGGTGCGGGCGGGTGTGGAGACGTATCTCGGGGTGCTGGCGAGGGAGGGTCTTGATCAGGGTCTTCTGGGTCATCAGATGAGGGATCTGGCCCGCAGGATGGGTGAGCTCCTGGGTACCACTGCTCGCCTGGACGAGCACTCTGGATGAGTGTTTCCCGTCGTCCCACGGACCCGTCCGGTCTTGAGCGCTACTACGTCCTTACCGGTGGCCGCAGCGGGCCGGGCGGTTCCGCGGCGAGTCTTGACGTGGCGACTCTTGTCGTTGCGCGCGCTGCTGCCGCCCCGGGTATGCAGCATGAGCACGAGGAGATCATCCGGCGCTGCCGTGATCCGTTGTCGGTGGCCGAACTGGGCGCCCATCTCGGGTTGCCGTTCAACATTCTCGCGGTGCTCCTGGCCGATCTGCTGGACGCAGGCCGCGTCGAGGCCCGTAATCCCATCCCGGCGTCAGGCGCCGGCCGCGGGCCCGACCTCGCGCTCCTTGAGGAGGTACTCAGTGGACTTCAAAGGCTTTGATCATCCCGACCAGAGGTCGGGCGGCGGGACCCGCTCGGTGAAGGTGATGATCGCCGGCGGGTTCGGCACGGGAAAGACCACCATGGTGGGGTCGGTCAGCGATATCGAGCCGCTGACGACCGAGGAGACGCTGACTCAGGCCAGTGTCGGTGTCGATAATCTGATCGGTGTGGTGGACAAGACGCAGACCACCGTCAGTCTGGATTTCGGGAAGATCGGTATCAACGACGAGTTGGTGCTTTATCTGTTCGGGACGCCGGGCCAGGAGCGGTTCTGGTTTCTGTGGAACGGTCTGTTCAAGGGGGCTCTGGGGGCGGTGGTGTTGGTGGACACGCGTCGTCTGGCGTCGAGTTTCAGGGCGATCGAGGAGATGGAGCGGCAGGACGTCCCCTTTGTTATCGCGCTGAATGTTTTCCCCGATTCCAAGGAGCATCCGATCGAGGAGATCCGTGACGCCCTGGACATCTCTGCGCACACCCCGATCGTGGCGTGCGATGCCCGGGACCGGGCGTCGAGCCGTGACGTCCTTGTCGCGCTGATACGCCATCTGAAGGAACGCTCCGCCGCCGCTGCTGTTGTTGTGGAGCCTCGATGAACGACCAGCTCACACATGGCTCCTCCGCTCCCGGTGGCTGCCCTGTCGCGCACGGCGGCGCCGGCGATCTCACCCGGCTGTACGGGCCGGACGCGGCACTGGACCCGCACGGCATCTACGGGCGGCTGCGCAAGGAGCACGGGGCGGTGGCGCCGGTACTCCTTGAGGGCGACATCCCGGCGTGGCTGGTCCTGGGCTACCGCGAGAACCGGCGGGTGCTGGACAACCCCCGCCAGTTCAGCAGGGATTCGCGTATCTGGCGGGACTGGAAGGAAGGACGTGTCGAGGCCACCTCGCCGCTGATCCCGATGCTGGGCTGGCGCCCCGACTGCGTGTCCCAGGACGGTGAGCCGCACCGCAGGCTCCGCGGTGCGGTCACCGACAATCTGCAGACTCTCGCCGGCCGCGGCATCCGCCGCCATGTCACGCACTTCGCGAACAGGCAGATCGACGCGTTCGCCGACGCGGGTGGCGCCGACCTGGTGGGCGACTACGCCGAGTACCTGCCGATGCTCGTACTGACCAGGCTGTTCGGGCTCCCGGCGGCCGAGGGGCACAACCTTGCCGTCTCCTGTGCCCAGGTCATCAAGGGCGGTGAGGGAGCTCTCGCCCACAACGACCGGATCATGGAGATCCTCGGGGAACTCGCCGAGCGCAAGCGTGCCGAGCCGGGCTCCGACTTCACCACCGGGCTGCTCGGACACGAGGCCGGCCTGGACGACGACGAGATCCTCAGCCATCTGCGGCTGGTGCTGATCACCGCGCACACCACCACCAGTAATCTGCTGGCCCGGGTGCTGCAGCTGATCCTCACCGACACCTCCCGGCTCGCGGGGCTGGTGAGCGGACAGCTCAACATCACCACGGTCGTCGAAGAGGTGATGTGGAACACCCCGCCGCTCGCGGTCCTGCCCGGGCGCTTCGCCACCGCTGACCTCGAACTCGCCGGTCACCACATCAAGGAGGGCGACCTGCTGGTGCTCGGGCTCACCGCCGGCAACCTCGACCCGGAGATCCGTCCCGATACCGGGGTCTCCATCCAGGGCAACCAGTCGCACCTCGCGTTCAGCGGCGGCGCGCACGAGTGTCCGGGCCAGAACATCGGCCAGGCCATCATCGAGACGGCCGTCGACGTCCTGGTGCACCGGCTGCCGGGACTGCGCCTGGCCGTGCCGGCCGACGACCTCACCTCGACCGCCTCCACCTGGGAGGCACGCCTGGACAGTCTCCCGGTCGAGTTCGCGGCACAGACCGCCGCCGTCTGACCAGACCACCGGTGGGTGATCCGTCTCTGCCCGGCCGGACATACCGGCCGGGCAGAGTCTTGTCTGATACCGCGAGCAGTTCGTCGAGCGGACCCTTGCCTGCCAATTCGACGGTGGCGGCGGGGCCTTCCTTCGACGCGGCATACCGGCCGGTGGTCGGTGCCTGCTGGTGGTTGCTGTTGATCGGGTGCGGTGCTGGCCAGGCTGCTGGTGGGTGATGGGTTTCTGCCCGGCCGGGCGTGCCGGCCGGGCAGAGCAGGCGGGGTCTTGTCTTATACCGCGAGCAGATCGTCGAGCGAGCCCTTGCCCGCCAACTCGGCGGTGGCGGCGGGGCCTTCCTTCGACGCGGCATACCGGCCGGAGGTCAGTGCCCACTCGTAGTTGCCGTTGATCCAGTGCTGGATGGCCTCCACGCCCATCCACACCTGGACCCGCTGGTCGGAGCGGAGACCGAGTTCCTCGCACATCTCGGGTATCCGTGCCTCGAGTTCGAGGTACTCCTCGAGGCAGTCGGTGGTCATCCGGTACGCCTCCGCGGCGGCGTCCTGCCAGCTGCAGCTGCGCTCCCGGTGGAGCACGGCTATCAGGTTGTGGCCGTCCCCCCGGCGCTTCTCGCGCTCGAAGGAGTGGATGTCGTTCATGAACCCGATGGTGTCCGCGGCCAGATCCCGCATCCTGACCATCAGCTCGTGCGCCTGTACCTGCGGCGGTACCTCGAAGCCGCGGCTGCGCTCGCCCGCGTCGATGCTGTGGTGGATGCCGACGGTGCGGCGGCGGAACTCCGCGTACTCCTGCAGTCCGAGCGTTCCCGCAAGGCCCCGGGCCGCCAGGTCCACCTCCTCGGTGTGCGCCACGAGGAACCGCCCCCAGGAGGCGGCGAACCGGCTGCGCCACGTCAGGGACATGCCATCGGAGAGCTGGGCCCAGACCTCGGCCCAGGCCACGGTGATCGGGCACACCACGCGGGGTGCGGTCCCGGCGGGACGCAGCGCGGTGGCGATCAACTCCCGTGCGACCTCGGCGATACGGTCCGCGCGGTCCGGACTCCCGGAGTCGAACTGATCATCGAACAGGAAGGCCAGAGAGAACCAGTTCATCAGCACGACCATGTCGTCGGCCGAGGCGTGGGGGTAGGTTCGTGCCGCTGCCTGGGGAAGGTCCCAGGACTGGTACTCCTCGAACCCGGCCTGGCTGCGTACCAAACCCATCTCCCACACCCAGCGCAGGTGGCGCTCCCGGGCGTACTGGAGATGCTCGCTCACGGGAGTCTTGAAGGGGAGGTCGAATGTGATGTCCTGCGGCATTGCCGTCCTCTCTTGCGACGATTCACAGGCCCCCGCCCCTGCGAAAGGGCGATCTGAATTGACGCCCACTGACTCGAACTGCACCTTTTGAGCCGGAAGTTGACGACTCAAGTACGTCTCGAGACTGCCCAGAGCCTAAACGATCTATGCCGTGAGATCTGCAACGCGTGATGCGGGTGTGACGTCGCGCGGGACGCGGCTCGGTTCACCCGGCCGCAGGTGAAGCAGGTGAAGCAGGATGCCGGGACCCGGTGCGCTCGGGCCCGGGATGCCTCGGGGGCGCGTACGCCCGGCGTCATCTGCCGGACCACCGTTGAACTATGGGTGTGAACGACCCGGACTCCGTAACAGCCGGGACCGCCGGAAAGCAGCCAGTACCGCCACGCCCGGGAAGAGCGCGCTGCCGCGGAACCGGAAGGCAAGGCCGCCCCGTCCCGGTCGGCCCCGTCCCGTCCCGTCCCCGTCCCCGTCCCCGTCCCGTCCCCGTCCCGTCCCCGTCCCGTCCCCGTCCCCGTTCCGTCTCGGCCGTCCCGTTCCGTCCCGGCCGTCCCGTCCCGGCCGTCCCGTCCCGTTCCGGTCGGCTCCGTTCCGTCCGGATCCGTTCCGGTCGGCTCCGTTCCGGCCGGTCCCGTTCCGGTTGGCCGATGAGGGCGAGCCCGTATGTCCGGAGTCATGGCTCCCGGGTCCAGCCCGGTTCCGGCGCAGCTGCCGGCCCGGTCAGCGCTCGAGGGCACCGTCGTTTGTCGAGGCCGACCTGGCTCACAGACCAGGTCGGCCGGTCCTTCCGTCGCTGCGGCTTCTGGTACGCCTCCCCGGAGTGGAGGGCACGCGCAGTGCCCCGGGTGAAGTGCTCCCGCGGCACGCTGACGGCCCGGCGGTCTTCGATCGCTTTTGATGGGCCGTGGCGTGGCCGCGGCGCCGGTCCTGAGTGCCGCAGGTGCGCTCATCGGCACCCGTTTCCAGACCACCGTCGGGGCTCTGGCCGCCCCCTCGGTCAGCCAAGCAAATGGCCGAACGGTGCGGGCAGGACACCGGGCGCGGCGGTGTGTGGGACATCGCCCGCGGCACGGGCAGTGCGGCAGGTATCCGGCCGTGCACGGTGGCAGCCTGAGGGACAGGCAAGGGTGAGGCGTGTGGTGGCCCTCCGGAGCGCTGGGGATGCTCTCGACGTGCCGTCGGGCCGGGCAGCTGGTCGAAACTGCCCGCCTCCCTGCCCCCCCCGGCGCTCCGCCCCTCGGGACCCCGAGGGGTGTGCTTCGTGTGCCGGGGGTCTCGAGGGGTGTGCTTCGTGTGCCGGGGTCCCGAGGTGTGTGTTCCGTGTGCCGGGGCCCTGAGGGGTGTGCTTCGTGTGTCGGGGTCCCGAGGGGTGTTCCGTGTGCCGGGGGTCTCGAGGGGGTGTTCCGTGTGTCGGGGCCCTGAGGTGCGTGTTTTGCCGGTGGGGTTGGATCGCGGCCGGTAGGGGGTGGGAGAGCTGAGCCGGTATTCACGTTCCCCTGGTGTGCCCATCGTTTATTGCTTCGGCTGGGGCTTTTGAGGCTGTGGCGGGCGGGCCTGTTCGGTGCTTGTCTGCGACATCGATGGTGCTTGCGGGTGGTACGCCATGGTCAGGGTGTCCGGTTTGACGGTGACGACGGCCTGCGCGCGAGGGGGGCGGGAGGTGAGTGTGAAGGAAGGCCAGGTCTGGAGGATGCTCGCCAGGATGATCTGGAGTTCGGCCCAGGCGAAGTTCTCGCCGATGCACTTGCGGCGTCCGTCGCCGAAGGCGAGGAACGAACCGCGGGCGGCGGGTGCGCGCTCGGCTGTCCAGCGGTCCGGGTCGAATGTGTCGGGGTCGGGGAAGTAGCGGGTGTCGTGCTGGTGGAGGTAGGGGCTCCACACGATGTCTGCGCCTTGGGGAATGCGGTGGCCGCCGAGGTCGATGTCGCGGGCTGCGGTGCGGGTCACCATCCAGGCCGGCCCGTACTTGCGGATGGTTTCCTGCAGCACCTGGCGGGCGTAGGGGAGTTGCGCGATGTCGTCGTAGCGCAGGGGGCGGTCACCGCAGGCGGCGGTGAGTTCCTCGCGCAGGCGCCTTTGTATCTCGTCGCTCCGAGTGATCTCGTACAGTGTCCAGGCCAGGGTGGTGCCGGTGGTCTCGATCGCTCCGGTCAGCAAGGTGATGGCCTCGTCCTGCAGTTGCTGCCGCGTGAGGGGGTCCTCGGCGGTCAGAAGGGTCGTGAAGAGTCCGCCCTGGTCCTTGGTCCGGGCTGCGGCATGCGGGCACCGTTGCGCATCGGCTGGGACCGCATCGGCTGAGGGCGTGTCGGCTGAGGGGGGTGGGCCCGGGGACCGGTCGGCGTGGTGGTCGATCGCCTGGTCGATGAGAGTGCGTAGCCGTGCCACACGGTCCGCGTGCGCGCGGTTGGCGGGCAGCGGGAGGCGAGTGATCCAGGGCGGCAGGATCGTCTGCCGGATCGCCCCTTTCATGATCTCGGGCATGAGGGTGACGAACTCGCCCTCCAGGTGCTCGGGGAGGTGTGCGCCGAACAGGGCGACCAGGAACGCGGAGAGGGCGACCTCGTTCATGTCCGCGTACACGTCGCGTGGCACAACCGCGGGCCAAGCAGTGACCACGCCTCGCACTTGGTCGATCATCGCGGCGCTGCGATCGGCGATGTGGGCCTTGTTGAACATGGGTTGTATCAGGCGCCGGTTGCGTAGATGCGTATCGCCGTCGGCGACCGTGGCGAGCCCGTCACCGAAGAACATGCGCAGCGCGTCAATGATCTTGCCGCCCTTCACGAAATGCGCGGAGTCGGTCACCAGGACCTTGCGGGTCAGGGCGGGGTCGGTGACGACAAACGCGGGTGTGGGTCCGATACGTATGCGCACGACGCTGCCGTGCTCGCGAAGTGAGGTCATGAACGGCAGTGGCCGGCGGGCGAGCTGGAGAGCATGCCCGATCAGCGGGAGGGCGCCGGGTGCGGCCGGCGTGGGGGCTGCCGGCGAGGCGGGGGTGCTCATGGGGCGGATCACTCCTTGTGGGGGTCATCGTCAAACGCCCGGACCATTCCCACGCCGCGATCATGGAATGCCGTTGGACGGAGACCTTTGCGTTACATGCACGGGTCACTCACGTGGGGCTGATGGAAATCGTCTTCGGGCAGGTCAGGGCCCTGTGCTTTCACCGCGGCACACGGCCGGCCCTGCTCGCGTGGTTGCGTCAGCGGCCTGCGCCAGGGCCGTGCGGAGGCGGTGTGTGCCGCCGCACCCGACACGGGCCGGCGCGGGAGACCATGTGATCGGCCCCCGCCATCGCCCACCGCTCACCGCCCACCGGGCCGCCGGCTGCGGAGGTGAGAACGGGGCGCTGGCACACCTTCCGGCGAGAGCGGTGGGCGAGTCTCTGCGGTTCGGCAGGCTGGTGCGATGCGTAGAGAGAATGTCGTCAGGATCCAGGCGGTCCGGCTCGCCGTGACGGTCGGTGCAGTTGTTGCCGCTGGGGTCCTGCTGGCCGCTGGGGCTTTGTTGTGCCGCCGCGTGTTCCGTTGCTGCTTTCGCGAGGTCGGTCCGCGGTTCGTGAGCAAAGAGGACGGTTGGGTGGGCCCGGGGTACTTCGTCGTCACCGATGTGGTCGTTCGTGTTCTGTGCCGGCCGCCGAAGTACGTATTTTGACGGCTCGTCCTGCCCGGGCCGGCTTCGTTGTCGTACGGCGGTGAGAAGTGCCCGTCAGGATCGCCTTGTTGGTCACAACAGGGCAACGTTGATTCAGCTGACGTGCCGGTGTGGAGCAGACTTGTCTACTTCTTCGCCTGCTCCCAGCCAGAGGAATCATGCGCCGCATCGTCACAGCGTCCACGCTCGCAGCAGTGGGCGGGCTTGTTGAGTCTCACCGCGTGTACCGGCAGCGACGGCACAAACCATCGGCAGCCCGGTCCGCGCGCTGTTCTCAGGTTGGGCCAGGGCGCCGACACCGCCGGTGCCGAGGGCAGGGGGACGGTGCAGATCACCCCGGATACCGTCGTCTATACCGACAGGACCAGCTTTGGCACCCCCGAGCGCGGTCTGTTCGCCGTTGTCACCTTCCAGGCCATGAATCGGGGCAAGGCCGCGGTGAAGACCACGGCCGGCAGTGGTGGCTTCAGGTGGAAGACACCCGGCGGGCATACCGTCGAGCAGGGGGAGGGGAAGGGTGCGGGAAAGATCGCTCCCGTCGGTTTCAGTGAGGGCGGCCCGGCCGTGCGGCCCCACACCTACCAGGCCGAGACCGTTGCCTTCGACATCACCGCCGCCGAGAGGGGCGGCACGCTCGTCTACGGCGATGGCGACGGCGTCGCTTTTTACTGGAAGGTCCCTTCCACGAGTTCAGGGCCCGCAGTGCCTGCGCTGAGGAGCGCACTGCAGTAGCGCTCATCGCTCGGAGCCCGTTGCGGACTCGAAGCTGAGGGCAGAGCGGGGATCCCGGGATTGACGGGGCTGGGTCTGCGGTCGAGCGGGGCACGGTTGTCCTCCGCGCCGGCGAGGCCGGCCCCGCAGGCCGTCCGCCTCGCCCGGCCGGCCTTCGCGCCCGGCCCCGGCGGTGCGGGTGATGAGGTGGTCGCGGATCTCCACCAGCCGGCCACACCGGGACGGCTCGGGGCGAAGCACACAGCGGCGGACGCAAGGCCTCTGTGAGCCGGCGACAGCCCGGTCGAGCGGGCGGGAGGGAAGATCGTGATTCTCTCGGCTCGCCTCGGCGCGGGAACTACCGTTGCGAGCATGGTCGAACATGATGTTCTCAGTGCCACCCGCGAGGCCTACGACGCTGCTGCCCCCAGCTATGCGCAACTGTTTTGCGACACGCTGCGTGAGCGGCCCCTGGACCGTGCGATCTTGAGCGCCTTCGCCGAGGTCGTCAGTGCGAGTGGGGACAGTCAGGTCGCGGACCTGGGGTGCGGACCTGGCTATGTCACCGCTCATCTGGATGAGTTGGGGCTGGCGGCGTTCGGTGTCGATGCCTCTCCCGCGATGATCGAGCTGGCTCGGCAGGCCTATCCGGGCCTGCGGTTCGACGTGGGCTCGATGGCCGCGTTGGACATCGCCGACGGTGTGCTGGGCGGCGTGCTCTCACGTTGGTCCATCATCCACACTCCGCCGGAGGAACTCCCTGCCGTCTTCGCGGAGTTCCACCGTGTGCTGGCGCCTGGCGGCCACCTTCTGGTCGGCTTTTCGGCAAGCGATGATCCGTCTCACCCGACGCAGGTCTTCGATCACGCGGTCGTACCGGCCTATCGGTGGTCGCCTGATCACCTCGCCGCGATGCTGCGCAAGTCGGGGTTGGCCGAGGTGGCCAGGATGGTTCGCGAGCCTCAGCCCACCGACCGACGGCAGTTCCAGGAAATTCAACTGCTCGCCCGCAAGGCCTAGCCCAGGAAAGGGGCAGTGCCGGTGCGGGTGTGTCCGTAGATCACTTGGTTGACATCCTCCCCCAGCTAAAGCAGGGGGATTCCTAGCTCACCTCGCCTGGCACCTAGCAGGTGGCAGGGCTTACAAGATCAGCACTAGCCGGGTTGAGACCAGCCCGGACGAGCATCACGTGGGCGGAGTTCTTGTCCCTGGGCGAGACGGTTCCGCACACGGTGCACGTATACGTTCTCTCGGAAAGAGGTAGGCGGTGCTTGGCTCTCGCTCCGCAGGGTGCGCAGTCCATGGTGGTGTGCGCGGGGTTGACCAGGTGCACGGTGCGCCCGTGCTTGCGGGCCATTTCGATCAGTGCGGCTTTGGTGGCGCCGATCGCGGCGTCGGCAGCTTTGCGGGCCATGGTCGACTTGGCCAGGAACTTGGGCCGGAAGTCCTCAACCGCAAGGGCGTCATGGTCGCGGACAACGGACTTGGCCCATTTATGGGCGGTGTCCTGACGCTGCCTGGCGACCTTCTTGTGCAGCTTCGCGGTCTGCCGCTTCGCGTGCCGGTAGCCCTTCGATCCGGCCTGCCCCTTCGCTGGGCGGCGTCGGGCCATCATCCGCTGGTACTTCGCCAGGCGCTGGGCGGCGTTCTTCCCGTGCTGCGCGTGGGGAAGGTCGTGTGCGTCGGACGTCGTCGTGGCGGTTTCCTTCACGCCCCAGTCAATGCCGATCACACGGCCCGTCGCGGGCAGGTGCTCGGTGGTGGTCGCGACGACGAACGACGCGTACCAGTGTCCGAGGCTGTCGCGGTACACGCGCACGGAAGACGGCGGCTTGGGCAGGTCCCGCGACCACACCACCGTCAGGCTGATCCCGCCGGCCAGATGCAGACGCCCATCCTTGAGTCGGAACCCGCGCTGCGTGTAGTTCAAACTCGGGTCCGTCTGGTGCTTCTTCTTGTACTTCGGCATCCCGGCGCGCTGCCGCATCGGCAACCGGGCCTTGATGTCCTTCAGCGCCTTGGCGCGGGACTTCGCGAAGTCGCGGATGATCTGCTGCTGCGGCACCGAGCTGCCCTCGCGCAACCACGCCATCGCGGTACGGGCCTCGGTCAGCATCTTGTCCAGCCGGGCCGGCCCGCACTTCTCGTCGTCGGCGTGCGCCTTCTTCGACCTGGCCGCGCACTCGTTCCAGATCCACCGGCATCGCGCCCATTCCGCTTCAAGCGCGGAGGCTGCGGTCGACGACACGCGCAGCCGGTAGGTGTACCGGGCATGCCCGTCACCTGCCGTCTCTGCCGCTGTCGTCATGCATATCAACCTATCGGGGAGGACCGACAGTTGAGAACAATTGACCACGGTGGGGAAGCGCACCGTCGCGGTGGGCGGAAGCCCGATCGCCCTGGCGGCGATCCGGCTTTCCCTGCCCTGCTCCGCAGGAGTCCGATTCCTCCCCGGCCTGAAGGCCGGGGCATCCTCGGAGGCATTCGGTGATGTGCGGTGGCAGGCCGTTCATGAGGGCATCGGGGACGACGATGCGCCTTGTGCCCGCAGAGACCGTGCGCAGGTCACCGGTGTGGCGATGGAGCGGGCGTGTCGTCGCGGACCGCGTTCGCGACGCAGGCAGCCGGAGGTGTTGCATTGCGAGCCCTTCGACGTGATGCGCATCACTGTCCGGGTGTCTCGGGTCGGGCATGCGCGATCATGATCGGAATGGGCACGCGTTTCCTCGGTATCGCTGATCTGGTCGAAGCCCCGTCCGTGGCGGTCGTGGTCGACGTCATGCGTGCTTTCACCGTGGCTGCCTGGGCCTTTGCCCAGGGGGCGGAAAAGATCGTTCTTGCTGAGTCGCTGGACGAAGCCCTGGCGCTCAAGGCTCGCCACCCGGATTGGGTGGCGCTCAAAGACGGTCCGCCCGCGCCCGGGTTCGACACCGTCAACTCCCCGGGCCTGCTGCGGTCCGTTGACGTCGGCGGACGGACCGTTGTGCAGAAAACCACGGCAGGGACGGTCGGCGCCCTTGCGGTCAAGGAGGCGCACCTGGTGCTGTGCGCCAGCTTCGTGGTGGCGGAGGCAACGGCTCAGCTCTTGCGGACGCGCAAGAGTGACAGTGTCACGTTCGTGGTCACTGGCGACGACGGGCAGGCCGATGAAGATCTGGCGTGTGCTCAGTACATCGCTCGCAGGACCACCGAGGCCGGGACGGACGCTGCTGAGTTCCTCCGCCGCGCTGCCGAGTCGCGCGCCGCCGCCGAACTGGCGCAGGGGGTGCGTCAAGGAGTCCATCCTGATGACGTCGCGCTCTGTCTTGAGGTCGACCGGTTCCCCTTTGCCATGGTGGCGGCCTTGGAAGGCTCGCTCATGGTCCTGCGTCCACGCACGATGCCTTCGCTGACTGACAAGGACCCGGTCCGATAACGGGGTGAGGTCCGCTTTCAGCATGCGGGAGCGAGCACCCTGTCGGGTATGCGGTATCAACTGCATGTCCCGGGCGTGGTGGCGGTGCGGTAGAAATCGGCTGCGGTGACGGTGGCGGGCACGCCGAGTTCGGCGGCGACCGCAGCGATCGCGGTGGCCCCGACCGTGAGGTCGGCCTGGCCGTCGGTGGTGAAATACGGTGCGACGAACCTCTCGTAGTGGGCTCGGGCTTCGTCTGAGGTGTGCCCGCCGAGGAACGTCTGGATGTGTCGCACCGTGGTGTCGGGGTCGTTGCGGATCACCTGCAGGGCGCGCCGGTGGGCTCGTACGA
Source organism: Streptomyces sp. NBC_00353 (assembly GCF_036108815.1). Lineage (NCBI taxonomy): Bacteria > Bacillati > Actinomycetota > Actinomycetes > Kitasatosporales > Streptomycetaceae > Streptomyces > Streptomyces sp. NBC_00353. The sequence continues at coordinate 386,126 of NZ_CP107985.1, read as the reverse complement.
CGGCCTGGACCGCGGGGGCGTCCGGGTGGATGCAGGTGGGGTCGACGGCCAGGCCCACGGTGGGGATCTGGAAGTGGTCGCCGACCCAGGCCAGCACCTGCCAGCCGTGCTCGGCGGCGACCGCCTCCGGTGCCATGGTGCTGCCGACCAGGGCGGCGTCGATCTCGCCGTTGTGCAGCCGGCGCAGGTCCATGCCGTAGTCGCCGGGCGAGCGGACGACGGTGTGGATGTCGCGGTCCGGGTCGAGGCCGGCCCGGCGCAGCACGATCCGGGTGAAGCACCCGGGTGCGGTGTGGGGGGCGTGTACCGCCAGCCGCCGGCCGGCCAGGTCGGCCAGGGAGGCCAGGCCGGGGCGGGCGAGGAACCAGAACAGCGGGCGGTGGGTGTTGACATGGAGTGCGACCCAGGGGATGCCGTCGGTCAGTCGGGACAGCAGTGCCCGGCCGAGCCCGATCGTGACACCGCGGCGCAGCCGCTCCTCGTCCCAGGCGCAGCCGTCGCGCAGCGCGACGTGGACGCCCTCGTCGGCGTAGTAGTCCTGCTGATCGGCGATGTAGGCGGCCAGCTCCTCGTGCAGGCCCCGCCCGACGTAGGCGAGATCGATCGTGTGCATGAATGGTTTTCCTTGATCGTGCCGCCGTCACGCGCCCGCGCATGACGCGGGCGCTGCGGCCCATGGTCCCGAAGGAGGGGCGGTGCGCCGGGTGCGTGCCGGACCGGGACGGTACGCACCCGGTGCGCGGGGGACAGCGGGGCGTCAGTCCATCGACATTCCGCCGTTGACCGCGGCCGTGGTGCCGGTCATGAAGGCGTTGTCCTCACCGGCGTAGAAGGCGACCGCCTGGGCGACGTCGGCCGGGTACGCCAGGCGGCCCAGGGGAGTAGCGGCCACCTGCCGCTGCTTGTGCGCATCGTCGAACACGTCATCCGCCATGCGGGACTCCACCGGGCCGGGCGCGACGACGTTGACCGTGATCCCCTGCGGGCCCAGTTCCTGGGCGACGTACCGGGCGAACTGCTCCAGTGCGGCCTTGGCCGTGCCCAGTGCGATCATGCCCTCCCGGGGCCGGCGGCTGAGGCCGGTACCGAGATAGATGATGCGCCCCCAGCCCTGTCCGGTCATGGCGGGCAGGACAGCCTTCGTGACCAGGAACGCCGCATGCATCTCGGCGTCGAGCTTGCCGCCCAGTTCTTCCCACGTCATGTCCTGAAACGGCTTGACCGCATACGGGATCAGCGCGTTGTGCACCAGCACGTCAACGCCGCCCCATGCCGCCTGGACCTGCTCGACCATGCTCTCGACCGCCGCTGCCTCGCGCACATCGGCCTGCACGGCCATGGCCCGGCCGCCCGCGGCCTCGATGCCCGCCACGACCTTTTCGGCCGACTTGCCGCTGCGCAGGTAGTTGACCACCACGCGCATCCCTCGCGCGGCCAGAAGGCGCGCGGTGGCCGCACCGATTCCGCTGCCGGCGCCTGTCACCAGTGCCACCCTGCCCGTTGCCCCAGTCACAGTCCCACCTCCTGCTCATCATCGCGGGCCGTCGGCATGACCGCCCCAAGCCGTTCATCGTCGATCCCGGCCGGGACCTGAACATCACCCGCGTGCACCACCGCTGGGGCGCGGTCACACCCCTACCCCGGCCCGGCCGATCGCCGTCCCGAGCAGCGCGACTGCACCGTCGGAATCACGGTGGCACCGCACAAGAAGACCGATCCCGGCGACGAAATCCGAGGCACGGCGACGGGCGACCATGCCGTGAGGTGCGCCGTCAGGACGGCCTGCCGCCCCGGAAGACCGTCAAGCTCACAGTCGAGGCGCCCTGCGACGACGGTGCGAGCTGGACCGGCGGCCCGGGTGCGCGACCGGGGCCGGGGCGCGTTCACGGCCACGCCCGCCCCTCGTGCCGCCGTCCCGCGTCCCTGACAAACGCGGTGCAGGATCGAGCCATGGCACGCGATGCGCACCGGCTGCGCCTGTCCGGCCCCGGGTGACCTGCCATGTTTAGGATGGATGTCCCTCCTGTCCCTGATTCCCCGTTCCTGCGAGGAGACCGCCGCCATGCCCGCGCGCACTGTCCTCGTCCTCCAGCACATCGAGGTCGAAAAGCCCGGACTGATCCTGGACGCGTTGGACGGCAGCGGTCTCGACATCGACATCCGGAACCTGGTCGACGGGCGGGACGCCTCAGCGAGCGAACTGCCGCCCGTATCCGACCTGGCAGGACTGGTCGTGATGGGGGGTCCCATGAACGCCGATGACCTGGCAGGCCATCCGGCCCTGAAGCGGGAGCGGGAGCTGCTGGCCGACGCGCTGCGGTCCGGGACCCCGACGCTGGGCGTGTGCCTGGGAGCCCAACTCCTCGCCCGCGCCCACGGCCTGACTGTACGCACAGGTGCCGAGCTCGGCCACCCACGCGAGATCGGCTGGTCCCCGCTGTACGGCGTGGACCGTGACGATCCGGTCGTCGGCCCGCTGGCCGACGCCCCCGCCGTGCTCCACTGGCACGGCGACCGCATCGTGCCCGCTCCCGGCACTCGCGTCCTGGCCCGCACCGACACCACCCAGTGCCAGGCATTCCGGGCCGGCCCGGCCGCCTGGGGCCTCCAGTTCCACCTGGAGGTCACTCCCGGCCTTCTGGACGACTGGCTCGCCGAAACATCCTTCGCCACCGAGGCCAGGCACGCCCTCGGCCCCGACGCCACGGCCCGGCTGCAAGCTGACGCCCGCGCAGCCGCCACAGCCCTGCGCCCGCTGGCCGAGCGGAGCCTGACCCACCTGCGGAACCTCTTCGTGGAACGCGCCAACCTCTAGACCGTTACGCGCGAAGCCCGCCGAGCCCGCCGCCGCAGGACAAGCAGGAATCTCCCGGCGTCAGCCGGCAGAGCACCTCAATGCCTGCCCTGCGACCACGACCCGGATTCCAGGGCGTCTCGCAGCATGGCACGGGACGTGATGCCCAACTTCGGGTAGATCTGGTAAAGATGGGTACCGACAGTCCGGTGGGAGAGGAACAGACGCTCCGCTATCTGCTTGTTGGTCAGTCCGGAGGCGGCCAGCCGGGCTGTCTCCAGCTCCTGGGGCGTGAGCGTATGCACCTTCGACGCCTCGGTGCGCCGCCTGCTCCAGCCGGCGGCCCGCAGTTCCGCCTCGGCACGTTCCGCCCATGGCCGGGCTCCGAGATGTTCGAACGCGGACAGCGCGGCGCTGAGAGGCCCCCTGGATTCGATGGTCGCCCTGCCGCGCCGCAACCGCTCGCCATAGGCCAGCTGGATGCGGGCGAAGTCGAACGGCCACCGCTGCGCACCGGGTACCGCCAGGGCTTTCGCGAACAGCTGGAGAGCTTCGTCGTCGGTGGCGGCGCACAGGGCGGCACAGCCCTCCGTCAGCAGGGCGTGCCGTGAAGAAATCGCGGCCACGTCGGCCTCGCGCATCGCGCGGACATGGCCGGCTGCCTCCGTCTGCCGGTCGGTCCTGACCGCCGCCTCCACCAGGTCCATCGTCACCCACAGAGCATGCGGTACGTGTGAGGCCAGACTCCCCGCCGGGCTGACGGCGGTCGCGTGCTCGTATGCGCCGGCAACGTCACCGCGTCCCAGAGCTGCCACGGCCGCGGCGTGATGGCCATGGTGCGCGGCGCAGGACGCTCCTCTGGGCACGGCCCAGCGGATGATCCGCTCGGCTGTCGCCTCCGCCTCGTCCGCCTCCCCGCGGGCGGCACCCACGATCGCCTGGATGTACAGGAAGTACCAGGCGAAGGCGGTGTAGCCGTGTGTCTCGCACAGCTGGACCCCCTCGTCGGCCAGTTGCGCCGCCTCGTCCCACATCCCGGTGAGGTAGTCGTCCAGGCACAGGTGGATCAGAGCGGCCAGGTACCGGCGGGCCGGGCCGCCGTTGCGTCCCATGCGCACCACACGCCAGGCCGCTTCGCGGACGTCGCCGAGCCGGTCGAGGTAGAGGGCTGCCGTGCCGGCCCGCGTGATCTGGACGGGGTCGGTCACGCCGGCCAGTTCCGCCACGAGCTCGTCGAGTTCCTCCGGGGCCGCGGCACCTGTGCGTGCCGGGTCGGAGAACGTCTTGCCCAGCGCGGACAGGACCACGGGCACCTCGGGCGTCAGCTTCTCCAGCGCCCGGTAGTACGGCTGCCACAGGTCGTGCCGGGCACCGAAGAAGCAGATCAGCGCAAGCGTGTCGAGAGCGTCTACGAGCGCCTTGTCCTGGGCGTCGTACGCGTGGGTTCCCGTCTCGATGGCACAGACCAGCAGGCGGTGGGCTGTGTCGATGTCACCGTCGCCGTTCAGGAGGAGAAAGGCAGTTGCTGCCGCCGAGTGCAGGGAGTTCTTGTGATCGGGGGCCGCGCGCCTGGCCTCGTCCAGGAGCCTTTGGGCGCTTGCCAGCGCGCCGGTGGATTCGGCGCCGACGTAGGCCGCCTCGGCGAGCCGGCGGGCGCGGTCGGGGCCGGGCGGGGTGAGGTCCGCGGACCGGATCAGTGTGCGCATGCTGCCCGCGGCGTCACCGCGGCGCAGAGTGATCCGCGCCGCGTGCTCCAGCAGGGCGGCCACGTTCTCGTCCGGTTCCAGGGTCGCCTCGCCCAGGTGCCAGGCCCGCCGTTCGGGCTGGTCCACCAGGACGTGGGCGAGCGCGGCGTGCACCGCACGCCGCTCGCCGCTGGTGGAGTTCCCCACCACCGCGGAACGGATGAGCGGATGACGAAACCTCAGCCGTCGTACTCCTTCGTCGATGTGGACCAGTTGCTCACGCTCGGCGGGCGCCAGGTCGTCCAGGCCGTACCCGGCGTTCGCCTGCCGCGTGGCCGCCTGCAGCACCCCGAGATCGCCCGTGCCTTCCAGCGCGGCCACCAGGAGCAGACACTGCGACGGCCGCGGCAGAGCGGTGACCCGGGAGCCGAACACTGTCTCCAGGCGCCGGCTGAGCGGCAGCACGGCGGGGACTTCGCCGGCCGGGCCCGGCGCCGTGGGCAACGCGGACGGCAGCTCCAGCAGAGCCAGTGGGTTGCCATGCGCCAGCGCCAGCAGGTGCCGGCGGGCGCCGGCGACCAGGTCCGGGAATCTTGTACTGACCAGGTGGGCCGCCGACGCTTCGTCCAACGGCTGCAGCCGGTATTCGGTCAGGGCACCACCGTCGTACAGGCTCCGCGCTCCGGAACGCGACGCGGCCAGGAGGCTCACGCGGATGCCGGTCGTCCGTCGCGCGACGAAACCCAGTACGGCCGCACTCGCCCGGTCGATCCAGGGGAGATCGTCGACGATCAGCAGAAGCGGGGTGCGGTCGGCGATCGTTCGCAGCAGGAGCAGTACGGCGTTGGAGACGATCAGCCGTTCCGGAGGTGAGCCGCTTTCGAAGCCGAGCGCGACGTGCAGGGCGCTACGAAAAGGTGCCTGCAGTTCACCGAGTGCGTCCTGGAACGGATAGAGGACCTGGTTGAGACCCGAGTAGCTGTAGTTCGCCTCGCACTGCACACCGGCAGCACGCAGAACCCGGGTTCCTTGCGCGTGGGCTTCCTCGGCAAGAGCGTCCAGCACTGCCGTCTTCCCGACTCCCGCGTCTCCCGACAGCAGCAATGCTCCACCCCCGGCCCCGAGGCCCAGAAGGTCACGGATCCGCCGCAGGTCACTGTCCCGGCCGACCAGGGGGCCGGCCGTACCGTGCTTGAAGGAGTCACTGCCGGTCATCACACGCTCCCATCGCAGTTCGTGGGTCAGAGGGGGGCTGGGCGAGGTAGGTTCGACGGCCGCGTGCCGCCGCGCGTCGAAGGTGGGGTTCACAACTGCTGGGCACACAAGCCGCTTTGGCGAACGTGGGCACGTTTGAGTGAACGGTGTGACGGTCGGTGGGTGTGTCTGGTGGGGTGTGCGTCATGTTCTCGGTGCGATCTGGGACGCCGGGTGTGGCGTCGGCGGTCGGGGCCCCCGTGTCACCAGCGAGATGGTTCGGGGCCTCCCTGTCGCCTCTGGCCACGCCCATATGGCCAGGTCGTAGGGATTCCGCCCGCCCGGGACGGACCGCATACGGGATATGCGTCGCCGACCAGGATGCGAAAGCGGAGGACCAGCGCGCCCAACACCGTTCGGGGCGCACCGGTGAGTCAGGACTCACTCCTGCTCACTGCCCAGGAACGGTGGCTCGCCGGTGAGGCCGTTGACGGTGAGCCGGCCGAGGTCGTGGGCGGCGAGAGTCAGTCCTGCCATTCGGCGGGGCCCCAGGGGCGGATGAGGATGCGCGGGGCTCCTTCAGCGGTGCGCTGGGCCTCGCTCACCCGGCGCGGCCGGCTCATCTCCCGCCGCAGCTGGGCCGGTTCTTCCAGTTCGTCGGTGGTCAGCCGGCCATCGCACTCGCCAGCATCGGCCTCGGCCTGCCGGATCCATCCTCCCCGCACGGTCGGGATACGGCCCCGGCCTGAGTGGTGGTTGCTTGCTCACGGGCTTCGGCCCGGTCGTGCGGTATGTACGCACTGTTGATGTACGCACTCTTGGTCGACGTTGCTGTGCAGCAGCCCCGCAGCGGGTCGGCGGGCGCGATGACCGCAATGCCGGAGCGCTTCAGATCCTTGACGACGCCGTTCCAGCTGGAGGAGTCCGCGAAGGAGCCGTGCACCAGCACCACCGGCGGCTTGGCGCCCGGGTGGTGAGACTCGATCTCGGTCGCCTCGGTGGCGCCGGCGGGCGTGGTGACCATCAGGGCCAGCGCTGCCGCACCGGCGGCGGTTCCGAGGGCGGCGTATGTCCGGAAAGAGTGGCTCTTGAGCTTGCGGTTCATCGGTGATCTCCCTGTCGGATGCGTCGGTGACGGCTCCGGGATGCGGACTGTCCGGCGCCACATCAAAACCCTAGAGCGAAATTACCTCGTGTACAAGTTACAAGTGAGTGATTCGCTCGCGGAAGAGATGATGGATCATGGGCGCGACGCGCCTGACCAGCGATGTCACAGGAACGGAAGCGCTTCCTGTGACCTGTCACACCAAATCGGTAGAAAAGGGACAGTTGGGCTGTTCCTGCTCGTGAACGACCCGGTTGCACTTCACCTGCTACGCCGCCTCCCGCACGGTGACCGGCGTGTACCGGCCATCGCTCGGGGCGGTCGACCTGACGACCCTCACGCCGCTGCCCGGAGGTCAACGGCCCTCAGTGCACGCCGGCGTCGGCCGGCGACGGACAGGGCGTCGGGGTGCCCCTCCCCGAGGAGGATGCCGCGATGCGCGAACGCATCCTCGCCGATGCCCCGCCCCGGCGAGGCCGTCGGGCTCCGGGCTCACAACCGAGGAGATCGCCGCCGCCTGCGCGCCGTCGCCGCCCGGGGCCACGGGGCGCCGCCCGTGCCTTCGTGCGGGCGGGCGGCATCGGTGTCCCGCCGGTCCGGTGGCCGTCCAGGAGCGGGCGCAAGCGGGCGCAGCGGACCGGGGGAGAAGCCTGTGCCGGACGGTTCGCGCTACTCGCGCATGTGCTGGTGGGCGTCGTCGCAGAGCGCAGCGTGTGGACGCACGGCGGACGCCACCGCGACGTCATCCCCTTCAGCGGCACCGATCTCGAGAGCGGGATGTACGTGGCCGGACCTCGCAACATCCACCCGCGGTAGCCGGCCGCGCCGGAGCACGGGCCGGGTGGGGGAGCGGGGGCACGGGAAAGCCGGCGCTGAGCGATGCGGCTCTCTCACCGCGGGGCTCGGGGCGACGTCACCTCGGAAATGGCTCTTGCGCCGAGCGGGCGCGCCCGGCGCTCAGCGAGACACGTAGCCCGGCCGCTTCAGTGGCAGCTGCGCCGAACCTCGCGGTCCCGGCTGATACCGGAGCGCGAGGCGCAGGGCGCAGGTGGCGGACCGGCGGTGGATGCTCGAGCGTGGACGGGGCGGCGATTCAGTGACGGGCGGCAGCCGGGTCAGGCTGCGGAGAGGTTGGCTGTCAGACGCTCGAGGAAGCACTTGGCATCCTCGATCTCACGAGGGCCCAAGCCGACAGCCTCCCCCATGGCGACGGGAACGGCGAGAGCGCGCTCGCGGAGCTCGGTCCCCTGCTCGGTGAGGGTGATCTGCACCGAGCGCTCGTCGCTCGCCTGGCGCTCGCGCCGGATGAACCCGTGAGCCTGCAGGCGCTTGAGCAGCGGGGTCAAGGTGCCGTAGTCGAGCTGCAAAAGCGTGCCCAGGGACTTGATGGGGAGGGCGCCGTGCTCCCACAGCACCAGCATCACCAGGTACTGGGGATAGGTCAGATTGAGCTCCTCCAGCAGCGGGCGGTAGCGACTGGTCACCGCGCGCTGCGCTGCGTACAGGGCGAAGCACATCTGGTCCTCGAGGAGCAGGCTGACCTCGGCGGTCTCGCCCTGTCCGGCACCGGTCTCGATCTTGCTCATCATGACTCCTCCTCCGCGCGAATCTTTCACGCATAGTTAGCATACCCCAAAACTTACATGCTCAACATTATATTGTGCACACTTAATAGGCTGGATCAGGTCGCGCCGGTTCTCGCCCGCCGCCGGCCCGCGAAAACAGAACTGGCCGACGGGCCGGTCCTGTGCGGTGCAATCGCGGGTCAAGCTCAAGCGCAGGTCGAGCTCAAGCGCAGGTCGAGCTCAAGCGCAGGTCGAGCTCAAGCGCGGGTTCGAGCTCAAGTGCAGGTCGAGCTCGAGCGGGGGTCCGCTCGTCGATGGCTCGGTGCACTGCAGGCGGCCGGTGTGCGGAGTATCCCAGGATCCTGTTCGTCGGCGCGCCCTCGAGCCGGGCCGGTCGCGGCCATCCGGTGCCTGTGTGGCCCGCATCCCTCCACGTCTTTGAGGATCTTCCGGTGGGCCTTCGCCCGGCTCCCGCCGTGACGGACCGGCTCGGCCGGGGACGCCGTCGCCGGGAGCGGGCGGGCTCGACATGCTGATCGGCGATGCGGGCGAGACGGTGTGCCTCCCGTCGAAACCGTGGGCCGCGTGAGAAGCGGCCCTCCGGAGCGCTGAAACTCCGGACGCCGTGTCGGCGCCGCCGGGCTCGCACCGCAGGATGACCGCCTCGCGGAAGCTTCCCCGAAGGTCCCGCACGCGCCGACTGTACCGGCGGCCGCCCGGGGTGCACCCCGAACCCCGCCCCGGCCCCGGACTCGGCCGCGTCCGGGACGGCCGCCACCCGGCCCCGGAGGCCGGGGCCGCCGCCGGATGTTTCCTTTGCCACACTCTCAGTTTTCAAGTTTTACTTGCACACGATTTAAGTGTCAGATAGGTTTCTTATCAGGTTGAACCGCAGGATGAGCCACCCCACCGCCCATCCCGGCCGTTCACCACAGCGAGCCGGGGCCGCACCTGTCGCCCCGAATGCCGCAATCACCAGAAGAACCGGTGACGCACGGATGTGTGAAATTCACCGACGCCAACAAACAAGGACATCCCCATGGATCTGAAGCTCGAAATGATCGTGCTGCCCGTCTCCGACATCGACCGGACCAAGGCCTTCTACGAAGCGCTGGGATTCCGCCTGGACGTCGACTACACGGCCAGTGACGACTTCCGGGTGGTCCACCTCACGCCGCCCGGCTCCGAGTGCTCGATCATCTTCGGCGAGGGAATGACCTCCACCGCCCCCGGCGCGATCCAGAGCCTGTACCTCATCGTCACCGACATCGAAGAGGCCCACGCCGAGCTCACCAGCCGCGGCATCGACGTGAGCGAGGTGTTCCACGACGCCGGAGGACTCCTCCACCACGGCCACGACGTCGGAACCGCCGTCCACCGCGGCGCAGGCCAGGAACGACGGACCGGCCCGCACCCCGACCGCGCCTCCTACGGCTCCTACCTCACCTTCAGCGACCCCGACGGCAACGGCTGGGTGCTCCAGGAAGTGGTGAACCGGGCCCCCGGCCGCTGACACCGCATCAACCACCCGGCGGTGCAACGGTCATGACCGACCCGGACCGCGGCCACCCCCTTTCAGGCCCTGGCCACAGCACCCGCAAAGCCGGACACCGGACGGCGGCACCGACCCGGCCCAGGGCGCCGGCACCGAACCGCCAGGCGCAAAGGCGCGCCCCGGCACCGGCGGTCCGGAGAGCACGTCGGCACCGAACCGCCAGGCGCGAAGGCGCGCCCCGGCACCGGCGGTCCGGAGAGCACGTCGGCACCGAACCGCCAGGCGCGAAGGCGCGCCCCGGCACCAGCGGTCCGGAGAGCACGCAACCGCATCAACCGAGCACTGCAGCCCTTGCGGATCTCCCCGGTGAAAGCGGGGGAACAGCGCGCGGCCAGGTGCCGGGCCGCCGAATCCACCTGAGTTGCAGAAGCAGTGATGAATGGAGCAGTAATGAACGAGACCACCCGCACCTACGATGTGATTGTCATCGGCGCTGGGCCGGTCGGTGAGAACGTGGCCGAACGTGCCCGTGCCGCCGGTCTCAGTACCGTGATCGTGGAGCGTGAACTGCTCGGCGGGGAGTGCTCGTTCTGGGCCTGTGACCCCAGCAAGGCGCTGCTGCGCCCGGTGGTGGCGCGCGCCGACGCACGCCGCATACCCGGACTCAACCCGGCGGTGGCCGGGCCGCTGGACGTCGAGGCGGTTCTCGCGCACCGCGACAAGATGTCCTCGTACTGGAAGGACGAGGACCAGGTCGACTGGCTGGACTCGGTCGACGTCGATCTGATCCGCGGCCATGGCCGCCTCACCGGTCCCAAGCAGGTGTCGGTGCAGACTCCCGACGGCGACACCGTCGCCCTGACCGCCCGGCACGCGGTGGCCGTCTCCACCGGAACCGGCGCGGCTCTGCCCCCTATCCCGGGCCTGGACACCGTTCGCCCCTGGACCAGCCGTGAGGCGACCAGTGCGGGCAAGGTCCCCGGCCGTCTGGCCGTGGTCGGCGGCGGTGTGGTGGCCGTCGAGATGGCCACCGCCTGGCAGGCGCTCGGTTCCCAGGTGACCATGCTGGTCCTCGAGGACGCGTTGCTGCAGCGGATGGAGCCGTTCGCCGGCGAGCTGGTGACCGACGGTCTGCGGGAGGCCGGTGTCGATATCCGGTTCGAAACCTCCGTGACCTCTCTGGCGCGCGAGGGCGGCGAGGTCCAGATCACCCTGGCCGATGGCGGGCATCTGGTGGCGGACGAGATCCTGCTGGCCACCGGCCGTGCTCCGCGGACCTGGGACCTGGGGCTGGAGACGATAGGTCTCACCCCGGGCGACTGGCTGAAGGTGGACGACACCTTCCGAGTGACCGACGTCGCCGACGGCTGGTTCTACGCCGTCGGCGACGTCAACCGCCGCGCCCTGATGACGCATCAGGGCAAGTACCAGGCCCGGATCGCCGGCGCTGTCATCGGGGCCCGCGCCAACGGGGAACCGGTCGACGACGCGCCCTGGGGCGCGCATGTCGCCACCGCTGACCACGTGGCCGTCCCGCAGGTTGTCTTCACCACCCCCGAGGTCGCTTCCGTCGGTCTGACCAGCCGCGAGGCCGAACAGAGCGGGCGCCGGATCGAGGTGGTGGACTACGACCTCGCACACGTTGCGGGCGCCCACCAGTACGGCGAGGACTACCGCGGCCGGGCCCGCATGCTCATCGACACCGACCGCAACACCGTGGTGGGCGTCACCTTCGCCGGACCCGGCGTCGGGGAACTGGTGCACTCCGCCACCATCGCCGTCGCCGGCGAGGTACCCCTCGACCGGCTCTGGCACGCCGTCCCCGCCTTCCCCACCCTCGGCGAAATCTGGCTGCGACTGCTGGAAACCCACCGAGGCTGAAGGCAGCCACTGCGGGACGCCCGGACCCGACCAGCTTTCCGGCGGTTCGCCGCACGGCCGTTGTTTCCCCAACGCCGGCGAGCCCAGCCGGAAAGCCCTCCGGCAGGTATCGCCCGTCTGCGTCTGCGTCTGCGTCTGAGTGCGCGTGCGCCACAACTGGCCCGGGTTGAGGACCACTTGATGACGACCGAAGATCACAAAACTGTTGCCGGTCCATGGCACCGGCACCGGCGCACGGGGCGGGATGTCGGCGTACACCTGAATGTGCCCAGCCGCGTACGACTGAACGTGCTCAGGTTTGCCGCTCCGGATCAGCTGTTCCGCCGGTACGCTCCGGGTGCGGTCCCGTGCGTGCGTTTGAACGCGTTGGCGAAGGCGAACTCGGATGTGTAGCCCACCTGGGCAGCGATGGATCTCAACGGTGCGTCCGATGTGCGTAGCAGGCGCGCTGCCGTGGTCATCCGCCACCAGGTCAGGTAGCCGAGGGGCGGTTGGCCGATCAGCAGGGCGAAGCGTCTGGCGAACGGTGCCCGGGAGAGTCCGGCTTCCGCAGCGAGTTTCGCCACGGTCCAGGGTGCTGCCGGGTCTCGGTGGATGGCGTGGAGGGCGGCGGTGACCGGTGGGTCGTTCAGTGCGGCGGCCCATCCGGTGGTGTCTCCTCGGGCGGGCTGTTCGGTGAACCAGATGCGCAGGATGTACAGCAGCAGTGTGTCCAGGAGGGCGGGGACGACTGCGTCCGTGCCCAGACGCGGGTACTCCATCTCGGCGGCCAGGAGTTGCACGGCTGAGCGCAACTCGGGATGGCGGCCCGAGTGTGCCGGCAAGTGGATCAGATCCGGGAGGGTCAGCAGCAGCGGGTGAGTGCGGGACGGGTCGAGCTGGTAGGCCCCGCAGAGCACTACGGTGACCGGACCGCCGTCTCCGCTCCGGTCGACGCTGTCCGAGGCGTAGGCGTCGTACTGCTCGTGGTTGTCGGGGCCGCATGCAGAGGCTGTCACGAGGGATTCGGGGCTGTCGGCCAGGGTGTGCCCGCTGCCGTGGGGGAGGAACACCACGTCGCCCGTGCCCAGTTGGACGGGCTCCGCGTTCGGAGGCAGCAGCCAGCAGGAACCCTGCAGGATCACCTGGAAGCCCGCCGACCCGGGGACGGAGGCGAACTCCTGTCCCCACGGGGCATGCCACCGCACATGCGCCGACCGGGGCCGGCCGGTCCGTGTCACCGCGACTACGTCGCTGAGTACATCCATGCGCCGAGAGTACGGGTGCGAGACGCACGCGCATGAACTGGGCGGTCTGGCGCATGGATCGTCTCCGAGTGCGGTCGTAGATTCGCGGCATGACGATGATGAAGACCACGCGAATCCACGAGTACGGCGATGCCTCCGTGGTCCGCTACGACGCCGTCCCCCGTCCGCGGCCCGCCTTCGGTGAAGTGCTTGTCCATGTCGCCGCGACCTCGTTCAATCCCACCGAGGCCGCTCTGCGCGCCGGACTGCTGCACGCGTTCTTCCCCGTGGACCTGCCCTACACGCTCGGCTGGGACGTCGCCGGCACTGTGGCCGAGATCGGCGCAGGGACGGAGGGCTTCGCCGTCGGCGACCGGGTCATCGGGCGGCTCGACAGCGGGGGTGCGGCTGCCGAGTACGTCCGCGCGCCCGCTGCCGTGCTGGTCGCCGCGCCGGCGTCCATCCCTCTCGCGAACGCTGCAGCCCTTCCCGTGGCCGGACTGACGGCCTGGCAGGCGGTGTTCGAGCACGGGAAGGTGGCCGCTGGTCAGCGGGTGCTGGTAAACGGTGCGGGTGGCGGCGTCGGAGGCTTCGTGACGCAGCTCGCCAAGTACGCGGGGGCGGAGGTGATCGCCACGGCCAGTCCTCGGAGCACCGAGGTGGTCCTGCGGCAGGGGGCGGATCAAGTGATCAACTACACCGCCAGGCCGGTGAGCGCCGCGCTCGACGGTCCGGTGGACACTCTGCTCAACCTGGTCCCGCTGAGCCCGCCGGGCGCCGCAGCTCTGGCGCCTCTGGTGCGGCGCGGCGGGAGGATCATCTCGATCGCAACCCCGATCGAGCCGGCTGCCGACGCCGGGGTGAGCGCGATGCACATGGTCGCCCGCAACGATGTCGCACATCTTGCGGCGCTCGTGGAACTCGTCGACGCGGCCGCGCTCAGCATCGACATCAGCGAGTCGCGGCCACTGACCGACCTCGCAGACGTCCATCACCTCAGCGAAGCCGGACGGACCCGAGGCAAGGTCATCGTCATCCCTTGAGCCCAGGCGGCCGGACCTTGATCTCGGGTCCCGCGCCGGCCAGTCGCTGGGCACGTTCCCGTGTACCTGGCTGAGCACCTTGACGAGTACGCCGACACGGGACCGCTGGACAGTCCCAGGACCCGCCCTGTTACGTGAGCCTCTTCATGACGGCACGCGGTGAAGCGGCGACCCTGCTTGTCCGTCCCCTCACCACGGTGACGCCGGCGGCACTGAGCCGCATGACTGTCATGACGCCTGCCGGCGTACCGCGTCAAGTTACCTAGGAAGACGCCACCACCCCGTGCGGAGCCCAGGTCACATTCCGGATTACCGATGGGGCAGCCCAGGCCCAGCATGGAAATGCGCCGGAAAGCAGGAGAGGGCCACACGGTCCCAGCGCCGGCCAGTGGGATCGACGCGTCGCAAAAACGTCTGCGAACCCGTCGCCGAATCCCGCCTCACCTGCAATTCATTGAGACATCAAGGAGACCACCATGTCTGTTACCTCTGACCAGCATGCGATTCGTCCGTTCACGTTCGAGTTCCCCGAGGCGGACCTCAAGGACCTGCGGGCGCGCATCGAGGCCACGCGCTGGCCGGAGAGGGAGACTGTCGTCGACCAGTCGCAGGGCACCCAGCTGGCCACGATGCAGAAGCTGGCGCACTACTGGGCGTCGGAGTACGACTGGCGCAAGGTCGAGGCGAAGCTGAACTCCTACCCGCAGTTCATCACCGAGATCGACGGGCTGGACATCCACTTCGTCCACGTCCGCTCGAAGCACGAGAACGCCATGCCGGTGATCGTGACGCACGGGTGGCCGGGTTCGGTCATCGAGCAGCTGAAGATCATCGAGCCGCTCACCAACCCCACGGCCCACGGCGGCGACGCCTCGGACGCCTTCCACGTGATCATCCCGTCGATGCCCGGCTACGGCTTCTCCGGCAAGCCCACCGAGAAGGGCTGGGGCCCGGAGCGCATCGCCCGTGCGTGGGGTGAGCTGATGAAGCGCCTGGGCTACACCAAGTATGTGGCGCAGGGCGGCGACTGGGGTGCGATCGTCACCGACCTGATGGGTGCGCAGGAGCCCGAGGGTCTGGTGGGCATCCACACCAACATGCCCAAGGTGATCCCGGCCGGCATCGATGCCGCGCTCGCCAAGGGTGACCCGCTGCCCGAGGGTCTGTCGCTTTCCGACGAGGAGAAGGTGGCCGTCGAGCAGCTGGGCTTCACCTACAAGCACGTCTACTACGCATACATGATGGGGGACCGCCCGCAGTCGCTGACCGGGCTGGCGGACTCCCCGGTCGGTCTGGCGGCGTTCATGCTCGACCACGACGCGAAGAGCCTGGCCATGATCTCCCGGTCCTTCGACGGGGTGACCGAGGGCCTGTCCCGGGACGACGTCCTGGACAACATCACGCTGTTCTGGCTGACCAACACGGCGATCTCCGCGGCCCGTCTGTATGCGGAGAACACGACCTCGTTCTTCGGTATCAACAACGTCAAGCTCCCGGTCGCCGTCAGCGCCTTCCCCGACGAGCTCTACCAGGCCCCCAAGAGCTGGACCGAGCAGGCCTACCCCAACCTCGTCCACTACAACCGGCTCCCCAAGGGCGGCCACTTCGCCGCCTGGGAGCAGCCGGAGTACTTCGTGAACGAGGTCCGCACCGGCTTCCGCCCCATGCGCTGACCGACCGCGCCCGACCGACAACACACGCCCTCGCTCGACGGGGCGGCCAGGCGGCTCGACACCGAGCCACCCGGCCGCCCCGGGGCCCACGGCCGCCCCGAGCGTCTCGTCCACGAGCTCACTCCGGGCGCGCCACCGGCACATCATGTGCGGTTTCCCGCCGGCGCGTGCGGACGCCGGAGATCACATCCCCACGCTCTGTCCCTTTGCAGCGGCCGCCATGTCGGTGACGCAGACTCCCCACAGCACCGTTCCTGGGCAGTGAGCAGGAGTGAGTCCTGACTCACCGGCGCGCCCCGAACGGTGTTGGGCGCGCTGGTCCTCCGCTTTCGCGTCCCGGTCGGCGACGCATATCCCGTATGCGGTCCGTCCCGGGCGGGCGGGATCCCTACGACCTGGCCATAGGGGTGTGGCCAGAGGCGACGGGGAGGCCCCGCACCATCTCGCTGGTGACACGGGGGCCCCGACCGCTGACGCCACACCCGGCGTCCCAGATCGCACCGAGCACGCTACGCACACCCCGCCAGACACACCCACCGATCGTCGCACCGTTCACTCCATCGTGCCCATGTTCGCCAAAGCGGCTTGTGTGCCCAGCAGTTGTGAACCCTTCCGCCCCGGAAGGGTGCCATCCCAGATCTTGCGTGGGAATCCCGGCCTTCAGGCCGGGCGGGAAACGCATCCTGAGACCCGGAGCCGCGAAGCGGCGTAGTACGGTGCGATCCTGCTTCGGCAGCGGTCAGGGCTTGGCCGTCATGAGACCCAGTGCGGTCAAGTGAGAAGCCGCCTCGTTTACGAGGGGGAGGAGTCACCGTCATTTCCGGAGAACGCATGTCCTTGGGCAGCAGCTCTGCCCGTCGACGCCTCGTGGCTGCCGGCCGTCACGGACTACGCGAAGGGCCGGCACAGCGGGGGAGCAGCGTCCGAACGCCTGCGAGACCTCTGGCTCGCCGGACAAGGGCGGCGTCGCCGTACCACAGCGCTCCCGGCCGCGCTCACAGGGCTCGATCATTCCGGCCGCCGACAGGACACGGCGACACGATGAGCCGTCGGGACGTGCACGGAAAGGGCCGCGAGGTCAGAATCGGGATGGAACGGACTCGCGGTCTCCCGGGAGGCCATGCCCGTAAGGCCAGAATTTCGCCGGCGGAAGGTGGACGGGCATGCAGCATTACGATCTTGTGGTTCTGGGGACGGGCAGCGGCAACATGCTGCTCGACGGGTTCGCTCATCTGCGCGTCGCCATCGTGGAACCGGACCGCTTCGGCGGCACATGTCTCAACCGGGGCTGCATCCCGAGCAAGATGTTCGTCGTCACCGCCGACGCGGTCGAGGGCGCGCGGGCGGCAGCGCGGCTCGGCGTCAATACGACCGTTGAGCCCATCGACTGGAAAGCCATCCGCGACCGGGTGTTCCACCATATCGATCCCCTGCACGACAGCGCGCTGAACTACCGCAGGGAAAACGGCGTCGACGTGTACACCGAAGAGGGCCGATTCGTCGCGCCGCGGGTGCTGCAGGTCGGAACCGAGCAGATCACCGCTGACACGTTCATCGTCGCGGTCGGGTCACGGCCTGTGGTGCCGGACATCCCTGGACTCGACACCGTGCCGTACCACACCTCGGACACCATCATGCGGATCGACGACGTGCCCGCATCCATGGCCGTCGTCGGTGGAGGTTTCATCGCGGCCGAGTTCAGCCATGTATTCGGTGCATTCGGCACGGATATCACGATCGTGCAGCGGGGGCCGCGCCTGCTGATGGCGGAGGACGAGCAGGTGTCGGCGCGGTTCACCGAACTCGTATCGCAGCGACATCGCGTACTTGTCGATGCTGCCGTCACCTCTGTCGAACGGGATGGTGACGGCGTCGCAGTCACCGTGACCTGTCCGGGGGGCGACCATGTCGTGCGGGCGGCGACGCTGCTGGTGTGTGTCGGCCGCCGCCCCAACAGCGACCGGCTGGACGCGGCCGCAGGCGGGCTGGAACTCGACGAACACGGCCACATCGTGACCGACAGCGCCTACCGCACCTCTGTACCGGGGGTCTGGGCGCTCGGCGACGTGGTGAACCACTTCCAGCTCAAGCACATGGCCAATGCCGAGTCGCGGCTCGTGCGGCACAACGTGCTCCATCCGCAGGACGTGCGCACGCTGGCCAACAAGGTCGCCCCGCATGCGGTCTTCACAAGCCCGCAGATCGCGAGTGTCGGACTGACCGAGCAGGAGGCGCGCCGTCGCAAGATCGAATACCTGGTGAGTGTCCGTGACTACGCAGAGACCGCATACGGGTGGGCTCTGGAGGACACCACCAGCTTCGTGAAAGTCCTGGCGAACCCTGTTGACCGTACGATCCTTGGCGCGCACATCATCGGCCCGCAGGCTGCGACGCTCATTCAGCCATTGATCCAGGCGATGACGCTGGGCCTGACGGTGGACCGGATCGGCCGGGACGTGCTGTATATCCACCCTGCATTGACCGAAGCTGTCGAACAGGCCCTGCTGGACCTGTAGTCGTACGGCGCAGGTTCGACGAGAGCGACGTGGGTCCGCCGTCGCACCAGTACACGCAAGGACATTCGCGCCGACCGCCGGGTCGTATGCGCAGATGCTCCCGCGGGAGTTGCATCGCACGTAGTCCCACGCCTGAGCGGAGCCGCGGTCCTTGACAGTCACCGGTCGCGGCCCGCCGGGCGCCGACGGTCCCGTGCCTGCGCGCGGCGCCCTCCGATTGTCCTGGGTGGGTATCCCCGGCTTCAGCCGGGGAGGATTCACCTGAGCGGCCTCCACCCGCGAGAGCCGCGAGCACTGGCCGAAAAAGCGCTCTCCGTTCTGGCACGGATCTGGCAGTAACCGGCGAGAACCGTTCGCGAGCGTCCGAGGCTGCCCGTCTTGATGCGGGGCGACGCTACAGCGTAGTCAGACACTCGGCCTGCCGGTCGAGCGCGCGGCCAGGCCGCTGCCGGCCGACACCCGGAAGCCGGCAGCGGTCTTCGCCGGCGAGGGTTCGGCTGAGGCGCTGGCCCAGAAGGACGTGCGCGGCAAGGCCATGAATGATGCGGCGCAGCGACACCATCGGAATCGAGGAGCGGGCGAAGGCCGCCGCGGCGGGCGCGCGGGCGCTCCTGGTCGTCCACGAAGGCACCGCGAGCCACCCGGGACAAGGGCTCCTCAGTGCGGTTCGGGTGGGTAGCCAAGGTGAGCAGGTCCGGGGGAGACCCTGAGCACGGGGAATTTTCAAAGAGTCTCATCACCCCGTTCCTGTGGCAGCGAGCGGGCGCTCAGCGCCGGGCGTGCGGTTGCCCTCGTGTGGGGGTGGCGGGACTGTGGGACACATGGCGAGTCGGTATCAAGGCGATGCGTTGCTGGTCGCTGGGCATCTGCAGATCCCCGTTCAGGCCGAGCTGATGGCCGGACCTGACGCTTGGCGCGGCAGTCTGCGCGGTGTCCCGACGAGCCGGATCTTTGACCTGCTCGACAGCGACGAGCTCCGGCTGTGCATGCCGAACGGCCAGGAGCGTCGAGTCCGCCAGGAGCCGGCCAGTCACGCTCACGAGAGTGAGTTCACGATCGTGCCGATCTCGGGCGAGGGCTGCCCGCCGTTCTAGGCGTTCTCCTGACCCGTTCCCCTTGCTGGTGTCCTGCGCCACCGAATCCTGACCGTTCGCCGTCCTCGGATCATGACCTTGACCCGGCCGTGGCCGACCGGCGTCACTGCCGTGGCCGACCGTGTTGAGGCGATTCCTCGAAGCGGCCGGTCCGAGGCACCCGCGGGCCGCGGAACGGGAGCGTCCGGCTGAGGACGAGGTTGGTGGTCGTGCTCCCGAACTGGGCCAGCTCGTCGACGATCTCCTCCAGGTGGCCCATCGAGGTGGTCGCCACTTTGAGGATGTAGCAGTCGTCCCCGGTGGTGCGCAGGCACTCCAGGATCTCCGGGCGCTCCTCAAGCAGACGGCGCAACGGTTCGTGCCGGGTCCCCGGCCCCGGGTATTTCAGCCGGACCACCGAGAGCACCCCGTACCCCGTCCGCTCCAGGTCCACCTCCGCCCGGTACCCCGTGATCACCTCGGCCGCCTCCAGCCGCCGCACCCGCTCCTTCGTCGCCGACGCGCTCAGGTTGACCCGCCGTGCCAGCTCCGTGAACGCGATCCGGCCCTCCCGCTGGACTTCGGCCAGGATCGCCCAGTCCGTCGCGTCAAGACTCTCGGTCATCCGCCCACAATACCGGCGGATCCACGGCCGAACCCCCTTTGGACAGGCGGGAAACCCTTCTGACGTCCGGTGCGCCCTGGCTAGGCTCGGCGGCGTGAAGATCGGAGTCAACGTCCTCAATTTCGGCCCCGGCAGCGACCCGGGAGTCCTTCGGAGCTGGGCCCGGACCGTGGAGGGCCTGGGCTTCGACCTGTTGATGGTCTCGGACCACATCGCCATCACGCCCGACGTCGCCGAGCGCTATCCGGCACCCTTCTACGAGCCCTTCACCACCCTGTCCTGGCTGGCCGGCCTCACCACCCGGGTCCGACTCGGCACGACGGTCCTCATCGCTCCCTACCGGCACCCGCTGCTCACCGCCCGGATGGCGGCCAACCTGGATGAGCTGAGCGGCGGCCGGCTGGTCCTGGGCGTGGGAGTGGGCTGGGCACGGCAGGAATTCGCCGCCCTCGGGGTCCCGTTCGAGCGGCGTGGACAACTGACCGACGAGCACCTGCGGGACATGCGGGCAGCGTGGGCGGACACCGCCTCCTACGGCGACCGGAGAATCCCCGTGTGGGTCGGCGGCAACAGCGACGCGGGGCTGCGCCGCGCCGTGCGGCTCGGGGACGCATGGCATCCTCTGCGCTGCACCATGCCGTGGCTGCGCGAAGCCGCGGTCAGGCTGAAGGCGTTCGCGGACGAGCAACGTCTGCCCGTGCCCGCCCTGGCCCCCCGGATCGCGCTCAGACTCACCGAGGCGCCGGTCGGCGGACCGGGCCGACTCGCCGGTGAGGGCACCATCGACCAGATCATGGATGACCTCGACCAGCTGCGGCTGCTGGGTGCCGAGGCCGTCGTCCTCGACCCGTACGACGGCGACCCCCGCGAGACCTGCCACCCGCAGGCGGCTTGGCAAGCACTCGACACGGTGGCCGCGCACCTGCACCCACCCCGCACCAGAACGGAGCAGTCATGACCACACCCGACGACCACGCCCTCCTCCGGCGGGCCATCGCGCTCGCGGCCCAGGCACGCGCGGCCGGCAACCCGCCGTTCGGCTCGCTGCTGTCGGGACCGGACGGAACGGTTGTGGCAGAGGAGCACAACACGACCCTCACCGACCAGGACATCACCGCGCACCCGGAACTGAAGCTGGCGAGGTGGGCCGCAAGAGAGCTGGACACGGCCACGGCGGCGGAAACCACGATGTACACCAGCTGCCAGCCGTGCGAGATGTGCGAGGCGGTCATCCAACAGGCGGGGCTACGGCGGGTGGTGTTCGCCCTGTCCAACCAACAGCTTCTGGACATCAGGCCGGGCAGCGGCCGGCCGCCCGTGCCGCAGGACGGCCCCGCGCTGCTCGACGAGGTGCGGGCCGTGGTCGAGGGCTACTACCGATGACCGTCCGGCACTGCGGCCGTCTCCCGGCTCCTCCTCTTGGCCTCGATGACCGCCGGCTCCTGCAACCGCCCGGTGCTGGGCCCCGGCCCTCCTCGGCCCGGATCCCAGGGCGCCGCCAGCACACGTAGTTCGAAGAGGACGCCGGGCCGGATGGCGGGCAGGGGTGCCGTCGGCGTCGGCCAGGTCGGCGAGGACGCGGCGGCGCCGCCGGTCGAGCGGCCCTGTGCTGACTCGCGCTGAAACTCCGCCGACCGCATCCGCACCCTCACCGCCGACACCAAGCCCACCCGCACCTCCCGCCTTGCACCCCACTCACCTGGAACGCCGCCCCGAGCACACCGGCCCGGCATCTCCGCAGCGCGCCGGCACGCCCTGCGCGAGACCTGGCCCCGCGGCCCGGTAGCTGCGCGGAGTCTTGCCGTAGCGGATGGCCGGGGCCCCGGCTCCTTCAACCCGGGGCCCCACGCGCGCACATGCCCCCGCTGGGCCGGGCGGGCCCGATCATGCCGCCTCGGGTGGGCTCGGCCCAGTGGCAGACCGCGAGGCGGGGGGTGGGCCACGCCCCTTGCGACATCGCATGGCGTCACATGATGTCGGGTGGCACCGCTTGGCACCATCCGGCGTCACCCGGTGCCACTCCGCGCTCCCGGAAGCGCATGAGCGTCCATGGCG
This sequence comes from Streptomyces sp. NBC_00353, assembly GCF_036108815.1. Lineage (NCBI taxonomy): Bacteria > Bacillati > Actinomycetota > Actinomycetes > Kitasatosporales > Streptomycetaceae > Streptomyces > Streptomyces sp. NBC_00353. The sequence goes on along the minus strand of NZ_CP107985.1, from coordinate 364,196 downwards.
CCACAATCACTCAGGTGGACGCCAGTATGTTTTCGCAGGTCAGAGTAGTTAAGTCGGCTGGCGCCCCACGGATATCGCCGCACTGCTTGCGCATGGAGCCATTGTGGTGCCACTATGGCGTCATGGACCTCACGCCGTATATCGACACCCTCCGCCGCGAACTTGCGGTGGCCGCCGAAGCCGGCGGCGACGAAGCCCGCGAGCTGGCAGAGAGGCTCACCGCTCCCCTGGAGTCGGCGACCCGGCTGACCATGCTCAATGTGCTCTCCGCCGCGATGGACGAGATCACCCGCGAACTCGCCCCCGGCTCGGTCGACGTACGGCTGCGCGGGCTCGACCCCGACTTCGTGGTGACACTGCCGCCCACCGACGGAGGCGCCCCCGCGGAGCCGGCCGAGCCCGTCGAACCACTCAAGACCCCGGTCCCGGCCGACGGCGACGAGGGCGGCACCGCCCGCGTCAACCTGCGTCTGCCGGCCCACCTCAAGGCCCGCGCCGAGGAGGTCGCCGGCCGCGAGGGCCTGTCGGTCAACGCGTGGCTGGTGCGCGCCGTGTCGGCCGCGGTCGACGGCGGCACCCGGCCGCGTACGACGGAGAAGACCCAGACCATCGGACAGAGCTTCACGGGCTGGGTGCGCTAGCCGCGCCCCCGCCCGCACCACTTCACCCACACCACGTCCCACCAGCGGGGACGTCCCAAAGACCCAAGAGGACGGGACAGCCATGCCTTCTTTCGACACCCCCGAACCGATCTCGGCCACGGCGCACGTGGAGGCCGGTTCCATCCAGTTCACCGCGGGCGACCGCCTCGACACCGTCGTCGAGGTGCAACCCCGCGACCCGAAGCGGGACCAGGACGTACGGGCGGCCGGCCAGACCGAGGTCACGTACACGAGCGGCGTACTGACGGTCAGGACACCCAAGTCCAATCTGTTCGGCCGCACCGGCACCGTCGACGTGACGGTCGAACTGCCCACGGGCTCGCGCATCGACACGACCGGCGCCTGGGTCCAGGTGCTCGGTGAGGGCCGGCTCGGCGAGGTCCGCGTGAAGACCTCGTCCGGCGACGTCCGCCTCGACACCACCGGCCCGCTGCAGCTGACCGCGTCGCACGGCTCGATCACCGTGGACCGGGTCGAGGGCATGGCCGAGATCACCACCAGCTCCGGCAGCCTGCGCGTCGGCCTCGTCGACGGCCCCGCCGTCCTGAAGAACTCGCACGGCACCACGACCGTCGGCGCCGCCACCGGCGAGCTGCGGGTGAGCGGAGCCAACGGCGACATCGAGATCCGGCGCGCCGAGGACTCGGTCACCGCCACCACCGCCCACGGCACCCTGCGCGTGGGCGACGTGGCCCGCGGCACCGTCCAGTTGGAGACCTCCTACGGCGCCATCGAGGTCGGCGTCCGCGAGGGCACGGCCGCCTGGCTCGACGTCAGCTCGGGCTCCGGCCAGGTGCGCAACACGCTCACCGCGTCCGAGACCCCGGAGAAGACCGAGGACACCGTCAAGGTCCGTGCCCGCACCCGGTACGGCAACATCGACGTCCGCCGCGCGAAGGTCTGAGCGCCTTCGCACCCCGCACCATCCTCGACTCACTCACTTCCCCTGCCACTTCATCCTTCGAACGGGAGGGTTCCATGCCTTCTTCTGTCATGCCCACATCCAGGCGGGGTGACGGTCACCCGTTGCCGGCCGCCGTCTCCACCGCCGGTCTGCGCAAGTCCTACGGCGACAAGACCGTCCTCGACGGCATCGATCTGCGCATCCCGGCCGGGTCCGTGTTCGCGCTGCTCGGGCCGAACGGCGCCGGCAAGACCACCGTCGTGAAGATCCTGTCCACGCTCATCACCGCCGACGGCGGGCAGGCCCAGGTCGCCGGCCACGACGTCGCCACGTCACCGGACGGGGTCCGGGCCGCGATCGGCGTCACCGGGCAGTTCTCCGCCGTCGACGGGCTGATCACCGGCGAGGAGAACATGCTCCTCATGGCGGACCTGCACCACCTGTCCAAGCGCGAGGGGCGGCGGGTCACCGCCGAACTGCTGGAGCGCTTCGACCTGGTGGAGGCCGCGAAGAAGCCCGCCTCCACCTACTCCGGCGGCATGAAGCGCCGCCTGGACATCGCCATGACCCTGGTCGGCGACCCGCGGATCATCTTCCTCGACGAACCCACCACCGGCCTCGACCCCCGCTCCCGCCACAACATGTGGCAGATCATCCGCGAGCTCGTCTCCGGCGGCGTCACCGTCTTCCTCACCACCCAGTACCTGGAAGAAGCCGACGAGCTCGCCGACCGCATCGCCGTACTCAACGACGGCAAGATCGCCGCCGAAGGCACCGCCGACGAGCTGAAGCGGCTGATCCCCGGCGGACACGTCCGGCTCCGCTTCACCGACCCGGCCGCCTACCAGAGCGCCGCCTCCGCACTGCGCGAAGTAACCCGCGACGACGAGGCACTGTCCCTGACCATCCCCAGCGGCGGCAGCCAGCGCGAGCTGCGCTCCATCCTCGACTGGCTGGACTCCGCCGGCATCGAGGCCGACGAACTGACCGTGCACACCCCCGACCTCGACGACGTGTTCTTCGCCCTGACCAGCTCCAGCGTCCCCGACCAGCCCAAGGAGACAGTCCGATGAGCGCCCTCTCCCTCGCCGTACGCGACTCGAACACGATGCTGCGGCGCAACCTGCTGCACGCCCGGCGCTACCCGTCCCTCACCCTGAACCTGCTGCTGACGCCGATCGTCCTGCTGCTGCTGTTCGTCTACGTCTTCGGCGACGTGATGAGCGCGGGCATCGGTGGTGGCGGCGCCGATCGCTCGCAGTACATCGCGTATCTCGTCCCGGGCATCCTGCTGATGACCGTTGGCGGCACCCTGGTCGGGACCGCGGTGTCCGTCTCCAACGACATGACCGAGGGCATCATCGCCCGCTTCCGCACGATGGCGATCCACCGCGGCTCCGTACTCATCGGACACGTCATCGGCAGCGTGCTGCAGGCGGTCATCAGCGTGGTTCTTGTCGGTGCCGTCGGCGTGGCCATCGGCTTCAGGTCCACGGACGCCACGGTCCTGGAGTGGATCGCGGCGTTCGGGCTGCTCGCGCTGTTCGCCCTGGCGTTCACCTGGATCGCGGTCGGGATGGGCATGGTCAGCCCGAGCGCCGAGGCGGCCAGCAACAACGCGCTGCCGCTGGTCTTCCTGCCGCTCATCTCCAGCGCCTTCGTCCCGGTCGACGCGATGCCGGGATGGTTCCAGCCGATCGCCGAGTACCAGCCGTTCACCCCGGCCATCGAGACCCTGCGCGGACTGCTCCTCGGCACCGAGATCGGCAACAACGGGTGGATCACCATGGTCTGGTGCCTGGGGCTGGCCGTGCTCGGCTACTTCTGGTGCAAGTCGCTGTTCAACCGCGACCCGAAGTAGCGGGAGCAGGACCGGGCAGCAGCCTTGCGGGCCACGGCCCCCAGCTCCGTCCCACTCCAGGGCGGCGTACTCCGGCACCGCGTCGGCGTACGCCGCCCCGTCCGCGTTCTTTGCCGCCTGCCGGGCCCACGCCGCCACGGTGCTGTGATCACCCAGGGCCTGATGCGCGCGTTCTCGGAGGGCCCCCGAGGTGATCACGTTTCCTCAGGTCGCCGTTGCTTCGTTCAACACCCGGTGGAGTTCCCGTTGCCGAAGGTCCAAGCCTCGATGTCGCGGTAGTGGATCGGTCCGCGGCTACGGCCGACGTTGCTGCCGACCAGGTGCAGACGCTCGGCGGGCCATCGGCGTCCGGTGAAGCCGGCGAACCCCTCGGCGATTTCTCCCGCCGAGGATCGATCTCCTCGGCGGGCACGGGCCAACGTCAGATGAGGGCGCAGGGGCCGATCCTCGAAGACGACCCCGCAGTTCTTGACGGCGGTACGCACATCGGCGGCGAGCAGCTGCAGCTCATCGAGGTCTCCGTCGATTCCGCTCCACAGCACCCGGTCGTCGAAGGTTCCGCTGCCGCGCAGTGCCAAACAGGGTGGTTGGTGGTCCGCTGCAAGGCTGGCGAGAGGCGGTCGCAGGAGCGGAACTGTCTCGGCCGGCAGCTCCCCGAGAAACGCCAGGGTGATGTGCCAGTCCTCGATGCGGTTCCACCGCATGTGAGGGTGTGTGTCATAGGCGGGGCGCAGCTCCCGGGCTAGTTCTTCTTTCGCGTGGTCGGGCGGGGCGAGGGCGATGAACACGCGAACGGTCGCGCGCTGAGTCTGATCGTTCACACCGGACTTCGTACCGCACCCGGGTGGTGGATGCGACGGCGCAGGTACTGCAGGAGAGACGCTCGCGGTGCCGAGGAAGCCGATGTCCTGCCGACCCCGAGGGCAACGAGTTCTGTCTCCTGCGCACGCAGCTGAAGCCCATCTGACGTCCCGCCACATCGAAACCGCGCGCTGTCGCGGACGGCCGCCGTGGTGGAACCCAATGATTGCCCGAGGACGCAGCCGGCTTCGTCTCGTCGCTGTGACGATCGAGACGGCTGTCTATCCGTGGTCCGGACTTGGCTGGGCGGTGTCGTTCGAGGTTGTTGCGGGTCTGGTGTGGAGGACTTCGCGGGCCTGTTCGGCGGCGCGGGTGATGCTTTCGCTGATGAAGTCGAGGAAGCGGGCGATGTTCTCCAGGCGGGTGGCGGCGGGGGTGTGGGGGCCGAGGACGGCGACGCCTTGGCGTGCGGTTTCGACGAGCTGGTCGTTGGCCCGGGCGCTGGCGATCGTCGCCTGGTAGAAGAGTTCGTCGTCGACGACGTAGCGGTCGCGGCGGCGTTCGTCGCGTTCTCGGCGGACGAGGCTCTGGCTCTCCAGGAAGGCGATCGCTTTGGAGATGGACGCCGGGCTGACCTGGAGGCGCTGGGCGAGCTGGGACGCGGTGAGGCTGCCCGCGTCGGTGGTGAACAGGCAGGTCAGCACCCGGGCCGCCATCTTCGACAGGCCCGAAGCCATGAGGACGGTGGTGAACGTCTCCTCGTACTCGGCCACGGCCTCGGCGTCGCGCCCGTGCGCCTGGGGGACTGACTCCGGACCCCGGGAGGAGGCGGGCCTGCGCCGGTGGGCGCGGCGTTCGGTGGCGCGGTGGGCCAGGTCGGCGCGGTAGGCGGTGGGGCCGCCGTTGCGCATCACCTCACGCGTGATCGTCGAGGTCGGACGGTCGAGGCGCCGGGCGATCTCGGCGTAGGGGAGGCTGTCGGCCAGCCCCAGCGCGATCTGCTGGCGTTCCTGCTGGGTGAGTCTGCCTCCCGGCATCGCGATCTCCTTGGTGATCCTCCGTGGCGGTCCCTGACCCCCCACTATAGCGTTCACTTCTCATCCATTGCAATGATCAGGGCAATCGTCGTTGCGTTACCCTCAAGGTCGTTGCAACAGTTTCCCGGTATCCACCTGCGTGAATGTCAATTCTATGCAACAGGTACGTTGTCGGATTCTTGAAAGCAACGTAGCGTTTCCAGTGTCAGAAACAACGAGCGAGCACGGGAGAACACGATGCAGAAGTTCGACACCCCCGCCCCGATCTCCGCCGTCCTGGACATCCCCGCCGGACGCATCCAGTTCATCGCCGCAGACCGCGCCGACACCACCGTCGAGGTCCTGCCCGCCACCCCCTCCAAGAGCCGCGACACCAAGACCGCCGAGCAGACAGCCGTCGCCTACGCCGACGGCGTCCTGCGGATCACGGCCCCGACCCCCGACAACCAGCTCTTCGGCCCCTCCGGATCCCTGGAGATCACCGTCCAGCTGCCCGCCGGCTCCCGCATCGAGGTCAAGACCGCCGGCGCCGAGCTCCGCGGCGTCGGACGCCTCGGCGACATCGCCTTCGAAGGCGCGTACCGCCAGATCAAGATCGACGAGGCCGCGAGCGTCCACCTCACCGCGATCGACGGCGACGTCGAGATCGGCCGGCTGGGCGGCCCCGCGGAGATCAGCACCGCAAGGGGCGACATCCGGATCACCGAGGCCGTACGCGGCACGGTCGTGCTCCGCACCCGGTCCGGCAACATTTCGGTCGCCGCCGCCGCCGGCGTCTCGGCCGCCCTGGACGCCGGCACCGACTACGGCCGCGTCAGCAACGCCCTCAAGAACGATGGCACCACCGAACTCGACATCCGCGCCACCACCTCCCGCGGCGACATCACCGCCCGCAGCCTCTGAAGAAGCAGAACCAGGACGATCCGGCAGGGCCCACCGCGATCGAGAACCCTCGGTCGTCGCCGAGAACACGGCCGTTTGTCCCAAGGTGCCCGCAATCCACGTACGGGGCCTGGAGAAGCCGTACAAGACGCTCTCACACGACCAGGGGGAACACATGACGAAGACAGCACTTCCTCGACCAGTTCGAAGTGGACCGGCATAGTGCCGGTTGACGATACGGCCCCTGATCTTGGCCAGTGCTCCGGCCCTCAGGACTCTGCTGAGGGATGCGTGATTCGGGCAGGGCTGGATCGTCGGTTCTCCACGATTGTTGTGGTCTTGAGTGGGAGGGCCGAGAGAGATGTCGCTGGAGCCACGGGCTGATCAGGGGGTGCCGGAGCCGACGGCCCGGGTGGTGCGGGCAGCGTTCCCGAAGGGAACGCTGCCGGTGCGGATCCGGGAGGCGTTGGGCCCGCTGTGTGAGGACGAGGCGTTCGCCAGGGCGTTCGCCGTCCGGGGACGTCCGGCTGTCTCGCCGGGGGCGTTGGCCTTGGTGTCGGTGTTGCACTGCGCGGAGGGGCTGACCGACCGGCAGGCCGCTGACCAGGTGCGGGCCCGGATGGATTGGAAGTTCCTGCTCGGCCTGGAGCTGTACGGTCCCGGGTTCGGAGCTTCCGTACTGAGCCTGTTCCGTTCCCGTCTCATCGAGCACGGACTGGAACAGGCGACGCTGGAGGTGGTGCTGGAACGCCTGCGCGGGCTGGACCTGCTGAAGGCCGGTGGCCGGCAGCGGACCGATTCCACGCATGTGTTCGTGGCGGTGCGGACGCTGAACCGGATGGAGTTCGTCGGTGAGACGCTGCGAGCCGCACTGGAGGTGGTGGCGGTCGCGGCCCAGGCATGGCTGTCCGGCCTGGTCACAGCCGAGTGGGCTGAGCGCTACGGGCCGCGCGTGGACAACTACCGCTTCCCCAAGGGCGAAGAGGTCCGTGAACAGTGGTCAGAGCAGGTCGGGCGGGACGGATTCGTCCTGCTGGAGGCAGCCTACGCCCCCACGGCTCCGGACCGGCTGCGCAAGATCGAAGCGGTGCAGGTGCTGCGGAATGCCTGGATCCACCGCGACGAGAAGGGGGTGTGCCGGCCGGAGGGAAAGGACGGGGTGGCGGTCAGACGGGACGCTGCTGGTTTTCGATGTACTGCTTTACGACGGTCAGGGGTGCCCCGTCGCATGATCCTGCGAAGTAGGAGCCGGACCAGAAGTGTCCGCCCCACAGGTACCGGCGGACGTGGCTGTCGTACTCCTGGCGGAGCCTGCGGGAGCTGACGCCTTTGAGGGAGTTGACCAGCTTGGAGAGCTGGACCTTGGGCGGGTAGTGCACGAGCAGGTGGACGTGGTCCTGTTCGCCGTTGAACTGTTTAAGCTCGGCCTCGAAGTCGGCGCAGACCTCCCGCATGATCTCTTCGGTGCGGGTCAGCATGGCGTCGGTGAACGCCTTCTGCCGGTACTTCGTGAGAAAAACCAAGTGAACGTGCAGGTTGTAGACGACGTGACGTCCGGTGCGTACGTCGGGATTGGGTTTCCAGCGCGGTGACATAGACCAATGCTATGCTCTCGGTTGTGAGTCAAGGCACCCTGGTAAAGCGGCAGTTCGGGCACCGTGCCCGGCTTTCGCTGTCTCCTGCTGGGATTCGCACGGCGGATGATCAGGCGCACGCGGCCCGCACGATGTGGAATCTTCTCCACGCGTGGTGGCGGATGATGCCGAAGGAGAGGCGGACGCTCGCGAACGCGGATGAAGCGATCCGTCAGGCACGTAAGGACATTGACTTCCTCGCCGTGCTGCCGGCCCAGGCCGCGCAGGCCGTGCTGAAGACGTACTTCCAGGCGTGGAAGAACTGCTGGGAGGGTCGCGCCGACGCCCCGAACTTCAAGGGCCGCTTCCGCACGGTGATGTCGGTGGACATCCCGCAGGGCCGGGACCTGAACGTCGTCCGTGTGCACCGCCGCTGGGGCGTGGTCAGCATTCCCAAGGTGGGCCGGGTCCGCTTCCGGTGGACCCGAGACCTTCCGGTCGGCAAGCGTGCAGGCGCGGAGAACCGGATCACCGGGGCACGGCTGGTCAAGGACGCGCTCGGCTGGCACATCGCCTTCCGTGTTCAGACCTTGGAGGTCAGGCCCGAGCCTCACCGGGGGCCGGACGTCGGCATCGACGTGGGTGTCACCGTGCCGCTGGCCCTCTCGGACGGCGAAACGTACGAGCACGGCGAATGGCTGACCGGCAAGGAGAAGGCCAGGCTTCTGCACCTGGAGCAGCGCGCCGCGCAGCGTAAGCGGCACCGCAAGCCCGGCGAGCGCACCAGCCGCCGGCTGCACCGCACCTACGACCAGATCGCAGGACTGCGCGCGAAAGCCAAGCGCCGGGCCCTGGACTGGCAGCACCAGACGACCACCGTCATCGCTAAGCGGTACGGCACCGTAGTGGTCGAAGCACTCACCATCACGAACATGGTCAAGTCGGCCAGGGGAACCATCGAGGAGCCGGGGAGGAACGTTGCCCAGAAGTCTGGGCTGAACCGCTCCATCAGCGGGGAGGCATGGGGCCGGACGGTCACCATGCTGACGTACAAGTCCGCCCAGCTCGGCGGCACCCTGCACAAGGTCCCCGCCCCCGGCACCTCCCAACGCTGCTCAGCGTGCGGCTTCACCACGCCCGGCAACCGGGAGGACCAGGCCGTGTTCGTGTGCAAGAACCCGGACTGCGGCTGGTCGGGCAACGCCGACCACAACGCAGCCCGGAACATCTTGCACCTGTACCGCATGGGCCTCGCGCTCATCCCGGCTGCCGGGAGGGCAGTCGTCAGGCGCGCGAAGCGCGTCAAGCCCGCTGCCGCAAGGTAAGCAGGAATCTCCCGGCTTCAGCCAGGAGAGCACTTCAACTCAACGGCCAGTTCGCTACTCAGGGGTACTGCTACTCAGGGGTACTGGCGGCGGGGCATCACTGAACTGGGGACAGGGCGGCGGCACATCACCTACGACGAGCGGGCCCGCGGCAAATCGAAGCGTTCGGCGGACTATTCCTTCGAGGCAGCCGTCCGGGACGTCGATGCCGTTCTCGCGGCCAGGGGCGTGGACCGGGCGCTGCTAGTGGGCTGGTCCTACGGGGTGTTCGTCGGGGCGCACTGGGCCGGCCGGAATCCGGAGCGTGCCCTGGGCGCGGTCCTGGCGCGTTCCCGTACGACTGGCTCGACGAGGCCATGGAGCAGCGGATCCGGAAGCTGTTCCGGCGGATGAGCTGGTTCCTGCCGCTGCTGCGCCCGACGGGCCTGGCCCCGCGGATGACCGCCGAACAGCAACATCGAGCTCGGCTAACTCTCCCGCGAGCGTGAGCTGGGCCCCGTGCTGGACAACATCACCGTCCCAGTGCGGTATGTGGTCGCTTCGGGGACGTCCTTGGGGAGCCGCGGTGATGAGCAGGAACGGATACGCACCAGCCTCGATGCGGTGACCGCCCACCACCCGAACATCCAGATCGGCGCGAAGGTCGCCAGCAACTACGGTGCGATCCTCAAGAAGGACTTCCAGGCCATCGCCGAGGCCGTACGCGAGGTTGCCGCCCTCGACCGCGGGGGGCGCTGAAGGTACGACCGGCGGACTGCCGGCATCCGGGCCGTCGGGCGGCGTTTCACCGAACCGCAGCGGCGGAGTGGCCGAGCAGAAGGCAGCGTGGGCAGGCTGTGCTGGGCGCAGCTGCTCGTACGCGGCGACCTGCGCGGTTCGCGGTGTCACGGCCGTTCCACTTTCCGGCAGGCCGTTACGAATGAGCCACGACCTCGCCGGCCGTGACCTGGGGAGGGCTGGGGAGCAGGGAGGCGAGGCGGTCCCGTACGAAATCCGCCGCCCGATCGGTCGACTCCTCGGCGCCGGACGGGTCCTGGAAGACACTCGTCGAGACCATCACCCCGCCCCCGGCATCGACCCAGTAATAGGCCACGAAACCTTGGACCTGGCGGAGGAGCGGCAGGAACCCCTCGTTCACCTGGCGCCCCGCCTCGGCCGGATCGGTCACCCCTTCGTACCGCCGAACCACTGCATACATGGCTGATCTCCTGACTGGATCGCTGGGCCGCCTTCTGCGGAGACGGCATACCCGCCGCAGGACGTGCAGTGTGCGCGAGACGTGCCGCAATCACCGGAAGGACCCTCAGCGGTGATCCGAATGGCGGCTTTTGGCACTGCTCCGGTGCCCGCTCCGCCGAACGACGGCCGGACGCCGGCATGCGACCGCATGCGATACAGGGCCTGTGGCGGGATGTGTTCATGGAGTGGTTCCCGTCGAACCCGTACCGCAGCCGCCCCGGCCACCTGTCGCTGGACAGGACCGAAGCGGACGTCACCTGCCTCGGCCGGCATCGCCGCAGCCCGCTCACCGGCGTCGACGGCTTCGTCGAAGCAGGCATTTCGCGTAGGTCGTTGCCCGACGACGGGTGGGCCCGTGACCTGCCACGCTTCGAAAGACGGATCGGATGAGCAAGTCAGGTGGTGGCCTGTGTCGAAAACGAGACGCAGGGTGCCGGACTTGAACGCGACCACCGACAGGACACTCGCTCCGAAGAGAGCAAGGGCCGCGGCCACGTCCTGTGACTGCGGATTCAGGAGTACGGACGGGCTGGCATGCACTGTCCCGTACGAGAGCCTGACTGGCGCTTCCAATGCGATTTCCCAGTCCGAGCCGACGACCAGCACGAGCCTGAAGTCCACACTGATCTTGGTCACGCTCATCCCGCGAAGGCTTAGGACCCACCGGTCGTCGTGTTCGACGGGACTCTCTTCAGTGCTCACTACTGCACCTTGGCCGATTCGACGGTCGAGAGCCATGGGATCCCTCCCATGCGCGGGGTGGGACGTGAGCCGCGCCAGGGCGGCGTGGCGCGCCCAGGTTCGATGAGACAGAGCCCGAACGACTCGGTTCGTTGAGGAAACGACTCGATTGAGTGAGACGAGACAACGAGTCCCGCGACGGCCAGCCGCTGCTCCGTGACCATCTCGTTTTGTCGGTCAAGGTCCGCCGCACCGACGGCCAGTGGGGCACGCGCGCACGCTCCGCACCCGCACCCTGCTTGAGTACACCGTCGCGCTGTCCGAGCTGTACAACCAGTGCGTCCTCGAAGAGATCTGCACCGACCTGAACCTCGCCACCACACCATCTGGGTACTGGCGACCTGGCCCAGCCCACCACCGGCCGGCACCACGAACACGCCCTGGGAGCACCGGTGGGTTCGTTCCGACAGGCCGTCACAACTGTTCGGCGTCGAAGATCGTCCTTGAGTCCAGGATTCCGTCGGCGTTGTCCTCTGCCCACCTGGCCAGAGCTTGGACAATTTTCAGCAAGCTGAGCCCGCGCGGGGTGAGGGCGTAGTCGACGCGTGGGGGCTTGGTGTTGTGGACGGTCCTCGTTACGAGCCCGTCGCGCTCCAGCCTGCGCAATGTGGCGCTGAGCATCCGCTGGGTGATGGGACTGCTGAGGCGGCGCAGTTCGTTGAACCCACGTGTGGTGTCGGCGAGCTTGCAGATCACGACTACGGACCACTTGTCGCCGATCCGTTCCAGCACGTCGCGGATGAGGTCGCGTCCTTGTTCGCACAGAGCGGGGTCTGTGTCGCCGGGATCCGTGAGCGACTGCGTCATAGCAGTAAGTATACGAGCGAAACCGGGTACCGCCGGGGAACCAGGTACGCGTCACGCCGGACCTCGCTCGGGGTGGTTCCCCCCGGGATACCTGCGCACTTCGAAGTGCCCTCTTGTCGCTTTTCGTGTGGTTCGCGAGACTCGATACCAGGTACGGAAGACGTACAAGGTATTCATTGGTTACTGCTCTAGGGGTCGTGACGTGCAAGCCGTTGGACTGTACGAGTTCGGCGAACCGGACGTACTGCAGGTTGTCGATCTACCGGATCCGCACCCCGGGCCCGGTGAGGTCCGTGTGCGCGTTCACGCAGCCGCGGTGAATCCGGCGGACGCACTGCTGCGAGCAGGTGCGCATGCGGAAAGACTCCGGGAGTTTCCGGGCCCGTATGTTCCCGGGATGGACATCGCGGGCGTGGTCGACGAGGTCGGCCCGGCGACCGGGACCGAACTTCGCGTGGGCGACCCGGTCATGGCGATGCTCATGCCCCTGGGGACTGCCGCCGGCGGCTACGCCGAGTACAGGGTACTGCCGGCCAGTTGGGTGGTTCGTGCACCAGCGGGCTTTGACCACGCGAGTGCGGCAACCCTGCCCATGAACGGACTCACCGCACTGCGGACGCTCGACCTGCTGGCCCTCCCGGCGGGATCGGTCCTCGCCGTCGTCGGGGCTGCCGGGACGCTCGGTAGCTATCTGGTGCAGCTGGCCAAGCACGCGGGACTCACCGTGATAGCCGATGCAGCACCCGCCGATGAGGAACTGGTCCGCGGATTCGGCGCGGACGAGATCGTGGCCAGAGGACCCAACGTCGCCGAACATCTCCGCGCCCGGTATCCCGACGGCGTGGACGCGGTCGCCGATGTCGCGCTGCTCGGTCAACGACTGTCCGAAACCGTCCGCGACGGCGGCACCTTCGTCCGCTTCCGCAGTGCCGAGGAACCCGGCGGCTACGAGCTCGAGAACAGCGGCAGGATCACCGTGCGGACGACGTTTGTCCCCGACTACTTCGGACGCACGGACAAACTGAACCAGATCCGGGAACTCGCCGAGACGGCCGTCCTCATCCCACGGGTCGCGCAGACCTATTCCCCTGTTGAGGCCGGTGACGCGCACCGCCGGATGGCGGCCGGCGGCGTCCGCGGCCGCCTCGTCGTCACCTTCTGAATCCCACCCAACTCCAAGAAAAACAGGAGTAGTCAGCAATGCCAGCACGTTTCACCAACAAGGTCGTCCTCATCACAGGCGCCACCTCCGGCATGGGCCGGGCCGCCGCCGGGCGAATCGCCGCCGAGGGCGCAAAGGTCGTCCTCGCGGCCCGTGGCAAGGAGGCCGGCGACGCGCTGGCCGCCGAACTGCGCGCCGGTGGAGCAGACGCCGTCTTCGTACCCACCGACGTGACAGCCGAGGCCGAGGTCGCGGACTTGGTCCAGCAGGTCGTCGACAGGCACGGACGCCTCGACGGGGCCTTCAACAACGTCGGCGCGGCCACCGCCGTCGGCCCGCTCACCGACATCGACAGCACGGCCTGGAACGCCGACCTGGCGCTCAACCTCAGCAGTGTCTTCTTCAGCCTGAAGTACCAGCTGCCAGTGCTGCAAGCATCCGGCGGCGGCGCGATTGTGAACAACGCCTCCAACCTCGCAATCACCGGAGCCCCCGGCATGGCCTCCTACAGCGCCGCCAAGCACGGCGTCGTCGGACTCACACGGTCGGCCGCCCTCGACGTGGCCGCTACCGGCGTACGTATCAACGCGCTCGTCACCGGCGGCGTCGACACCCCCCTGCTCCGCAACAACATGGGCCTGCCGCCGGAAGAGGCCGTCCGCGTGGCCGGAGCGTTGCACCCGATCGGGCGGATCGCCCAGCCGGACGAGATCGCGGCGTTCGTGGCCTTCCTCCTCAGCGACGAAGCGACGTTCATCACCGGAGCCGCACTCGCCATCGACGGCGGCATGACCGCCGCATGACAGATGCCGGACGGTACTGCGGGTAAAGCCGCCCACAAGGCAAGTGGCAGCACCGGCGCCGACCGCGACCGGCTGCGATGCGCCCGCTGGTGTCAGCGGGGTGGCGCCAGTGACGGTGCGTCAAATTGATGGGTTCGTGCTGGCGGTGTGAGTGGGTGACGCGGATGCCACTGACATGTGGGTGATGTCAGGCGTGGCTGTCGCTGTCGTGGGCCGGTACATCCCCGAGTGCCTGACTGTCGTGGAAACGGGTGTTTCTGCTCCCTGTGGCTTGTCCGGGGGCGAGGCCGGCCACGCGTAGGCCGGTTCGGTGGCGGGGGAGCGCATGGTGGTGGAGGAGCGGGTCGGTCTGCCGGATGCGGGGCGTGGGGGAGTGCGTGGGCCGGCGGTTGGCCAGTTGCTGGGGCCCCGGCCGTAGGACCGTGAAGCCGAGCTACTCGTAGTAGGGGCCCAGGATCATGCGGGGCCGGCCGCAGGCATCTGACTCCGGCCCGGCACAATGCGTGCCGAGCCGGAGTCAGATGAGGCCTTCCCGGCTTCGGCGCTACGCGGCGCGGCCTCGCCGGACGAGCCCGGCTGTCACGTCCAGGACGAGGAACCCGATCAGCGTGATCCCCAGAACGGGCAGTGCCCAGCCGAGGGCGACGACGGCCGGAACGCCGATGATCAGCACCGGCAGGGGCAGCTGCCGCCACGTCCCCCGTGCCGGAGCCTTGCCGAAGACCGCCGTACGGTCGTCACGCATGGGGCGCCGCTGCCACCACATGCGGTAACCCCACACAATGACGAAGACCAGACCGAGCGCGATCAGCGCCAGCAGGATCTGGTTGGCGAGGCCGAAGAGCAGGCCCATGTGGCCTTGGACGCCGAGCTTGCTGAGCTTGGCCAGGGCGGGATAGTCGGACCACCGGCTCTCGGCGGTGACCTCACCCTTGACGGGGTCGACGGCCACCTGGTCGTACTGCACCGGCCAGCGGTTATCGTCCTGAGCCACGGTCCAGGCGCTCACCGCGTCCTCGGGCGGCGTCAACTCCACCCGGCCGCCCAGCCCGGCGTCGCGCGCCACAGCGAGGACTGCGTCGAAATCAGCGGGGTCCGTCGACGCCGAGTCGTGGCCCGTGCCGTGCCCGGCGTGCCCCGCGTGCTCGCCCTCGGTTGTCTCGGCCCCGCCGGGCAGCGTGGTGACCAGCTCCGGCGCCTGGCCCTTGGCTGCATCCAGCAGCTGCCCGAAGTGGTCGCCGGCGTAGTGGGACCAGGTCAGGCCGGTGGCGCTGAGGAAGAACAGGCCGATAGCGAGCCACACGCCGGTGGCCGCGTGCCGACTGCGAGTACGCCGTACGCCCCGGGCGGAGCGATCGGGCAGCAGAACGCCGCGCGCCGACCTGACGCGCTGTCCCCGGGCGCGTCCCAGCCACAGGACAAGCCCCCCTGCGACGATCACCCAGAGCCAGCTCGCGGCGACCTCCGAGTAGAGCCGGCCGGTCTCACCGAGGTGCAGATTGCGGTGCAGGTCGTCCAGCCATGTGGTGAGAGGCGTCGAGCCGTACCAGGTCGTCAGTTCGCCCTGGACCTTGGCGGTGTAGGGGTCGACGAAGACGGTGCGCTGTTTGTCGCCCAGCTCCGGCAGCGACAGCACCACCCGCGTGGTGTCCTCCGGTCCGGGCGGGGTGATCACCGAAGCCAGCGTGCCTTCCGGGTGGGCGTCCCGGGCCGCCGCGATCTGTTCCGTGAGCGGGCGCGGCCCGTTGCCGACCTGCTCCACCCGGAGCTGGTCGCCGTAGACGAGCTGGTCGAGCTGGGGCGTGAAGGTGTACGCCAGCCCGGTCAGCGCGGCCACGAGCAGAAAGGGGGCGACGAATACCCCGGCGTAGAAGTGCAGCCGCACGAGCAGCGCTCGTACACCCCTCCACGAACGACCTGGCTGCGAGGCGCCGGCCTCCGCGGCGGGCGACGGCCCGGTGGGGCCGGCAGCTTCCACCACGGCCGTTACGGCCTCACCGCGGTCGTCCCTCGGTGCTTGTTCCTGTGTTGAAGACATGCGTGCATCCCCAATCGGCACCCGGCGCGCAAGGGCGCGGGCGCCCGCGAAGTCAACGATTCGGTCCGCCACAAAGGCGGTACGGCGTGACACGGCTGCCGCAGCCGAAGCGCCCGAAGGGCGCCGGGCAGGCGGTGCGTGCGGGCACGCCGGACTGCGCCCGTCACCGCGACAGAGCGGGACGGACGGTCAGAAGCAGATCGCCGCCTTCGGTGGGCCCCGCCGCGTGACGCTGTGCCACAGGGCTGCCTGATGGGGCAAGCGCGAGGGGATGTGGAAGGACGCGGGGCTTGCGGGGGCCGGGGGTGTACTGACGGCGACGTGGACGCGCCAGGCCCTGTGCAGGGGAGCGAAGACGAACAGGGCCAGGGAGCGGGCGAGCTGGAAAGCCGCAGCCTCGCCGCGCCAAAGCCATAGCCCGCACAGCACTGCGGCGAGGACGTGGGCCAAGGCCATGCCGGTGGACCAGCCCCCCATGGCTGCGGAGGTCATGGGCATCGCATCCATGGCCTGATGGCCAACAGCCATCTCGCCGGTACTGGTGGGCGCGGCGGCGAAGGCCTGAGCAAGGCTGAACCAGCCGTGCAGGGCGAACTGCGCCACTACCGTGGCGCCTGTCACCGCTGAGGCACCGCGCTCACCGCGTCCGGCCACCCACCAGGCTCCGGCGGTCGTGGCGGCGAACGCATACCCCACCGCCCAACCCGGCACCGTCCGTAACATCAGGGCGTGACCAAGGCCCGCCGCCGCCACACACACGGCCGCGAACACCGCGGCACGCGCGAGGCGGAAGACGGGCCCGGACGTCATGAGCAGCAATGGTGCCATTCAACACCGAAATGGCGACAGACCGCCGAGCCCCTCACCGTGACCAACAAGGGCCCCCGTTCGTCACCCTCGGCGGGCCCAAGCGCCTGCGCGTACCGGATGCTGCTCCCGCACCCGAGGCCACAACTTGCGCCCAACTGCGCCGGCAAGCAGGCTCCCTGACCGCCGGAAAGTCACGCACCTTCAAAAAAGGGGCGGCGCAGCCCGATCGCGACGACGGCCGTGGCGGCCCGTCAGGTACGGCTCGGCTCCGGCTCGGAGAGAAGCGCTGTCGCGCGGCGGGGGAGCAGCAACGGAGTCGCCAGCAGGAGCACGCCGGCCAGGCCGATGGCCGTACGCGGGCCGAGAAGGCCGCCCAGCACGCCCCAGACAGCCGTCAGGAGCGCGGTCGTGGCCTTGGTCGTCACCGCCCAGGCGGACAGTGTGCGGGCGACCCGGTCGGTCGCGGTGCGCTCGAGGCGGTAGGTGGCGCAGACGGGGTTGAAGACCCCGCAGCAGAAGATGAGCCCGAGCTCGACGCCCATCACCAGCAGCAGCCCGCCGGCGCCCGGCCCCAGGAAGGCCAGGCCGACGGGCCAGAGCGCGCGCAGCGCCCCGGCCACGACCAGGACCTGGTGCCGGCCGAACCGGGCGACGAGCGGCCGGGCCAGCCGCGAACCGAGCAGCCCGCCGATCGAGGGCGCGGCGAAGGCGAGGCCGTACTGCCACGGTGCGAACCCGAGTCGGCCGAGCATCAGGACGGCCAGCAGCGGCTGGGCGGCCATCACCAGGCCGTTGAACAAGGCGGTGTTGAAGAACAGCGGACGCAGCGTCGCGTCGGCGAGGATGTACCGCCAGCCGTCGAGCAGGTCCCCGGCCCGCATGCGCGCGGCCTCCCGGCGCTCGGGCCGCTGCTCGTGCCCGCCCGTCGCGCGGATACCCAGGGCCGAGAGCAGGTAGCTGACCGCATCGGCCACCACCGTCGCCACCGGACCGAGGAGCCCGATCGCCGCGCCGCCCAGCGGCGGTCCGATGATCGTGGTCGTCCAGGTCGTGGACTCGAACCGGGCGTTGGCGACGAGCAGGTCCTCGGCCGGCAGCAGCGTCTTGAGATACGCGCCGGAGGCGGCGCGGAAGGTGATGTCGGCCGCCGCGACGACGACCGAGACCAGCAGGAGCTGAAGGAACGTGAGGACGCCGAGCGCGAACGCGGCAGGGATCGTCAGCAGCGCCGCGAACCGCACCAGGTCCATCGCGATCAGCACCGGCCGCTTGCGGCGGAACTCCACCCACGGGCCGAGCGGCACCGCCACGGCCGCGCCCACCGCAGCCCCCACGCAGGAGAGCGCGGCGACCTCGGCCGGCCCGGCGTGCAGCACCTGGATGGCGATCAGCGGGAACGCGCCGAAGGCGAGCCACGTGCCGAGCGCACTGGTCCCGTACGCTCCCCAGAGCCACCCGAACTGCGGCCCCAGCCGATGTCCGAGCAGATGTCCCAGCCGGTGCCCGCTCCTCATGCCCGATGCCCCTCGCACTCACCCTGCACAACCGATCCGCGATCGGAAGCATCAAAGCGAGCACCACAACCAGGAATCAAACAACCACAGAGCCGTCAGCCACAACCAATGGTTGTGTCCATAGGGTGTCTGCATGGATCTCGACACCGTCCGGACCTTCGTCGCCGCCGCCGACGCGGGGCAGTTCCAGGAGGCCGCCGCCGAGCTCGCGGTCACCCAGCAGGCCGTCTCCAAGCGCATCGCCGCGCTGGAGCGCACCCTCGGCGTGCGGCTGTTCACCCGCACCGCGCGCGGCGCCGAACTCACCATCGACGGGCAGGCGTTCCTGCCCCACGCACGCGAGCTGCTGCGCGTCGCCGAGCGCGCGGTCGCGTCCGTGCGCACCGGCCGCCGTCCGCTGCGCGTCGACGTGATCGCCTCGCGCGGCGCGGCGGCGGGCCTGCTGCGCGGCTTCCACCGCGCACACCCCGAGATCGACCTCGACGTGGTGATGCTGTTCGACATCGAGACAGCCGTCGCCGCCATCCGGTCCGGTGCGATCGACGCGTCCTTCCGCGCCGTCGCCGTACCCGGCCGGCCCCTTCCCGAGGACATCGAGTCCGTCCGGGTGCTCGACGAACCGCTCCAGCTCCTCACCGGCCCCGCCCACGCGCTGGCGGGCGCCCGGTCGGTGCCCCTCGCTCAGCTCACCGGACACCGGATCTGGATGCCCGGCATCGTCCCCGGTACCGAGTGGGCCGCCTACTACGACGACCTCGTCGCCGAGTTCGGCCTCACCATCGAGGCGACCGGCCCCAACTTCGGCTCCGACGCGCTCCTGGACACCATCGCCGACACCCCGGCCCTGGCCACCTTCATGGGCGAGCACACCCGCCTCGTCTGGCCCACCGACCACGGCCTGCGCCGCATCCCGGTGACCGACCCGACGCCCGTCTACCCGCACTCGCTCCTGTGGCACCGCGACAACCCCCACCCGGCGCTGACCACCCTCCGCGCCCACCTCGCCGCCACAACGGCCGGCCACGACGCCACCGGGACCTGGGCGCCGAGCTGGGTGACTGCGCGCTGAACGCCGCCGCGTCTTCGAGCATCGTGGCCGGATCGACGGACGGTGACAGCAGGGCGGACACCGCAGTACAGGAATACCGCCCCGCCCGCACCGCAGCACCTGACGTTCCCGGACTCCCTGGAGTGGACTGGGCAAGGTACACCGGGGACGAGAGCCCAACGGTCACCCTCTCCCCTCACGGTGCGGGGCTTCGACGCCCTCTTCTTGCGCATGCCGCACGTGAGGGAAGAGGAGCCGGGCCTCGACGGTCCCACTGAGCATCGGCGGACCGAAGCCGGCGGCGGTGGATCGCCCATCCGAATCGCAGCTCGAGCGCAGTGGCCCGGTTCACGGGTCCGTGATTGGACGCACTTCTGCTTCTCGGTGAGGGAGCAGCGGGGGAGTGTTGGTGACGAGTCGGACAAGGTGTTCGGCGAGGTCGGCGTCGAGGGGGGAGCCGGTCATGAGTCGTCGGTAGAGGATGGTGCCGGCCCAAATGTCCTGAACGAGGTCGGTGTCGAGGTTGTGGGGCAGGTCGCCGCGTTGGATTCCGCGGCGCAGTGCTGCGGCGATGTTCTCGCGTTTGCGGGACAGGAAAGCCTCCCGGAACCGAGCCATGAGTTCGGGGTGGGGGAGAAGGCCGCCGGCCAGTGCGGGCAGTGAGGCGGCCATGTCCTCGTTGGCGTAGTTGTCGATGGTCATGTCGACGGCGTGGCGCAGTTCGGCGTGGGTGTCGCCCTCATCGGGGATCTCCTCGGCGCGGAAGATCTCGGCGAGCGCGTCGGCGACGAGCGCCTCCTTGCTGGGCCACCAGCGGTAGATGGTCGATTTGCCGACGCCCGCGGCCGCCGCGACGGCTTCGATGGTCAGCGCCGGGTACCCCTGTCCCGACAGGACACCCCGTGTCGCGTCGAGGATCTTTGAAACAGAACGCGGCCCGCCGGTAACCGAACCTGAGGAGAAGACGAGTGCCATGAGTAGAACGATACGTATCGTTTCACTCATGGGTCAAGGCGTGCTACCGTCGCGTCCATCGATGAAACGATACGTATCGTTTCGGTCTGTCTCTTCCCGAAGGACATGGCATGAAGGGTTACACCGTCCCCCTGTCTCCCCGTGGCATCGCGAACCTGGCGCCCGCCCCGCCGTGGCACTACGCCGGCACCGTGGTGGGCGTGGAGTTCTTCACCGACCCGGCCGCCGCCGCGGCGACTCTGCCCGAGGGCCTGACCCCGGACCCGGACTCCGCCGGCCGCGGCGTCGCGATGTTCATCGACTGGCAGTACTCCTCCACCGGCCTGGAGTACCTGGACCCCGCACGCTCGCAGTACCGGGAGTTCTTGATCACCCTGGACGCCCGCTACAACGACACCCCCGTGGCGTGGTGCCCCTACATCTACGTCGACAACGACTCCGCCATGGCCCGTGGCTGGGTCCAGGGCTTCCCCAAGAAGCTCGGCGCCGTCCACCAGACCCGCGCCTACTCCGTCGGCGGCCCCGGCACCCCGGTCCTCGGTCCAGGCGGACAGTTCGGCGCCACCGCCTCCGCGGCCGGACAGCGCATCGCCGAAGCCAAGATCACCCTGGAACAGCCGGTCCCTGACCCCACCGCCCTGATGAACCGCCCCGTGATCAACCTCCGCCACTTCCCCCGCCTGGCCGCCGGACAGCACGACAAGCCCGCCGTCCACGAACTGGTCATGTCCGTCCTGGACGACACCGCCATCAGCGACGCCTGGGTCGGCACCGCCGACCTCGCCTTCCTCCCCGCCCACGGCGAAGAACTTGCCGACCTGCCCATCCAGCGCACCGGCAAGGGATTCCACTTCGACCTCGCCTACACCGTCACCGACCTCAAGTCCCTCGCCGACCACAGCAACTGACCACCCCGCACGCCACGAGCGCCCCGCCGCCGGCCCTCACCCCGGGGTCCCTCCTGCACCACGAACCATCCCCACGCAGCCGTGCCCCCCGATGCCTTGGGGGGCACGCCCACAGCTCTCACAGCTCCCACAGCTCAGGATTCGACATGCCCATCTACACCTGCACCACCGCCCAGGGAACGCTGAGGGCCGGCGTCAAAGGCGACCTGGCCGCCGAGATCACCCGGATCCACGCCGAGGTCAATCACGTCCCGCCCGCCTACGTCAACGTGGTCTTCTCCGAACTGCCCCAGGACAGCGTCTACGTCGGTGGACAACCCGGGGCGCCGCTCCTGATCGGCGGCTGGGCACGCCGGGGCCACCCGCAGGAGGAGACGACCCGCCTGGCACTCGAACTGTCGGCGGCCGCTTCCCGCATCACCGGGATACCCGAACGCCGCATCCTGGTAGTGATCCAGGACAGTCCCGCGCGTTCCGCGGTCGAAGCCGGCCACGTCCTGCCCGACCCGGGGCAGGAGAAGGAATGGCTGAGACAGCACGAGGCGTAAAGCCGCGGCCGGGACGACAGCCCGTGGGTCCTTATCCGACGTAGCGTCGCCACCCGGCGGCCGGGGGACCAGAGGAACGATTCCGCGGTACCGAAACTCGATCCACTACCACCGGCAACCGCTTCCGGACGGCGGTCATGTCCCAGTTTCGGCGAGCTGCCAGGCAGTCCGCCCAGCTGTCGTTGCCGAAGACCGGATGCCGGCCGCGGTGGCCGTGATCGCTGTCGTACCGACCCTGATGGCGTGCGCGTTCGGGGCGTTCCTCGTCCACGCGTACCAGGGGCTGCGGGAGCCGCTGGGACCATAGGTTCACCCGGCATCTCTGTGTGCAGCCGGCACAACCATCCTTGCCGCTCGGGGGTCACATCAAGTGGGAGCAAACCGCTCTCGGAGACGCAAGGGGGAAATATGGGAAGCGTGCGTAATATCGCGGCTGTTGGGGCGTTAACCACACTGGTGGTGGGTGCCACGGCCGTGTTCGGCACGACCGCCTCTGCCGCACCCAACGTCACACCGCAGGGCGTCTGCGGCAGTGCCTACAAGACCGTGAACTCAGTGCCTGTCGGCTCGCTGGGCACCGTCTATCTGACGTACAACGCCTCGAACGGCAAGAACTGCGTCGCGACCATCCGCGCCAACCCGGGCACGGCCAAGGCCATGTCCACGTACATCTACGTACCCGACACCGACGAGTGGGCCGGGGACTCCGGGTACTACAAGTCGTACGCGGGGCCGGCCTACGTCTACGGCAAGGCCCACTGCGTGAGTTGGGGCGGCAACATCGCCAACGTGTACGTGTCGGTGGAAAACTCCAACTGTGCAGCGCTCAAGGAATACCGGGTCACCGAGATCCGCTGATCCGGTTCATCACCCGGCCACGAGGTCCCGCGCCGCCGCTACCCGGAATCCGACCGCCATACTGCTGACGGTCGACGGGAAGGTATCCATGAGCCGCAGGCGGGGCGGGATCGGTGCGCAGCGAGTCTTGAGACACGCTTTACGCGACGCACGCAACTGCGGTCCACGCCGTTGCCGTCTGACAGGGAGTCGGGCCCGTCAGGGCTGTGGAACGAGAGAGCGGGGCACGTCGTGAGACGGCACAAGGGCGGCATAGGGATCGCACTCGTCACGGGTGTGATGCTGGTGGGCGCGAGTGCCTGCGGCGGGGGCGGCAGTCACAAGGCGAGCGGGGACGACGCAAAGGCGTCGCGCAAGCCGAGCGCGAGTGTCTCGCCGTCACCGACAAAACCCGCGGGTCCGCCGATGCTGCTGGAGACGATCACGCCACAGACGGGAACCACTGTGGGTGTGGCCATGCCGATCTCGGTGATCTTCACGAACCCGGTCGCGGCCAAGGCGCGGGCCACGGTGGAGAAGCACATGAAGGTGAGCGCCTCGCAGCCGGTGCCCGGCGCCTGGCACTGGTTCGGCGACAAGCGCGCCGACTGGCGGCCGAAGGAGTACTGGCCCTCCGGTACGACGGTGAAGATCGACGCCGACATGAAGGGCGTCAGCAACGGCAACGGGCGCTACGGCGTGCACAGCTACACGCACACCTTCAAGATCGGTGACGATGTGCGCGCGGATGTCTCGGTGACCGGCCACACCATGAAGGTGACCCGGAACGGCAACGTGGTGCGTACCCTGTCGATCAATGCGGGCAGCGCCCAGTATCCGACGTGGAACGGCACGATGGCCGTCATCGACAAGCAGGAGAAGGTCCACATGACCTCCTGCAGCGTCGGTATCAGCTGCGACAAGGGCAACCCCAACTACTACGACCTGACGCTGCCCTGGGACGTCCACCTCACCCAGTCCGGCACATACGTGCACTACTCGACCGGCGACCCGAATCCGGGCAGCGGCAGCGCCCGCGGCTCGCACGGCTGCGTCCACCTGTCCCTGTCGGACGCCAAGTGGTTCTACGGCCAGGTGAAGCAGGGCGATCCCGTCACCATCACCGGCTCGCCCCGTGCCAAGGCGCCGGCCGACAACGGCTACGCCGCCTTCAACCTGGGATGGGACCAGTGGCTCGCGGGCAGCGCCTCCGGGGAGGGGACGACCGCGACGCTGTGACACGCTGCGGTGGCGGCGCCGGTCCGCAAGAGCCCCGGAGACGGCCCAGGCGCGCCCCCGGCCGGTGGCCCCGCGGCCGACCAGGATGCGGGCCATCCGGGCGAGGCGCCGGACCCGTACGGCATGGTGCCCAGGGCCGCGGCGCCCCGCGGCGGATGCTGATGCCTCCCCCTGCAGGAGAGGCCCGTGAGTGATCCCAGCCCCCGAGTGACCCCGAGGCCGGCATCTCTCGCAGCAGGCGACATTCCCGCTCCCGGGGTCATCGGCATCGGACTCGCCGCGGTGCTGACGTTCGCGCTCGCTCAGGGCTCGTGGCAGTGGTTCGCCACGTTCATCGGGGTGACGCTCCTTGCAGTGATGCTCGCCTTCCAGCGACGGGCGGAGTGGACGCCGGGCATCGGCTCGGCGTACATGCGCGGCCTGGTCGCGTACGCCCTGGTCGTCGGCCTGTGCGTGGCAATCGCACTTGCACCCATGCTGCAGCGCCGGGCCTGGCTGTTCCCGATGCCGGGCACGCGCAGCGAGTGCGAGCTGATGGGCAGGTACGAGGCCCTCCAGGTGAAGGCCGCGCTGGGGAACCTGGCCGGCAGTGACGGTGCTGCGCTGGCGTTCACGCAGGAGGTCCAGGCCCGCAAGGCCGTTGCCGAGTGCCTGGCGGCCACGACAACTCTGTGGCTGCCCCTGTACGGGCTGGGGGCGGCGGTGCTGGTGGGGGCGGCTACGTGGTCCCGCGATCGGGCCCGGGCCCGGCCCGGCCCCGTCGGCTGCTGAGGTTCGGGTGCGGGCCGGTGCGGCCAGTTCGCCGATGCTGCACGGGGCCAGGTTGCCCGGACTGTCCTTCAGGTGTGCCCACACGCCCTCGGCCGGGTTGAGGTCGGGCGTGTACGAGGGGAACGGAAGACCGGTCAGCCGGCTGCGGCCCGCGAACAGCTCGCGCAGCGCGGCGTTGACGCGATACGGCCGAGACCGACTTTCGCAACAGGTCCTGGGCGGGCCGGGGTGACGACGGGGTCGGTCAGTTCGCCCACCACTGTTGGGGGCGTTGGGCGTGAGGGCCTGGAGACAGGGCTCCGTGGCCTCGTAGGTCAGGTGAGTGCAGAGTCGGTGAGTTCCGGACGCAGGGGCGGCCGGTGTGGCAGTGCGCTCGGGGTGGAGGTGCGCAGCCCGTCGAGGGTCAGTTCGAGGTAGCGGCGCCAGGCTTGCGGCTGCGTAGCGAGCAGGGGCGCTGCTGTCTGGTGGATGCCGCCGAGCAGCAGCACGATGTCCGTTCCGGTGATGTCGCTGCGGATGGCGCCTTGTTCGCGTGCGCGAGCGGTGAGTGCCTCGACGGCGACGCAGAGTTCTGCGATCGCATCCCGCACCTCGGAGTGCTGCAGTGACGGGCGCCCGATCACTTCGCAGAAGGCGCGGTCGGCGGCCAGCGCCTCGACGCCGTTGGTCATGAACTCCCTCAGTGCCGCGGCCGCGTCGTCGGCTTCGAGGGCGCGGCCTGCCGAGCCGGCGAGCCGGTCCAGCAGCCGGAGCATGATCGCTGCCAACAGGTCTTCCTTGGTGGGGAAGTGTCGGAACACGGTGCCTTTGGCGAGGCCTGCGCGCTGGGCGATCTCGCCCATCGACGCTTCCAGGCCGTGTTCGGCGAAGGCTGCGGCCGCGGCGTCGAGCAGGAGGCGTCGATTGCGCACCATGTCCGCCCGCTGGCCGGGAGTGGTTGTCGCTGCAGTCATCGGTGCCTCCTTCTGCTGTGCACTTCGCCTGGCGCCGGCTGCCCAGCACCCCTGGCGGCCCGGGCTTCGAACCACTGACTCCCCGGGAGGGAAAACGTGAGCACCACCCTGGAAGGAAAAGTCGTCCTCGTTACCGGCGCGTCCTCGGGCATCGGCCGGGCCACCGCACTCGCCTTGTCGAAGTCGGGAGCCCGGGTTGCAGTCGGAGCTCGGCGGACCGATCGGCTGAAGACCCTGGCGGAGGACGCCTTTGGCGAGATCCTCCTTCTCGAACTGGACGTCACCGACCGCCAGTCGGTGAATGATGCGGTCGCGGCAACCGTTGAGCACTTCGGAGCCCTCGACGTCCTCGTGAACAACGCGGGCGTCATGCTCAGCAGCCCGGTCCTCGGCGCGGACACCACCGAGTGGACTCGTATGGTCGAGACCAACCTGCTCGGATCGATGTACATGGTCCACGCGGCTCTGCCTCACCTGCTTGAGACCAAGGGCTCGGTGGTGCAGGTCTCCTCGACATCGGGACGGGCGGCATCAGCCACGAGCAGCGTGTACGCGGCTACGAAGTTCGGCATCAACGCCTTCTCCGAGGCGCTGCGGCAGGAGGTCACCGCGCAGGGCGTGCGCGTCGTCGTCATCGAGCCTGGATTCGTCGCGACCGAGCTCACCAGCCACATCACGGACCCGGCCATCCAGGCCGCGGCCAAGAGCATGGCCGAGTCGATGCGAACCGTTCCTAGCCAGTGTGCATAAGTGAGTCCTGGACCCACCTATGTGTTCTGGGTGCATCCCGAACGGTGTTGGATGCACTGGGTTCCCGCTTTCGCGTCCCGTTCGGCTGCACGTCTCCGGGGGCGTGGTCCGTGGTGGGTGGGCGGGTTCCCTCACGCCCTCGTGCATCTGGTCCGGCCTGGGCGGTCCGATGCCCGACACGATCACTCCGGTCGTGTGGGGGCGGTGTCGTCCGACGCCGGATCGGGTGTCCGAGGGCGCGTCGTCCGATCGCGATACCGGCGGCATCGTGACGGGACATTCTGCGGTGCGGGGTGGTCAGCGGTTTCTGCCAGTGCTGTCCACCCCACATCGACGTGTAGCCGGGGTCGACCGCGACGATCGCGAGGCCTTGTTCGGCGGCCATGGAGACGAGCCGGGCCTTGAGTTTGCCGGTCGGGATGCCGGAGATCAGCTGCCGGAACTTTTTGCGGCGGCCGTGTTTCTCCCTCGTCTTCTCGGCTTGGAAGTCGAGGTCTTCGATGCCGATCGCGGTGACGCCGGTCTGCTTGGCCCAGTTGATGAGGCGGGTGAGGGCGTGGCGGATCTGTGCGTCGCGGTGGGTGGTGGTGCCGGACAGGTCGTAGGCGAAGCGGTGCGGTGCCCCGACCGGGTTGCCGTGCGGGTCGAGGCGGTAAGCGGCGAAGTGGTCGGCATTGGTGTCGACGCCGATCATGCCGTGGGCCCGGGCGGTCTCCCACCCGATGGTCTGCACGAGGGGGCGTTGCCAGGACGCGGTCAGATACCAGCGCCCACGGTCCACGTCGAGGTGGACGCGGTAGGCAACAGCCCGGTTCGCGGCGATGCGGTCGGCCCATTCCATACCCCGGTGCGCGAACGCCACGGTGGTGGTGAGGGTGTAGCGGCCGTGCGGGGTGTTGGCCAGGTGCGTGAGGGGGGCGGGTAGCTTGATGGACACCTGGCCGTCCGGAGTGACGCGGATCGTTTCGTTCCCGAACCGCTTCCCCGACTCACCGTCCGCCGCAAGAAACCAGCGTTCCGCCTCCCACCGCTCCCGCCACTGCTTCTCGGTGAGCCCCGCCGCGGAGAGATGGTGGCGGGTGTTGAGCAGGCGTTTACCGCCCCGCACCACACGGACCCGTCCCGTACGCCAGTCCGCGACCACCGCCGTGTGCCGCGACTGAAGGGCGTTGAGGCGACGCGACTTCTGGAACCACTCTCCCTTGGACCGGTAGCCACCGGCTGCCCGCTTGGTGCCCTTCTGTCCGATGGGGAGGGACAGCCGGTGCCGCAGCGTTCTGATCCCGGCATCGAGGGTGCGGATGCGCGCGGCCTGACAGCGACGGGCGAGCGCCCACTGATCGTGCGTGGCCTTCGTGATCGCACCCGCGATCCGCGACGACGACTCCCTCGTCAGCTCCCGCTTACGCGATGCCCACGTATCAGCACTGTGATCCAGACCGTCCGCGCAGCGGGCCTTGAGGTCATGGGAGGCGAGCGCGCCCTGGTGTTCACCGACGGCTCGCAGGACCCTCTCGTCCTGGGGTGTGAGGTGCTTCAGGCGGTCCCGCACCGCCACTCCTGAAGGACCCGGCACCACGAACGACGCCGCCAACTCCCGCACACCACCCACCACAACACCCCCAAGAACCTGCGCACCTGCCACTCAGCACAACGAGAAACCACCACCAAGGTCACCCATTCGACTCCAGAACTCCCATTCCGATCCCTGCCGGCCCACCACCGGACTCACTCCCGGGCGCTACAACTCACTTCCGCACACCAAACCGACAGCAGCTCGCAACCCTCCAGCCCGAGGACATCGCCGCCGCAGTCGTCTACGCAGTCACCCAGCCCGAACATGTCGCCGTCAACGAGATCCTGATCCGGCCGACCGACCAGACCCGATGAACCTGGGGCGATCCCGCAGCCGGACCGTGCCGCGGCAGGGCTGCGGGCCGCTTCGCCGGTGACCTCACACGCCCACGTCCGGCCCCAGAGCCCGCGCTGTTCCCGCTCGCGATTGCCGCCCCCCTGACCGCCCGTCGGCCGTGAGCTGGCCGCGCGCCTGGCCGGGACCCCGGCAAACCGGGCCGCGTCGATCAGGTGTCCGGTCGTGCGATGTGTGTCTGGATTGCGCAGTGTTGTGGCTGTTACCGATGGGCGTGCTGCTGGATGGGTGGCTCACAAGGTGGTGCGGCAAGGCGTGCGGGCGAGCTGGAAATGGCTTGCTCCCGGCTGTGGGGCGGGTGCGTGCATCCGGCAGTCGGTGTCAGGGTCACGTCCGGGCGCGGTGTGTGATTCACGCAGTCGATAGTTACGGAAATATCCGCATTCAGTAACGCGGACCGGTGTTGCTGTCGGCGGTGGGGGAGGTGCCGCAGGCTGTGGGTTCTCGGCCTGAAGGGCCGGGGCCCGCACCGCGCGGCATGGCCCTTGACCAGGTCCTGGGCGCCTTTACTTGAGAGGACGTCAATGTCTGCTTCCCGTACCGTCCGCCGCATTGCCGCTACCGCTCTGGCGGCCGGTTCCGTTGTCGCCGTGGTGGCGATGCCGGCTTCCGCCGACAGCAACCACGGCCACGGGTACGGCCGCCACCAGTCGTACTCCAACGTCGTCCTCGGCGACATCCAGTACGACAGCCCCGGTCGCGACGACTGGTCGAACCAGTCCCTGAACAGGGAGTGGGTGGAGGTCACCAACACCGGCCGCCGCGCGGTCGATCTGGACGGGTGGACGCTCTGGGACCGTGAGGGCAACCTGTACCGCTTCGACGACCTGCGCCTGGCGGGCCGGGCCACGGTCCGTGTCCACACCGGGCGCGGCGATGACACCCGCCGGGACGTCTACCAGGACAGCCGGGACTACATCTGGAGCAACTACGCCGACAAGGCCACCCTGCGCGACGACCACGGCCGCACCGTGGACACCCACTCCTGGGGCTACCGCCGCTGACCCGACCCTGCCACTGATTGCATCTGATCCGGCGTGCCACCACCCGCACAGGGCGGTGGCACGCCGTACGTCAGGGCGGCCCCCCGCTTGGGTGGCCTCGTGCCGACGATGCATGTGCACACCGGTGCCGGCGCCTGCACCGGACGCGGCCGCCCCCTCGTCCCCGGCGCCGTGGCCGGTGAGCCTGTGCGCTCCTTGAGCCAGGACATCTCCGGGGCAGTGAGCGGACGATGTGGTTCACGCCGACCCGCCGGTGCGGGCCTGAGCCAAACGGCAGCCCAGCCCTGGAGTGCAGTCGGCTGTTCGGTCAATCCGTGGGCCGGTGTGCCTGGTTCGCCTCGCGGAGGGCCGCCCAGGCATCTGCTACGGGGCCGACGTGCCCGAGCTTGTCCGGGTTGTTCACCGTGCGGATCATCTGGATCCGCCCGTCGAGTACGTCGAGCGCCCAGGTGCTGAGAACCTGGCCGTCCCGGTCGCGGAGGATCGCACCCGGCTGGCCGTTCACCTGCTGCGGCTCCACGATGCCGGCCCCCCTGATGACCAGCGGGACGAACGCCGCGAGCACCCGGACCACGTGCTCGGCACCGAGGATGACGGGCTTGAATTGCGGGGCCTTGCCGCCACTGTCACCGATCATCTGAACGTCGGCGGCCAGCAGCTCGGCCAGCCCGTCGACATCCCCTTCCCGGAAGGCGTCGAAGAACCGTTCGGCGAGCTCCTCGCGCTCTTTCCGGTCGGCTTCGAACCGGGGTCGGCCCGCTTCCATGTGACGGCGCGCCCGTACCGCGAGCTGGTGGCACGCGGCCTCCGACCGTCCCACGGCCGATGCGATCTCCGGGAAGCCGAAGGCGAACACCTCCCGCAGCACGAAGACCGCGCGTTCGAGCGGAGTGAGCCGCTCCAGCAGGAGCAGGGCCGCGATCGACAGTGAGTCCGCCAGCTCCGCCGACCGCGCCGGATCCTCGTACGGGTCGGTCAGCAGCGGTTCGGGGAACCACGGCCCGACGTACTCCTCCCGCCGGACGCGGGCCGAGCGCAGCACGTCGATCGAGATCCGGGTGACCACGGTCGACAGGAACGCCTTGGCCGACCCGGGCTGGGCGGAGGTGGCCTGGTAGCGCAGCCAGGTCTCCTGGACCGCGTCCTCGGCCTCGCTCACACTGCCCAGGATCCGGTAGGCGATCGAGAACAGCAGCGGCCGCAGCTCCTGGAACTCTTCGGTCTTCGTCACGCCGGCTCCTCCTTGGAACTTGGCCGCCACGAGGGTGGCGCGGCTTCCCGTGGGAGGAGCCGCGCCACTCGGTCATCAACTACCACTGCCTGTTGATTCGCCGGCAGAGGGGCCGGCCACGTGGTGATCCGCGAAGGCGCCGTGGCCCGTGAAACGCGCCGCTGTTCAGGGCCACCGTCACCAGGGCACCGAGCCGTCCTCGCTGAAGAACCCGGCGGTCGGTCCGTCTGCGCCGAGGGTGGCCAGGCGCACCACGACTGCGGCGCCCTGCGCGACCGTGAGGAAGCCGGTGTGGTTGTTGCTGTCCGTGTCGACGTAGCCGGGGGCGGCTGCGTTGACGAGAAAGCCGTCCTTGCGCAGTTCATTGGCGTACTGCACGGTCAGCGCGGTCAGCGCGCTCTTGGACGGCGAGTACGCCGCAGACGGCAGCAGTGCGGCAAAGGGGCCGTCCGGATCACTGGTGAGGGCCAGCGACGCGGCGTGACTGCTGACGTTCACGACGCGCGGCGCCGGTGACCGCCGCAGCAGCGGCAGCATGGCGTTGGTCACCGCGATCACCCCGAAGACGTTGGTCTCGAACACCGCCCGGACCATGTTCAGGCCGACGGTGCTGGGGACCTGATCGTGGGCGTCTTCGGGCGAGACCTGTCCGGAGCCGGTGATGCCGGCGTTGTTGATCAGCACGTCCAGGTGGCCGAAGCGCTCCTCAACCTGCTTCGCGGCCTCGCGGACGGTGGCCTGGTCGGTGACGTCCAAGGTGACCGCGTGCGCGTCGCCGCCTGCCGCGCGCAGCGCCGCCGCTGCCTCCTCGCCGCGCCGCGGGTCTCTGGCGCCGATCAGGACCGTCATGTCCAGCACGGCGAGTTGCTCGGCAACCCCACGGCCGATCCCCTTGTTCGCCCCGGTAACCAGCGCGACCTTCCGGTGTGTGGTCTCCTCGCTCATGACCAGCTCCTTGTTGTCGAGGTGGGTTCTTCTCAGAACCTGTCTTCGCAACCTGAGACGAGACAGCCCGGCCATCTCTGACATGTGGACAGAAAACGATGTTCTCGGTCGAGATGGTCTGGCCGGCGTCAGGCAGGACGGTCTGCTCGCCTTCGTTCGGATCACTCCGGGACTGATGATCCGGGGGTGCTGGGTGGCTCGGCCGAAGCCGTGGGAAGTCGATGACGAGCTGTGGGCGGTGATCTGGCCGCTGCTGCCCGAGGTCGAGCGTCGGACCCGGCATCCCGGGCACAAGTGGCATCCGGACCGGCTGGTGGCTGACCGCCCTCGGCATCACGTGATCGGACCAGCCGTAACGCCGCCGCTGTCTGCCGGGCCGCGCAGAACCGGTTTCGCCCGGCGGTCTACGCCGGGACAAGGACGGTAAGCCACTCCGCTTCACGTGGCCGGTACCCGTAACGATTCCTCAGCCCCGACACGATCGCCGGGACGTGGCCGGCTCCGTAGACGATGGCCACCCGGATCGGCTCGTCGCCGCGCTCCGCGTGGATCTCGCCGAGCGCGTCGAGCAACCGCTGGTCGCGCCGACCGGTCATCGCGTGCCCCACAGGATCGTCGGCCATCATCTCCGCCCGCAGTGTCGACGGCAGATCCTCGACCACCAGGTCTTCGTCGAGGAAGGCGCGCGGACCGCGCAGCGCGAACACCAGGCCCATCACGGGAGCCGCGACCATGAGCAGCAAGTACGTCCACCGTGGCAGTGTCTTCAGGTCCGCGATCGCCTCCGCCGCGGTCACATCCGGGTTGATGACCTGCACGGCCTCGGGAAGCAGCAGCGCTTCGCGCTGCTCCTGCAGGCCGTTGCGCCGCCGGCGTGGGGCGAACCGGTAAGCAAGCGTGAGGGCACTCACTCCGACCGACTTCCCTCGGATTCCCTCGATGACTATGAGGTCACATTCCCTGAGCCTGATGCGGACCTGGGAGTAGAACGTCGGCGACGCCACATGCAGCATCGGGAAGATCACGAATTCAAGTGGCGTCCCTGTCCGCCTCATGGTGATCACAGCAGATCGGACGGCATACCCGGTCACCTCGATGATCTGCATGATTCCCCCGCGACCTCGTCCGGTTTCCCTTCCACCCGTATCAGGACACGAGCCCGCCCAGGGCCGTGGTTCCCTCCGGCGCAAGCTGCCACCGGATGCGATGCTGGACAGGGCGGGTCATCGCCGGTGGAGATGATCACCTGGGTCGGATGACGGGAAAGGTCGGCGGCGGTTCGCATGGATCTGCGGCAGATGGAAGTGGTCGTCGCGGTCGCCGAGGAGGGCGGGTTCACGGCGGCGGCGCAGCGGCTGCACGTGGTGCAGTCCGCGGTGTCCGGTACGGTGCGGGCGCTGGAGAGGGAACTGGGCAGTGCCTTGTTCGAGCGGACCACGCACCGCGTGTCGCTGACCCCGGCGGGGGAGGCGTTCGTGCCCGCCGCTCGTGCGGCGCTCCGCGCGGCCGAGGAGGCGCGAGCGGTGGTCGACGCCGTACGGGGTGAGGTGCGCGGACGCGTGACGGTAGCCATCATGCAGGGCGTCTGGGCCGGCCTGCACCGTGCCCTGGCGGGGCTGCGCGCGGAGCACCCCGGGGTGAGCGTGCGTCTGCAGCAGGCACCGGTGGCCAACGTCCGGCAGGCGCTGAGCGAGGGCACGGTGGATCTCGCCGTGGTGGCGCTCGACCGGCAACAGCAACGGGGACTGGTGACCCGTCTGCTGTCGCGCGAGGAGATGCTGCTGGTGTCGTCGCCCGCGCGCGCCTTCGCCGAGGACGACCTGGTGACCCTCGACGGGATCTCCCGCATGCCCTTCGTGGACTTCTTGCCCGGCTGGGCCATTCGCTACTCGGTGGACCGGGCCTTCAGGGCCGCCGCCGTGGAGCGGTCCACGGTGTTCGAGGTGAACGACATCGTGGCGGCTTCCGAGTTGGTCCGGCACGACCTCGGGGTGTGCATCATGCCGGCGTCGATCGCGGCCCGTTTCCCGGATCTCGCCGTCCGCCGGTTCGTGCAGCACGCCCCCGCCTGGAAGGTCATGGTGGTCCGCCGTCGCGGAGACATGTCCCCCGCGGTCGAGGCGCTGCTGCGGCACATCACCCCCCGCACGGCGGCGGAGACGGTGGGATGAGCGCGGCGCGGGCGGCCCGCGCACGTGCCTCGGCCCTGCGAGCAACCGCCCACCACGCCCCGGGGCGTGGCGGGCGGGCTGGTGAGGGGCGTTACCGGATCGAGGCCGCCGCGGTCATGGCCTCGGTACCCTTTCGGCCGGAGCGGCGCTCGGTCACCCAGTAGGCGAGGGCGATCAGCGGCAGAGCGGCACCGAGGACACTCACCCCTGTCCAGCCGGCGGCGTGGTAGGCCAGCGACCCGAGTTGGGAGCCGAGTGCGCCGCCTGCGAAGAAGACGGCCATGAAGACGCTGTTGAGCCGTGAACGGGCGCCGGCGTCGAGCCGGTAGATGGTGTGCTGGCCGAGGATGAGGGTGGTCTGCACGGCCACGTCGATCAGAATCCCGGCGAGTGCGATCAGGATGATCTGGCGCTGCCCGAATCCCGCCACGGCGAAGGCCAGCGCCGCCACGACGAAGGCGATGCCCGTCATGGGACGTGCGAGCTCGCGGTCCGCCCAGCGGCCGGCCAGCGGTGCCACCGCGGCACCGGCGGCGCCGACGAGCGCGAACACTCCGACACCGATCGGCGAGTAGTGGAACCGCGGCCCGGTGAGCACGAAGGAGACGGTGGTCCAGAAAGCGCTGAACGCGGCGTACATCGCCGCCTGGTACAGCCCCCGGCGCAGCAGCGCGGGGTGGGTGCGCACCAGCTGGAACGTGGAGCGCAGCACCTGGCCGTAGGCGAGCGACGTGGTGGGGGCTTGTTTCGGCAGTGCCACGTGCAGCGCCAGGGCGAGGAGCGCCATCAGGACCGCGGAACCGAAGTACACGTAGCGCCAGCCCGCGACGTCGGAGACCAGACTGCTGACGGTGCGGGAGAGCAGGATGCCGGCGAGCAGGCCGCTCATGACGCGGCCGACGATGCGGCCGCGGGCGTGGTCGGGCGCGAGGCTCGCGGCGTACGGGACGAGGATCTGGGCGACCACCGATGTGGCGCCGCTGACCAGCGACGCGGCGAACAGCATCGGGAAGTTGGTCGCGAAACCGGCCACCGCGAGCGCGACGGTGGCGACGGCGAGCAGCACGGTGACCAGCCGGCGCTTCTCCAGCCGGTCGCCGAGCGGCACGAGGAAGAGCATGCCGACCACGAAGCCGATCTGGGTCACGGTGATCAGCAAGCCGGCCGTGGCCGTGTCGAGGTGGAAGACCTGGCTGAGCGAGGACAGCAGCGGCTGGGCGTAGTACAGGTTGGCCACGGTCATGCCCGAGCCCACGGCGAGCAGCCCGACCAGCCATCCCGGCACGCTGTGGGCGGACTCGGCGGACTTGGCGGACGCGGGCCGCTGCGGGGACTGGGGAGCGGGGGAAGCGGACACGACACCCTCTCGTGACGGGAACCGGCGGGGCGGTCCCGGTGGGCTGGACGGTGGCCGCGCGGCTCTTGGCCGCTCGGCTGCCTCGTCCAGCGTCGGCACGGTTCCGATGCTTCCTCGATGGGTGAGATGAATCATGATGTCTGTCATCTCGAACAGAGATGACGCGCTCGGGCCTGCTGATCGTGCGCCGCGGAAGGGACAGCACCCCCGAGCGCGCCGAACCCGGGGTGATCGCCGCCCGGTTGCGGCACTACGAATCCCGCGACGGCCGGCCGCTGCTCCACGACCATCTCGTCCCAGTGATTGCGTGGCGTTCTGCGCCCCGCAATGGGACGGCCCCAGGGGGACAACGGTCTGCTGGGTACTCCCTTGACCTCTGGTATCGCAGGCGATCGATGAAGACCGGGGCCAGGGCGCGGATGCGCGGTTCGGGTACGTCGCCGCTCAGGGCGCGAACGGCCATGTCGATGCAGCCCCTGTCGACTCACCGGCGCTGTCAGTGGCCGCAGGTAGCCTCGCGCGGGTGATGGTGGGTACCGAAGAAACGAGGCTGGTCGTCCTGCGAGGGAACAGCGCCTCGGGCAAGTCGTCCGTCGCGGCCGGTATCCGCGACCGCTTCGGCCGCGGCCTGGCCCTCGTTGGCCAGGACAACCTGCGCCGGATCGTGCTCCGCGAGCGGGACCGGCCCGGCGCGGCGAACATCGGGCTGATCGACCTGACGGCCCGCTACGCCCTGGACGCCGGGTACCACGTGGTCGTCGAAGGGCTCATGTATGCCGACCACTACGGCGAGATGCTCGCCCGGCTGCGCGCCGACCATCGCGGCCCGACCCATGGCTACTACCTGCACGTGCCGTTCGATCAGACCCTTGCCCGCCACGCCACCAAGCCGATCGCGCACGAGGTCAGTGAGCCGCAGCTGCGGGACTGGTACCGGGAACTCGACCTGCTGCCCGGCGGCATCGAGACCGTCATCGAGGCCGACAGCACCCTCGCCGAGACGGTCGACCGCATCATGCTCGACACCGGCCTGACCGGCCTTCCCGCGCTGGAGCACTGACGGCACGAGGCCCTGGGCACCAAGAGCTGTCCCCGGCCGGCCGACGTCCGCGGTGAGTCAGGGCCGCGGTCTGGGTCGGGCGATGAGTATGGACACGTCGTCGTGGTCGTCCGGACCACGCAGTGTTTCCAGGAGCCGGTCGCAGGTTTCTTCCAGGGAAAGGTCGTGGCCGTCGAGTACGCGGAGGAGGAGGTCGAGGCGTTCGTCGATGGCGTCGCGGCGTGTCTCGACCAAGCCGTCGGTGTAGAGGACCAGTTGATCGCCGGGGCGCAAGGGCACGGTGGTCGTTTCGAAGGGGACGCCGCCGACCCCGAGGGGTGCACCAGATGGTAGGTCGAGCAGTTCGGGGGGCCCGCCTGCAGGTGTCAGTGCGGGGGGCAGGTGTCCGGCTACGGCGATTCGGCACCGGTCGCTGTGCGGGTCGTATTCGGCGTAGATGCAGGTGGCGATGTAGGGGTCCAGACCGGCGGTGATCTTGTCGAGGCGTTGCAGCACCTGGGCGGGCGGGAGGTCGAGGTCGGCCAGGGTCGCGGTAGCGGTGCGCAGGCGGCCCATCGTGGCGGCCGCATCGATGCCGCAGCCCATCACGTCGCCCACCACGAGCGCGGTCTTGTCCTCCGCGAGGGGGATGACGTCGAACCAGTCGCCACCGACCTCGGTAGAGGTTCCGGCGGGTTGGTAGCGGGTGGCGACCTCCAGATTCTCGGGTGGCGTCGGCTGGGGCAGCAGGCTGCGCTGGAGCGTCACCGCAGTGTTGCGGACGCTTTGGTGCAGGCGCGCGTTGTCGAGGGACACTGCGGTTCGGCCGGCGAGCTCATCGGCCAGGGTGACGTCGTCCGCGTTGAAGGGCAGTTGATTGCGGCCGCGCATCAGCCCCAGGACGCCCAGTGCCCGGCCCTGGGCGGCCAGCGGTATCGCGAGATATGAGTGGATGCCGACACTGGCCAGGACAGCGGCGGCTCCGGCGTCACGGGCGATGCGCGCCAGATCCCACTCGTCCACGCGAGTCACCATGATCGGCTGACCGGTCCGTACGCATTGGGTGGGCAGCCGGTCGGCGTCATAGCTGACCGGTTGGTCGGCCGTGCCGGCGGCGCCGCTCGCCTCGGCGAGGTAGGCGGCCTTCACGGCGAGGGTGCGAAAGAGCGCCGGGCCGCTGTCGGGTGCCGGGGGGCGGCGATCGTCCAGGGCGGAGTCGAGTACGTCTACGACCGCGAGGTCGGCGAGCTCGGGCACTGCGACGTCAGCCAGCTCGCGGGCGGTCTGCTTCATGTCCAAGGTGGTACCGATACGGGCGGAGCCCTCGGCGACCTGTGCCAGGCGCTGCCGGGCCTGGGCCGCCGCTGTGATCGCGCCGTGCCGATCGGTGACATCCACCACCGACGTGGCGACACCAAGAACCTGACCGTTGGGATCCTCCAACCGGTAGACGGAGACAGACCAGGCATGATCGTTGTCAGGGTCGGCCGGGGTGCGGCCAATGGTGTACTTGTCGACCAGAGGGCGTCCGGTCTCGAGCACTTCTCTGACTGCCGCCTCGGACGCGTCGACACTGTCGGAGGGCAGGACCTCGCGGAAGCCCCGGCCGAGGTGGTCCTTGGCAGACAGGCCGTGCATCCGTTCCATCGCCGGATTGACGGCCACATAACGCAGATCGGTGTCCAGAACCTCCAGCCCGACCGGCGACTGGGCGATCAGCTGCGTGGACAACGCCAAGTCCTGCTCCACCTTGCGCAGCGTCGACGCATCGGTGGCGATACCCAGAGCGTAGAAGTCGCCCTGGTTGTCCGGCAGACGGCTGTAGCGGAATTCCACCAGCCGCGTACTGCCGTCCTTGTTCCGGACGGGAATGAGCCCGGCCCAGCTCTGGCCGGTCTCCATCGTCTGCTCGCACTTACCGGCCACCAGGTCCATGTACGGGTCGTGGACCAACAGTTGAGCCGCGTGCCGGCCCAGCACTTCCTGCGCGGAGTAGCCGAACAGCTCCTCGGCCTGCGGGCCCCACAACACGAACCGTCCGGCCGTATCCAGCGCCACCACCGCCACACCGAGCGTATCCAGCACCCCGGTCGGCAGCTCCAGCCGGAGGTCGGACGAGCCGCTGTCGGCACTGAGAGGTCCCGCTTCACTCATCCCAGGTGCTCCTTCCACCTGCCAGGGCGACGCGCGCCCAGCGCAGGCCCTGGAGCTGCAGTGCTGGGATGTTTTTCGTGCCTTTCTGGTGCTTCCATAGTCTCCTGAGACGACCGGCGACGCACAGCGCCGGGCGAGGACGTGTGGTCACCGGTGTGAGTAGTTGAGGTACAGGGGGTCACCACAGCGGCCTCCCCGGGTGGGGAGCTTCCGGGAATGATCGCTATCTCGACGCTGCCGTCGCCCAGCTCCGCGCCGAGGGCCACGACCTCAAGGACGGGGACGTGGCCCGTCTGTCTCCGCTGAAGGACAGGCACATCAACCTCATGGGCCGCTACCAGTTCGGTTTCACGGCTGGTGGGCCGGGCGAGGGGCTGCGGCCCCTGTGTGATCCGGACGCGCCCGAGCTGGACGAGGACGACGACGGAGGGCAGGACCGACCGTCAGGAGCCGACCCGGGCGTGATCAGCCGGCGCGCCTCCGCCTTCGTCAGCCGCTTCCCAGCGGCCGCGGTCCGCTCCCGGGGAGCGCGCGGCTCGATGCCGGTGACCTTGACCGCCTTGGCGAACTCGGCGTCGATCCGCTCTTACCGAGCGCGCGGCCGAGTTCGCCGGTCCGCGTGCGCGACGATTTCAGCTACGGACGCGAGGGCGGCGTTCCCCCTCGGCATCGCTGCTCGCTGTGCTGGTCAGGATCGCGCTTGCGACAACGTCGAAGAGGTGATCGGCGCGTGGCGCGAGCGAGGGTTGATCGCCGAGCCAAGCGAGCGCCATTACCAGCGCGAACAAATCGGCGCCATCAAAGTCGGTCCGCGCCATGCCCGCGGCCTGGGCACGGGTGAGGAGCCGCGCACCGGCCGCGCGCAGAGTGGCGCACGAAGCGTGGAGTGCGGACTCGGTGTCCTCGATGGCGGCTGCCATCAGCACGATCGCGCCCCGGTACTCAGTTGTCCACGCGACACAGTCGCGTAGCCACGAAACGAGAGCATCGGCGGGCGAGCTGGACGTTTCGAGGGCGCCTGCCTTAGCGGTCAGCTCGTCGAAGCTCGTACGGAGCAGGGCATCGAGCAGCGCCTCGCGCGTCGGGAAGTGGCGCAGCAGCGTCGCGAGTCCGACATCGGCCCTGCGCGCGATGTCGCGCAGCGACACGTCGACGCCTTGCTCGGTGATGGCGGTGCCCGCTACTGCGAGCAGGTGGTCGCGGTTCTTCCTGGCGTCGGCGCGCATCTGTCCCTCTTGACTATCCGGATCAGTGGTCCATATATTCGGATCAGTGGTCCGCTTATGTGGATCGCTGATCCGAATAAGCCTATCCCGCAGCGCGGGCAGGAGAAAACCATGCCGACACACACGATGAGGGCGGTCCGGCTCCATGAGCACGGCGGCCCTGAAGTTCTGCGTCACGACGAGGTGCCGATTCCCGAGCCGGGGCCGGGTGAGGTGCTCGTTCGCGTGCACGCGGTCGGCGTCAACCCCCCCGACTGGTACCTGCGCGACGGGATGTCCAACCTGCCTGTGGAGGTGAGGCCGAAGTTCAGCCTGCCCGCGATCCCGGGGACGGACCTGTCGGGCGTCGTCGAGGCCGTCGCCGCGGATGTGGACGGCTTCTCCGTCGGTGATGAAGTCTTCGGTCTCCTTCGCTTCCCCGGCTTCGATGGCAGCACCTATGCCGAGTACGTGGCCGCGCCTGCGTCGGATCTCGCACTCAAGCCGGCCGGCATCGATCACGTGCACGCCGCCGGGGCGCCCATGTCCGGGCTCACCGCGTGGCAGTTCCTGATCGAGGTCGGACACGATCACCCCTCGGGCTTCCAAGCGGCGCAGCATCGTCCGGTGCCACTCGACGCCCGCAAGACGGTGCTCATCAACGGCGCCGCGGGCGGCGTGGGGCACTTCGCGCTGCAGCTGGCGAAATGGAAGGGTGCACGTGTCATCGCGGTGGCGTCGGGCGCGCATGAACTGTTCCTGCGCGAGCTCGGCGCCGACGAGTTCATCGACTACACCAAGAGCCGTCCTGAGGAACTCGTGCACGACGTCGACCTCGTTCTCGACGCCGTCGGCGGCCCCGCCAGCAAACGCTTCCTGCGCACGCTCAAGCGCGGCGGCTCCCAGTTCCCCGTGTTCTTCGGCGAATTCGACGAAGAAGAGAACGCGAAGCTGGGCGTGACCGTCACGGGCACCACGGTCCGCTCGAACGGCGCGCAGCTTGCCGAACTGGCACGCCTGCTCGACGCGGGCACGGTCCGCGTCGCGATCGACAGCACGTTTGCGCTCGCGGATGCCCGAGCCGCGCACGAACGCGCTGCCCGAGGGCACATCCAGGGCAAGATCGTGCTCACGGTCGCTTAGGGACGAGCCGTTTCACCGGCGCGTCCGGCGCTCGTCCGCGGGGCACCGGTGGCCATCGAGACGCCGATGCGCAGAGCTTGCGGCGCGTCCGGCGACCGGGCGGCCGCGATGCTCGCTGCGGCGAACGGAGCGGACCCGTGCGGTCGGCTCGGTTCGCCGCAGGAGATCGCCGAGACGGTCGCACCACGCCCTCGATCTTCGAGCTCCCGCCGACGACCCGCACGTCATCCCCTTTGGGCGCGACGCATCCAACGCCACGACATTCTCGGCGGACTGATCCACGAGTGCCGCGGCACTGCCCGACGGGGACGCACCGGCGAAACACGCAGGTCAGCGCCGGTATGGCACTTCTGGCTCCCGGTGCAGATTGCGCCTGTCTGTGGCGTGCCCCGGGGCCCTGCGGCGGAAGAACCCGCCCACTCCGGTATTCCGGACCGCCACCCCACCCACTGATACCTTTGCCGCATCCTCCTATTTCACGTTTTCCTTGCACACAAGCTAAGCGTCGGATAGGTTTTTTCCATCAGGTTGCACAGCACCGGCCGTCTCCCCGGCCGTCGCAGCTGGCAGACCCGGCCGCCAGGGCAGTACGCACCCCCCAGCCCCGGCCGCCGTGCACCCGTTGAACCAGTGACGCACTGGACGCGTGAACACCGGCCTCAAGAAACCGTGAACACGCCTCAAGAAACAAGGACATCCCCATGGATCTGAAACTCGAAATGATCGTGCTGCCCGTCTCCGACATCGACCGGACCAAGGCCTTCTACGAGGCGCTGGGATTCCGCCTGGACGTCGACTACACAGCCAGTGACGACTTCCGGGTGGTCCACTTCACCCCGCCCGGCTCCGAGTGCTCGATCATCTTCGGCGAGGGAATGACCTCCACCGCCCCCGGCACGATCCAGAGCCTCTACCTCATCGTCACCGACATCGAAGAGGCCCACGCCGAGCTCACCAGCCGCGGCATCGACGTGAGCGAGGTGTTCCACGACGCCGGAGGGCTGTTCCACGGCCACGAGGACGGGGACGTCACCCACCGCGGTCCCGGCCAGGAGCGGCTGGCCGGCCTGCACCCCGAGCGCGCCTCCTACGGCTCCTTCCTCACCTTCAGCGACCCGGACGGCAACGGCTGGGTGCTCCAGGAAGTGACGCAGCGCCTCCCCGGCCGCTGACACCAAACCAACCAACCACCCACCCACCTGAGTTGCAGAAGCAGTGATGAATGGAGCAGTAATGAACGAGACCACCCGCACCTACGATGTGATTGTCATCGGCGCTGGGCCGGTCGGTGAGAACGTGGCCGAACGTGCCCGTGCCGCCGGTCTCAGTACCGTGATCGTGGAGCGTGAACTGCTCGGCGGGGAGTGCTCGTTCTGGGCCTGTGACCCCAGCAAGGCGCTGCTGCGCCCGGTGGTGGCGCGCGCCGACGCACGCCGCATACCCGGACTCAACCCGGCGGTGGCCGGGCCGCTGGACGTCGAGGCGGTTCTCGCGCACCGCGACAAGATGTCCTCGTACTGGAAGGACGAGGACCAGGTCGACTGGCTGGACTCGGTCGACGTCGATCTCATACGCGGCCACGGCCGCCTCACCGGTCCCAAGCAGGTGTCGGTGCAGACTCCCGGCGGTGAGACTGTCGCCCTCACGGCCCGGCACGCGGTGGCCGTCTCCACCGGAACCGGCGCGGCTCTGCCCCCTATCCCGGGCCTGGACACCGTTCGCCCCTGGACCAGCCGTGAGGCGACCAGTGCGGGCAAGGTCCCCGGCCGTCTGGCCGTGGTCGGCGGCGGTGTGGTGGCCGTCGAGATGGCCACCGCCTGGCAGGCGCTCGGTTCCCAGGTGACCATGCTGGTCCTCGAGAACGGGCTGCTGCAGCGGATGGAGCCGTTCGCCGGCGAACTGGTCACCGATGGTCTGCGGGAAGCCGGTGTCGACATCCGGTTCGAAACCTCCGTGACCTCTCTGGCGCGCGAGGACGGCGAGGTCCACATCACCCTGGCCGACGGCGGGCATCTGGTGGCGGACGAGATCCTGCTCGCCACCGGCCGTGCTCCGCGGACCTGGGACCTGGGGCTGGAGACGATAGGTCTCACCCCGGGCGACTGGCTGAAGGTGGACGACACCTTCCGAGTGACCGACGTCGCCGACGGCTGGTTCTACGCCGTCGGCGACGTCAACCACCGCGCCCTGATGACCCACCAGGGCAAGTACCAGGCCCGGATCGCCGGCGCCGTCATCGGCGCCCGCGCCAACGGGGAACCGGTCGACGACGCGCCCTGGGGCGCGCATGTCGCCACCGCTGACCACGTGGCCGTCCCGCAGGTCGTCTTCACCACCCCCGAGGTCGCTTCCGTCGGTCTGACCAGCCGCGAGGCCGAACAGAGCGGGCGCCGCATCGAGGTGGTGGACTACGACCTCGCACACGTTGCGGGCGCCCACCAGTACGGCGAGGACTACCGCGGCCGGGCCCGCATGCTCATCGACACCGACCGCAACACCGTGGTGGGCGTCACCTTCGCCGGACCCGGCGTCGGGGAACTGGTGCACTCCGCCACCATCGCCGTCGCCGGCGAGGTACCCCTCGACCGGCTCTGGCACGCCGTCCCCGCCTTCCCCACCCTCGGCGAAATCTGGCTGCGACTGCTGGAAACCCACCGAGGCTGAGCTTGACCTCGCCGTTTCATCCGGGGACGGCAGCTGATGGGGTAAAAACGCGAAAGTGCCTTCCTGACCTGGGACGATGAACCTTGCTGAGGGTTCTGCCGGCCCAAGCGGAGGGCACTTTCTACGCGCAGACCATCGGACTGCGTCCCCGGGGACGCCGATGTCCCCCGGCCCCACCCGGACACCGAGATCCCCAGCGCACGACTGTGATCGTTGCTGTCAAAGACCGCTCAGGGTAGCGATCGGCCTCGGTCGCCTGTGAACGCGGCTACGGTTCGTGCGGCATATGGCCTCCGAAGCCCGCCGCGGACAGGACCTGGTCGGGTGCATCCCTCTCCACGTCGACCGGCGCGCCTCTCCAGTTGGGCATCGCTTCATGATGCTGTTTACCCGTTTGGACCCTAGGTACCCGGCCTCGGCGCCCAGGGCGGCGACGCAGGCCGCCCTGTCAGGAGGCAGAGTCCTATGAGCCGAGGCGGAGAAGCAGTCACCGGAACAGTCACGACAAAGGTCCCCGCGAGACTGGACCGCCTGCCGT
This sequence comes from Streptomyces sp. NBC_00353, assembly GCF_036108815.1. Taxonomy (NCBI): domain Bacteria; kingdom Bacillati; phylum Actinomycetota; class Actinomycetes; order Kitasatosporales; family Streptomycetaceae; genus Streptomyces; species Streptomyces sp. NBC_00353. Next base: position 320,626 of record NZ_CP107985.1, on the reverse strand, counting down.
GGTCGCGATGGCACTGGATGATCGTGATCGGCCTGGGCACTGTCTGGATCCTCGACGGCCTGGAAGTCACCGTCGTCGGGAACATCGCCGGCCGGCTCTCCGAAGCCGGCAGCGGCCTGCCGATCAGCAGCGCTCAGGTCACGGGCGTCGCCGCAGCGCTCTACGTGGCGGGCGCCTGCTCCGGCGCCCTCTTCTTCGGCTGGCTCACGGACCGTCACGGCCGTAAGAAGCTCTTCCTGATCACTCTCACCGTCTACCTCGCGGCGACCGCGCTCACCGCCATCTCCTTCTCCGTCTGGTGGTTCTTCCTCTTCCGCTTCCTGACCGGGTTCGGTATCGGCGGCGAGTACGCGGCCATCAACTCCGCCATCGACGAGCTGATCCCCAGCAGGTTCCGGGGCCGCGTCGACCTGATCATCAATGGCAGTTACTGGCTGGGCGCGATGGGTGGTGCTCTCCTGTCGGTCCTCGCCCTCGATACCGACATCTTCCCCAAGGATGTCGGCTGGCGGCTGACGTTCGCCCTCGGCGTCGTTCTGGGACTGGTCATCCTTCTGGTACGCCGTCATGTGCCGGAAAGCCCGCGGTGGATGTTCATCCACGGACAGTCCGAGGGGGCGGAGAAGCTCGTCGACGAGGTGGAAAGGGAGATCGAGGAGGAGACGGGCCGCCCGCTCCCCGAGGCGGAGAGCGAGATCACTGTCGAACAGCGACGCAGCGTCGGCTTCATCGAGATCGGGAAGACCGTCTTCCGTGACTATCCCAAGCGTGCGACGCTCGGCTTCGCGCTCTTCGTCGGACAGGCGTTCCTCTACAACGCGATCACTTTCGGCTTCGGCTCGATCCTGGTCACGTTCTTCGACGTCTCCACCGGAACAACCGGCTACTTCTTCGCCGCCATCGCGTTCTGCAACTTCCTGGGCCCCCTGCTCCTGGGCCGTCTCTTCGACACCTGGGGCCGCCGGCCGATGATCGCGGGGACCTACATCCTCTCCGGAGCTTTGCTGTTCCTCACTGCCTGGCTGTTCGATGCCGGACGGCTCGAGGCCATCACGATGACGCTGTGCTGGTGCGTCGTCCTCTTCTTCGCGTCGGCGGGTGCGAGTTCGGCCTACCTCACGGTCAGTGAGATCTTCCCGATGGAGACACGAGCCATGGCGATCGCCTTCTTCTACGCCATCGGGACGGCGACCGGCGGTATCTCCGGCCCCCTGCTCTTCGCGGGCCTGACACAGAGCGGAGTCGTCGGGGACGCCGCTCTCGCGTTCAGCGTGGGGGCGACCCTGATGGTGATCGCGGGCCTGGTGGCCGTCTTCTTCGCAGTGGCCGCAGAACCAGAAGCCGCTGGAACATATCGCTGCGCCGCTTTCGGCGGTCACGTCACAGCACCGCGCTCTGCACCACGCAGCCGACGAGAAGAAGCCGGGGTCCCCGCCGGGCACACCAGCGGGGTGACGCCGTTGCTTTGATCATCAAGCGATCTCAGCAATCCCGAGGTTTCCACCGGAATGGTCCGTAACGGGTCATCAGAGCCGAGTTGCGCGCCGGTGTCCTGTTGACGGTCTCCCGTTTCCTTCCCGGCCCGGGGGCTGGGGATCGCGCCACCTGCCCGCCCCGTCCCGGCCTTGCGGCGCGGGCGGGTGACGCGGGTCTTCCGGTCGGCTCCACGGGGCTTCGACTCCGCCTTGGCGAGGTCCAGGTCTCCGGCCACTCCGGTACCTGTGGTGCGGGCCGCGAGGGCGACCAGGTTGTGTCCGGCGTTGGCGTCCCGGTCGAGGACGAGGCCGCAGTTGTCGCACTCGAAGATGCGCATGCTGAGGGGCAGTTTGGTTTTCACCGCACCGCAGCGGGAGCAGGTCTTCGAGGAGGGGTACCAGCGGTCGGCGACGATGAGTCGCGTGCCACGCCGGCGGGTCTTGTAGGTGAGCTGGCGTCGGATCTCGCCGAACGCGGCGTCCGCGACGCGGCGGGACAGGCGCCGGTTGCGGCCCATTCCGGCGACGCACAGGTCTTCGATGACGATCGTGCCGTACTCGCAGGCGAGGCGGGTCGTCATCTGGTGGAGGGTGTCCTCGCGGAGGTTCGCGACCCGGTGATGGATCTTATTCCGCGCCTGACTGGCCTTCTCCCAGCGGCGGGAGGCCTGCTGCCCGGTGCGCCGGTCGGGGCCATGCCGACGCGAGACGACACGGCTGGCGCGGCGCAGCTGTTTCTGCGCGCGGTCGAGGTGGCGTGGGTTGGGTTCTGCGCCAAGGACACCGTCGCTGTCCGCGAGGACTGCCAGGGTCTTGATGCCGAGGTCAATCCCGACCGCGGCGTTAGGGCGGGCAACCTTGACCAGCTCGTGCTTCTCCTCGACCTGGAGCGACACGAACCAGCGCCCCCGGTTAAGACGTGCGGTCGCGGACAGGATCCGCATGTTCCCCGTGTCGATCATGGCCCGCAGGTCAGCTCGGTGCTCGTGCAGGCGGACGGTGCCGATCCTGGGCAGGGTGATATGCCTGCCGTCAGGCTCGATACGGATCGTTCCGGTAGTGAACCGGCAGGTCAGGCGCGCTGTTCGCTTCGACTTGAAGCGGGGGATGCCCATCCTTGGACCCTTGCGCTTACCGCTCTTCGACTTCGCATAGTTTTCGAACGCAGCCGACGCGCCTGCCAGACCGGTGTTGTATGCCTCCTTGGAGTTCTCCTCCCACCAGCCGGCGAAGCGCGGGTTGGTGCGCTTGTCCTCGTTGAACGCCTTCCGCAGCGAGGGCAGCGACCACGACCGCCACTGGGTCAGCTCGTCCTCGCAGATGCCGTACGACTGCTCGGCCTTACGCTGCCACCACACGGCAGTGACGTACGCGACCGCCCAGTTGTACGCGGACCGCGCGGCACCTCCATGCGAGTGCAGGTGGCGGTTGGCCGTGGCATTCGGATCCAGCGCGAGCTTGTGCGAGAGGACGTTGAAGCCCGGCTGCGGCTTGAACTTCTTCATCCGGCCACATCCGGGCCGGTGGCGACGGCGATGGCCCGGTCGGCACGACTCTTCGCGGAGCGGTGGCCGTACAGGCGTGCGCACATCGAGGCCAGGACCTCGGTGATGTCCCGTACGAGGTTGTCGGCGGTCTCCGCCGGGTCAAGGACGACCAGGCGCCGCCCCGAGGCCGAGAGGGCTCCTTTGAGGTGCTCGACGCCGAACCGGGCGAGGCGGTCGCGGTGCTCGACCACGATCGTGCCGACACCCGGGTCGGCGAGCAGCCGGTACAGCTTGCGGCGGCGCCCGTTCAAGCCGGAGCCGACCTCCGTCACCACGTCAGCGACCATGAGGCCCTGAGCCGTTGCGCCCTGCACGGTCCGGGCGACCTGACGCTCCAGGTCCGCTTTCTGGTCACCGGACGAGACACGGCAGTACACCACGACCCGTCCCGCAGCCTGCGCGGCGGGCTCGGTCACGAGCCACGTACCCGACGGCGTCTGGACAACCGGGACCGGCATACGGCTCTCCTTCGCCCAGGTCCACGCGGTCTGGTAGTGCACGCCGTTGCGCGCTGCCCACTCGGAAAGCTTCACGACATCAGGGTATTCATTGAAAATGACGGATATCCACTGAAAAAAGTGGGAACTGTTGTTCACTCCCTCAGGCGGACGATCCAGCGACCCGGCGCTCGCACCTGGCTCCGTCCGCATCGCCCTGGGAACTGGGCGTCGCCGGACGTCGACGGCCACGTAATTCCCCACCAGCAGCACCAACCTTCCCGCCCAAACGTTCGAGCGGGAGGTATTGCCTCAAGCGCCTACGGCGCGGCGCTGACTCGGCTCGGTCCCACCAGCCTTCGCCGGTCTGCCGGCGCTGTATCCATTCAGGAAGCCCCAGGCTTGTCCGCGGGAACCGGGGTGGCTCCGACGTCCGCGACCATCCACACGGTGCCGCGCTGCGGTCCTGCTACGCCCTCACCATGGCCAAGCGCCTCAACTGCTCCCCGCACCCGCGGGGATGGCGGGCAACCGACGAAGCCCGCCGGGCCCTTGTGCTCGCCACCGAGTTCACCGACCAGGCACGACCCAAGATCCCTGAGCAGACCTCACGTTCCCGAAACTGGGAACCCACTGCCTCGTCAGAGACGCCGAACACGCCTTAGGCCCGGAAGTCCGACCTGCGCTCGGGTGAGGCGTCGGCGAGAGCCTTCGTCACGCCGTCGACGTCGGCGCGGAGCCCGTAGACTGGGCTGCCGGGCTGCTGGCGCCAGGAGTCGTCGATGCCGCCGGCGTCGACGGTGTCGAAGCCGAGTTCATCGATCAGAGCGCGGACCCTCGCCTTGGCGGTCTCGTCGTCCGAGGCGACGGGCAGCGCGATCCGCTCGGGGTGCCCGGCCGGCCGCGGCATGGCGAGGATGTCCTGGGCGAGGGTGCCGTTGAACGCCTTGACGACCGGATGGCCGAGGTTCTGCTCGGTCCAGCGGCTCTCGGTCAGACCCTCGTCCTCGATCGCGGCGATCCGCCCGTCGCGCTCCTTGGGGTAGTAGTTGCCGGTGTCGATGACGGCGAACCCCTCGGCCGCGCCGTCGAAGAGGCCGGAGGGCAGGCCGGGGACCCTCCTGAGCGGGATGGTCACCACGACGATTTCCGCGCCGCGGGCGGCTTCGGCGGCAGTGACCGGGGTGGCACCGGTCTCCTCGGCCAGGTCGGCCAAGGTCTCAGGGCCACGGGAGTTGGCCACGGACACGTCGTGCCCGAGCGCGGTGAGGCGACGGGTGAGATTGCCGCCGATATTGCCTGCTCCGATGATGCCGATCTTCATGAGCTGCCCTTCGAGAGTGGTTCGGTATCCGGCGTCGGCATCCAGCGTCGGTCAGACAGGGCTGCTGAGCGCGTCGAACTCGCCGTCGATGAGGGTGATGAGCGCGGACACCGGTGTGCGCCGAGGGCGCCGGCCGCGCGGGGCCTGCCCCAGGGCCTGTCCAGCCGTTCATGTGACTACTTCACATCCGGATCGTTGTTGTGGACATGGGGCGGGGCGATCTGACGGATGCCGAGTGGGAACGGCTGAGGCCGTTCCTGCCGGAAGGTTGCGGTCGTTCGTAGCTGTTGATGTCGGAGGTGAATGTCAGCGGAACGGCATCGGGCGGTCCGCGAGCCGGCTCATCCGGCTGAGCAGCCCCCAGTCGTGCACCGACGAGGCGGGAAGCGATCAGCTCGTCCGCCGCCGGCACGGATGCTGCGAGGTGCGGTCTTCTGCTCACTTGGTCGGAGCCTGTCGGACGACTGGACGAAGACCGCGTCGGCGGTGTGATCTACGAACGAATCCCGTCCGGGCTCCGCGCCTGGAGCGTCCTGCATCACGGCAGAGCCGCATGCAGATCGACCGTGCACTTCGGGTTGTCAGCTGAGCCAGTGGCGCCAGCGAGCTGCCGGCGGCTCGCAACGTCCTGACGCGACCAGGTCCTGGTAGGCACGTTCGTCCAATTCACCCCAGGTCACTTCCTCCCCGCCCTCGGGGAGCGGCTGTCCGTCACCGTCAGCAAATGCGGAAACAGTGACCTCGCAGTCAGGAGGACGTACGGTCTGGGTGGCGTACCACCCAAACGCAACGACGGCGACGACGGAGCAGGCCAGCAGTATTCGGCCGCGATGGTTGTTCACCAGCCGCATCGTAGGACACCCGTACGACTTCCCACCTTGGGTGCCGCCCGCCAACTACTGTCCTGAGTCAGAGATTCTCTGACTCGGGTAATTAGCGGGTCAGCGTCTCGAAGCCGACATCTCCGCAGTACTGCACGATGCGCCCCTCCGCCTCGGAGTCACTGTTGTTCATGGCTGCCACCGTCGCCTCCGCCAAGGTGCGGCCTCCGCCGACGGTCTCGTCCCGGAGCGGTCGCATCGCGAGGAAGGCGTCCTGAGCGACGGCCCCGACCTCGTCGTACCCTGACGACTCCGGCGTGTCCGTGCCCGCCGCGTTCCGCGCCTTCTGCCACGTCCCCAGCTGCGTGCAGTAGTTCTCCCGCTGCGCGGTCAGCCGCTCCTCGTCCTTGGCTTCGGACGAGGAACACCCCGCCGCCACCGCCATCAGGGCGAGGACCGGGACTATCGCCTTAAGTGCACGCACCACGTTGCCCCCGGCTGAAACTGCGCCCGATCGTCCCTGTCACCTGCAACTCAGGCAGCAGGATACCCGCGTGGGATACCCGGGGAATCTCCCCAGCAGTACCGCCCTGTTGCTTACCGACTACGGACTCTCGGCCTGGTGCCTGCCGCCGCAGCGCCTCCGGCGAACTGCCATCTCCGGTCCCCGCACAGCAGCCGCTGCCGCCTCGAATCGGCCGAGCCCGACGTGTGGCCTCCCGGCCGACGACGACCCTGACCTCAAGCGATTGAGATGGAGCCGGGGGAGCGGACGACCGACCGACAGCGAGGGTCCTTGGCGTGGGACGAGGGCACCACGACTCGCTGAGCGGTGCTGCTGCGCAGCATTCGCACGACGTTGTCAGTCGTCGCCGTACAGGGTGCGCATCACCTCGTTTCCCATCCCTGCGGTCGGCAAGGCGCGCAGCCGTGGCGGGCAGACCACACGCAGAGCCCAGTCGGCAGCCCGGTGACGGTCGTGCCGGGCAGGTTCCTGGGGCGGACACGACCGTCACACCGGTGATCGCCGGGAGCAACAACTCCTGCTCAGGACGCCGACCGCCGAGCGCGGAACGCCGCGGGCCGGGGGGCGGCCCGCGCCCTGATGGCGTCGGCCCTGGGGCAGCGGGATGCGTTCGGTCAGGCCTTCACGGGCGTGCGCTTGAGCCGCGCGGCGACCGTCTGCAGAAGCTGATCGGAGAGCTCGGGGTCGGCAACCGCCCGCGACATCAGCAGGGCGCCGACCATCGCACTCAGCGTGAGCATGGCGTCGGCCTGCACTTCATCGGAGTCGTCGCCGCCCGCCGTCTCGCTGATGAGTTCCAGATAGCCTCGCACCTGCTTTTCGTACGCCTCCTTCATCTCGGCTTCGCCGCGCCCTGCCGAGGCGCCGAGCGTCACCACTGCGCAGCCCGTTCCGGGAGTATCACGGTGGCGGGCGCTGAGGTAGGAGTCGATCAGTCCTGTGCGGGGCTCCTCGCGGTTCCGACGGGCGGCATCCGCCATCTTGCTCTCCCCATCGGCCAGGGCGAGGGCCGCAGCCTGATTCATCAGGTCGTCGCGCGAGGCGAAGTGCTTGTAGAACCCGCCGTGGGTCAGACCGGCCTCGTTCATCAGCTCCGCGACGCCCGGGCGGGTCAGCCCCTCCTCGCGGATACGGCGAGCGGCGATCCGTAGGACCCGCTCACGCGACTCCGCCTTGGCTGCCTGGGAGTGACCCATTTCAAGACCTCCCGATCTGCGACAGACTGCACCGAGCAAATGTGGATGACGGTCATCATACATCCATCCATGCACCCACTCGCCCTCCCGGGCTGTCGGGCCGGCCGAGGCCGCACAGCAGTGAAGCCGGGGGTGCCTCGGACGCCTCACATACGCCATCCGGCACACGTGAAGCGCAACGGGGCGACCGTCACCGCGCGCGCTCCCAGATGAGGACGCCCGTGCGGCGGGCGCCCCGGATCAGGGCGGGCTCGGGCAGGGTCAGCCGGAGCCTGTTGCCGTCCCAGTCGGCGACCCGGGCCAGGGTGGTGCCCACCCAGTTGGGAAACAGGCTGAGTTCGACGTGGTGGACCACGAAGTCGTCTTCGGGAACCTCGTAGGTCCCTCCATAGGCCATATAGCCGCCGGCCGCCGTGGCCAGTTCCTCGGGCAGCCCCTCCTCGAGGCGCCCCTGCCGGAAACGGGGCCGCAGTGGACGCATGATCTGGGCCGACATGTGGCCACTGGGTGTGTACGTGATGAGGCCCTGGGGCCGCGGGCCGAAGGGCTCGATGACGTTGCCGTCGTCGACGGCGGTGGCCTTGTACGACACCAGGCGCCAGGCGCCGACAAGGGCCTTGCGCAGTTCATCGGGATTCATGTGGTTCCTCCGGGGCGCTTCGAGGGGCGATAGGGCGGCGAGGAGGCGCATGGCGCCCGGATCCTCGGCACCGTCCCTCCGGTGACCGTCGAGCCAGGGGTGGCAATCGGGGGTGTGCTCACGCCGCCCGCAGGCGCGTCGCCGCAGGGTTCCGGTGGCGACGCCATTGTGGATGATGCTCATCATACAGATGACCCCACGCCAAGTGCCCCCCTTTGACATTCAGGATGACGTCAATCATCCTGAATGTGGATGATGACAGTCATCCACGCTAGAGAAGGACGCACCATGACGGACACCTACGACCCCACCCGCACCGCGGTCCTGCTGGTCGACCCCTACAACGACTTCCTGTCCGAGGGGGGCAAGATCTGGCCGGCGGTCCAGCAGGTGGCCACCGACGTCGGCCTGCTGGACAACCTGCGCGCCGTCGTCGCCGCCGGCCGCCAGGCGGAGCTGCAGATCGCCTTCGTCCCCCACCGCCGCTGGCACGAAGGCGACTACGAGGACTGGGACCACCCCAACCCCACCCAGCAGCTGATACAGCAGCGCCACAGCTTCGCGCTGGGCACCTGGGGAGGCGAGTTCCACCAGGACCTCCAGCCCGCCGACGGTGACGTGATCGTCCAGGAGCACTGGGCGCAGAGCGGTTTCGCCAACACCGATCTGGACTTCCAGCTCAAGCAGCACGGCATCACCCACGTGATCGTCATCGGCCTGCTCGCCAACACCTGCATCGAATCCACCGGCCGTTACGCGATGGAGCTCGGCTACCACGTGACCCTCGTCCGCGACGCCACCGCCGCGTTCATGCCCGAGATGATGCACGCCGCCCACGAACTCAACGGCCCCACCTACGCCCACACCATCACCACCACCGCAGAACTGCTGCGGACGCTGGACAACGGAGAGTACTGAGATGGCACTGACCGGAGACATGCTGATCGGCTCGTCGAACGTCCCGGCATCCGCCGGCACGATGAAGGCACTCAACCCCGCGACGGGCGAGCACATCGGACCGCAGTTCGCACTCGGCGGCCCGGCCGAGGTCGACCGTGCCGCGCGCCTGGCCGACGAGGCCTTCGACAGCTACAACCGCACCGGCCTCAAGGAACGCGCCGCGTTCCTCGAGCTGATCGCGGACCGGCTGGACGGGATCAACCAGGAGCTGGCCGAGCGGGCGGCACTGGAGACCGGCCTGCCCGCAGCGCAACTTCAGGGCGAGGCGGCCAAGGCCGCCTCCCAGTTCCGGCAGTTCGCCGACGTGGTCCGCGAGGGCCGCTTCCGCGACGCCACCGTCGACCCGGCGCAGCCTGAGCGGCATCCGCGGCCGCGGATGGACCACCGCATGCAGAAGATCGCTATCGGGCCGGTCGCCATCTTCGGCGCGAGCAACTTCCCCATCTCCTACTCCATCGCCGGCGGCGACACCGCCTCCGCGCTGGCCGCGGGCGCCCCAGTCGTCCTCAAGGCCCACAACGCCCACCCGGGCGCCTCGGAGCTGCAGGCGCGCGCCATCCGGAGCGCGGTCGTCGACTCCGGGCTGCATGAGGGAGTGTTCTCCATGGTGCGGGGGGCGGGCAACGAGATCGGTGAGGCGCTGGTGGACCACCCGCTGATCAAGGCGGTGACCTTCACCGGTTCCGAGCGCGGTGGCATGGCGCTGTACCGGCGGGCCCAGCTGCGCCCCGACCCGATCCCGGTCTTCGCCGAGATGACCAGCGTCAACCCCACCTTCATCCTGCCCGCGGCGCTCGCAGCACGCGGCGCCGAGGCCGGTGACGGTTTCGCCGAGCGCATGCTCGTCAACGTCGGCCAGGCCTGCCTCAAACCGGCCATCCTGCTCGCTGTCGACGGTCCGGGCTACGCCGAGATGCGCGACGCGGCCAAAGCACGGGTGAACGCCATGGGTGCGCGCACCATGCTGACCCCGGGCATCCACGACGCATACGACCAAGGCGCGCAGCGGCTGCGCGAGTCCGGCGCCGAGACCCTCACCGAGGGCCCGGAGCCCCAGGGCTCCTGGGAGGGCCGCTCGCGGCTGCTCGAGGTCGACGGGGAGCGGTTCCTGGCAGATCCCGGCCTGGCCGAGGAGGTCTTCGGACCGGCCGCGCTCCTGGTCCGCCTGACCGGCATGGCCCAGCTCCTCGAGGTGGCCCGGACATTCCGCGGTCAGCTGTCGGCGACGATGCACCTCGACGAGGCCGACCACAGTGACGCCGCGCGCCTGCTGCCGATCCTGGAGCGCCGTACCGGCCGGATCGTGGTGAACGCGTTCGCCCACCCGCAGGAGGTCGGACACGCCACCATCCACGGCGGCCCCTTCCCGGCCACCACCGACAGCCGCTTCACCTCGGTCGGCATGACGTCGATCGACCGTTTCCTGCGACCCGTCACCTACCAGGGCTTCCCTGACGCGCTGCTGCCGGACGCACTGGCCGCGGACAACCCCCTGGGGCTGCGGCGGCTGGTCGACGGGCACCCCACCCAGGACTGACGCACCCGTCCCTCGCCGGTTGCCCTGCAAGCAACCGCCCGCGATTCCCGCCACACCGGAGGCGGCACTCGTGGTCCGGTGCAACGGGCAGGGTTCACAACTGCTGTGCACACAAGCTGCTTTGGCGAACGTGGGCACGTTTGAGTGAACGGTGTGACGGTCTGTGGGGGTGTCTGGCGGGGTGTGCGTAATGTTCTCGGTGCGATCTGGGACGCCGGGTGTGGCGTCAGCGGTCGGGGCCCCCGTGTCACCAGCGAGATGGTTCGGGGCCTCCCCGTCGCCTCTGGCCACACCCCTATGGCCAGGTCGTAGGGATCCCGCCCGCCCGGGACGGACCGCATACGGGATATGCGTCGCCGACCGGGACGCGAAAGCGGAGGACCAGCGCGCCCAAAACCGTTCGGGGCGCGCCG